>DAOTVT010000297.1:0-3068 GCA_034436295.1 Anaerolineae bacterium | reverse complement strand
GGAGGTGAGGTGCGAAACCTGCGGGCTAGGGGCGGATTCGCGCCCATTCGCGTGCATTCGCGGTTCCTCGTCGCCCGACGCGGAAGCATCGGGCTGGTGCGCGCGTGCTAACCTCACCCCCTCGTTCCCCCTCTCCGCGCGCGGGGGAAGCCGAAGGCCGGAGGTGAGGTGCGTGACCTGCGGGCTAGGGGCGGATTCGCGCCCATTCGCGTGCATTCGCGGTTCCTCGTCGCCCGACGCGGAAGCATCGGGCTGACGGGGCGAAGCGTTGCGGGTTGCAGTCAGCCCCGAAGGGGCTTCGCCCCCGTAGCGCGGGGGTTCAGCCCCGCGCGTGTGGACATCCACGCGGCCGTGATTTTCGCGCCTTTCGCGTCCTTCGCGATCCGAATGCCCCTCACCCTAGCCCTCTCCCGCGGCGGGAGAGGGAACGGCGCGCCCGACGCGGAAGCATCGGGCTGACGGCGCGAAACGTTGCGGGTTGCAGTCAGCCCCGAAGGGGCTTCGCTCCGTGAGCGCGGGGGTTCAGCCCCGCGCGTGTGGACATCCGCGCGGCCGCCATTTTCGCGCCTTTCGCGCCCTTTCGCGTCCTTCGCGATCCGAATGCCCCTCACCCTGGCCCTCTCCCGCGGCGGGAGAGGGAACGGCGCCCCTTGCCAGAATCGCGGCGAACGCGTATCATAGGCACAAATCCCTACGCCCAGGAGGCGCTTATGAGCAAGGTCGTGGACGCGCGCGGGCTTGCATGCCCCCAACCCGTCATCCTCACCCGAAACGCGCTGCAAGAGGCCGATTCCGTTACCACCATCGTGGACAACGAGACCGCGCGCCAAAACGTCCAGCGGATGGCGCAGGCAAGCGGGGCCGAAGTCCGCGTGGAGACGCGCGAGGACGGCATCTACCTGCACATCGCCAAGACCCCCCATGCGCACCCCGCGGCCCAGCCCGCGCCGACGGGCGGAGCGCCTGCATCTGGCCCGCTGGTGCTGGTCGTGCCGGATCAGTACATGGGGCGCGGCGATGACCCCGAACTGGGCGGAATCCTCATCCGCGCCTTCTTCCACACCCTGGGCGAGGTGGACCCGCTCCCCGATACCGTCATCTTCTTCAACGCCGGCGTCAAACTGGTCGTGGAAGGCTCGGCGGTGGTGGAAGACCTGAAGGCGCTGTGCGGGCGCGGGGTGAAGGTGCTCGCCTGCGGCACGTGCCTGGGCCACTTCGGGCTGAAGGACAAAGTGGCCGTCGGCGAGATTTCCAACATGTACACCATCGCCGAGACGATGCTGCGGGCGGGCAAGGTGGTGAGCCTCTAGGCCAGGCGGTCCGCGCCGACCGTGCCCGCAACGGGAAACATGCGCAGCGGCGCACCCCGAAAGCGCGCCGCTGCGTGGTCATCTACGCCGGGTTGAGCACGCGCCCCACGAACAGGATGGCGCCCGTCTGCACGTCGCGGATGAGGAAGACGAACGGGCGGTCCACCGTCAAATCCACCGGACTCGCGGGCATCGCCGTCAGCCCGATGACGACGGCGGTCGCGGCGGCCGCTTCGGTGCCCGCTTCGTCCACGGCCACGAAGGCCTTGTGGAACACGTCGGTGATGGCCAGGTTGCGCGTGCCGTCCATGCCCGAGAAGTCCGCGCTCATGCTGAAGGCATCGGACATGCCCATCGCCTTCAGCGTGTCGGCCAGGCTCAGCGACGCATCGTACTTGAACTTGGGCATGGTAAGGTTGACGCTGGCGAATTCCATCTTCGCCAAGATGTCGGCCACCTGGTCGGCGGTGAGCGCGGCCTCAAAGGCGGGAAAGCGGCCCTTGTCGGGGACGAGGATCACCATGGACACCTCTTCGCCGTCGTAGGGCAACTCCACGGCCTGAACCCCCTCGCCCGCGAAGTAGCGGAAGTGTGCGTCCTGGCGCATCATGGGCACGGTAACCTGCGAGCCGTCCAGCAGGTAGAACGGCCCGTCCTGCGTGCTCTCCTTCTCAAACGGGTGCAGCCAGGCGGCGTTGAAGTAGATGGCGTTGGCCAGCACCAGGCGCGTCAGCGTGTCAATCGCTCCGGGGGGAATCAAGTCCCGAATCTTGTCCTCGGTCTGCTGGCTCACCCAGTCGTTGATGGTCTTGCGGGCGGCTTCGGGCGCAGCCTGGAAATCCACCAGGCGCAGGCCAGCGCCGTAGTTCACGGCGAGGGTGTCCAGGAACGCGGGCAGGAACTTGTAGCCCGCCTGTCCCCACAGCGAATTGGCAACGCTCAGGCGGAAGGGCTTCCCGTCCTTGGATTTGGCCCCCGCGCCGCGGCTCGCCAGCGCCTGATCCAGCGCGTTGAAGGCGGGGTGCAGTCGCTCCTGGGGCAGCGTGAAGCGGAGCACGTCGGCCATCTGGCGCTCGGTGTTGCCGCGCGCGCCGGCGTAGGTCATCGCCAGGGCCAGCGAGATGCTATAGGGCGAGTAGAACAGGTTGCCCGGCTCCTGGCGGATGGCCTGATACAGGGCAAAGGCGAAGGCGCTGTTGCCCGCGACCAGTTCGGCCAAGTCCGACGCGCCGACCGCGGGCGATTGGACGCGAGGCTTGTCGGACTGGGCGATTTGAGCCTGGGCGGGCTTGCCAGGGGCGCAGGCCGTCAGCCCCAACAGGATACAGATCAGCAGCACGTTCAGCCATGGGATTCTCATCGGATCTCCTCCTCGTGCAAATCCGCAACTCGGCCAGAGGCGAATGCCCCGGCCATCTCCAAGACGCGCGGGCAAGGCGAAAGGTTCCGCCTACTGTAGCCCCTGCAGGTACACGTCCAGCGTCATGGGCGAGTCGGGGTTGAGGTAGTCCAGCGCGTGGAGCATCTCGGCGTGGCCGCGGCCGATCCAGCGGAGATGCCAGGGTTCGTAGATGTATCCGGTGAGGCGCTCCTTGCCCTGGGGATAGGAGAAGACGAAGCCGAATTTGTGGGCGTTGTCGTGGAGCCAACGGCCAGCGGGCGTCTGGCCGAAATCGGGGACCAGGTCGGTGGCGTCGGCGCTGGTAACGTCCACCGTGGTCCCCAACTGGTGCTGCGAGAAGCCTGGGCGGGCCGAGT
>DAOTVT010000296.1:0-7916 GCA_034436295.1 Anaerolineae bacterium | reverse complement strand
GGCGCGGCTTTGACACAACCGCCTAATTCAGATAGAATACCCCTGCACGTGGGCCTGCGTGGAGGAATCCCCAGGCCCGCCATTCATGTTTGATGACGCGAATACACCTGGACGGAACGTCCTGGACGAGGAGGATCCATGGCCGGTTACGACATCAGCAAGTTGCGCAATGTGGCCTTGCTGGGACATGGCAACAGCGGGAAGACCACACTGTCCGAGGTCATGCTCTTTGATGCGGGTGCCATCTCGCGCCTCGGCAAGGTGGACGACGGCAACACCACATCCGACTTTGACCCCGAAGAGCAGCGGCGGAAAATCTCGGTCAACACCTCTATCCTTCCGCTGGAGTGGGGGGATTGCCGCATCACGATTCTGGACACCCCAGGGTACACGGACTTCGTCGGCGAAGTGCGCAGCGCCGTGCGGGTCGTGGAAGGGGCCGTCGTGCTGCTGGACGCCGTCGCCGGCGTGGAGGTCGGCACGGAACTGGTCTGGCAGCACGCCAATGACTACAAGTTGCCCCGCCTTGTCTTCGTCAACAAGATGGACCGCGAAAACGCCGACTTCCAGAAGGCGGTCGCCAGCCTGGCCGAGATTCTCGGCGTGCGCCCCGCCATCATGCAGTTGCCCATCGGCAGCCAGGCCAATTTCAAGGGCGTGGTGGACCTGGTATCGCGCACGGCCTACCTGGGCCCCAAGGGCGAAAAAGGCCCCGTTCCCGCCGACATGGCGACCCAGGTGGAAGAGGCGCGGACGCAACTGATAGAAGTCGCGGCCGAGGGCGATGACGAACTCATCATGAAGTACCTGGACGGCGGAGAACTCACCGAGGATGAAATCTACCGAGGGCTGCGGTTGGGCGTCAAGGGGGGCAAGATCGTGCCCATCCTGTGCGGCTCGTCCCTGGCCAACCTCGGCATCCAGCCGCTGCTGAGCGCCATCGTAGCCCTGCTGCCCTCGCCGGCCGAAGGGGGCGAGATTCGCGCCAAGAACCCCGCCACCGGCGAGACCGAGACCCTGGCGGCCACCGACAACGGGCCTTTGGCCGCGCTGGCGTTCAAGACGACGGCCGACCCCTTCGTGGGGCGGCTCACCTACCTGCGCGTGTACTCGGGCATTCTGGAGTCGGACTCCCGCGTGTTCAACTCCCGCTCCGAGAGCGAGGAGCGCATCGGCCAGTTGTTCCTCATCCGTGGCAAGGAGCAGACCCCCGTCAAGCAGTTGCGCGCGGGGGAAATCGGCGGCGTGGCCAAGTTGAGCAGCACCATCACCGGCGACACCCTGTGCGACAAGGGCCGGCCCCTGGTGCTGGACCCGGTAACCTACCCGAAGCCCATCTTCTCGGCGGCCATCTCGCCCAAGACCAAGGCCGACCTGGACAAGATGAGCACGGCCCTGACGCGGCTGGTGGAAGAAGATCCCACCCTGGAAGTTACCCGCGACGCCGAAACCAACGAGACGATTCTGTCGGGCATGGGCGAGTCCCATGTGGACATCGCGGCCCGCAAACTCCAGCAGAAGTTCGGCGTGGAGATCACCGTGGGCACGCCCAAGGTTCCCTACCGCGAGACGATCACCCGGACGGCCAGCGCCCAGGGACGCCACAAGAAGCAGACGGGCGGCCACGGGCAGTTCGGCGACGTGTGGCTGCGGCTGGAGCCGCTGCCGCGCGGCACCGGATTTGAGTTCGTGGATGAGGTGTTCGGCGGGGCCGTGCCGCGCCAGTACATCCCGGCGGTGGAAAAGGGCGTGCGCGAGACGATGACCAAGGGCATCCTGGCGGGCTATCCGGTGGTGGACGTGCGCGTCGCGCTTTACGACGGCTCGTACCATCCGGTGGACTCGTCGGAAATGGCCTTCAAGATCGCCGCGAACCTGGGGTTCAAGAAGGCGATGGAGGAAGCCGGGCCGGTGCTGCTGGAACCCATCATGCAGGTAGTCATCACCATCCCCGAGCAGTACATGGGCGACGTGCTGGGCGACCTGAACACGCGGCGGGCGCGCGTGCAGGGCATGGAGCAGTCCCACGGGCGCAGCGTCGTAACGGCGCAGGTCCCCCTGGCCGAGATGCTCCACTACGCCACCACCCTGCGCTCCATCACCCAGGGGCGCGGCGTGTACACCATGGAGTTCTCGCACTACGAGGAAGTCCCGTCGCACATCGCGCAGCAGATCATCCAGGCGGCGAAGGCGGCAGAGTCCAAGTAGCGCCACGTGTGGGGAGTTGCGAGCGGGCTTGCGAGCGCAGGCCCGCTCTTTGTTTTACGCCCGCCGCGTCCCCAGCGGGATGCGAATCTGCACCGTCGGCCCCCGTCCGGCGGAGGCTTCCCGCAGGTCCAGGGTGCCCCCCAGCGGCGCCAGTTGCTCGCCGATGGCGGCCACGCATCCGACCCCCACTTCGCCTCGGGTGCAGCGGCGTTCGCCATGGGGCTTGCCGTTGTCCTCAAGCGTGAGGGTGAGCGCCTCGTCGTCGGCGACCAGCGTCAGCCCTATCTCCGTCGCCTGGCCGTGGAGTCGGGCGTGACGGATGCCCTGCGCGGCCGCGTGGAATGCCGCCTCGGCCACCGGCAACGGAATCTCACCGACAGGGCCGCTAGAATCAAGGTGGACGCGGACGCTCTCCTCGGGCAACTGCTGGATGTACGCGGCCAGGGTGCCGGCCAGCCCCTCGGTCTCCAGCAGCGTGGGGCGCAGTTCAAACAGGAGGAGGCGCGCCTCGCGGGTGGCCTCGCGGGTCAACGCCTTGAGCGACTTGATCTCCTCGCCGGCGGCATCGGGCTGGGCCGCCAGGAGATGCTCCACGTGGTCCAGCCCCATGGCGACCGCGGCCAGCACCTGGATCGGGCCCTGGTGCAGCGTCCCTGCGATCTCCGTGCGGATGGAGCGGGGGAGCGCCCCCCACTGCTCCCGCGTCTCGTCCATCGCCTGGCGCAGCCACGCGGTCTCCAGAATCGCCGACACGAGGGTGGCCACGCCCGCGATCAGGCTGGCGTCGGCGGGACGGAACCCCGACGCGCCCGCGCGGTTGAAGATGGCGAGCACGCCGCGCTGCCCCCCTGGCGCGCGTATCGGCACGGCCACCAGCGACCGGAGCGACGCCACCAGCGCGCCTTCCACATCCGGCGCGTAGCGCGGGTCCCTGTCCGGCTCGTTGCACACGACGGTCTCCCCCGAAACGCAGGCATGATGCAGGATTCCGGCGGGCCTGAGGCGCGCGCCTGTCCAGTCCAACGCCTCGTTGGGGATATACGCCCCCAGGCAGCGCAGCACGCCTGCCTCGTCGTCCAGGGCCGCGATCAGGCCACCCTGCGCGCCGAAGAGCGTCGCCAGGACTTGGAGCGCCGCGCGCAGGGCCGCACGGGTGTCGGGTTCCGCCGTCCACGCCTGGGCCTGGCGGAGGAGGGTGCCGAGCGCGGCCACCTGCAGGTGTGCGGTCTCCCGCGCCTGGGCCAGGTGCAGCACGCCGCCCAGCCACGGGGCCATGTCGCGCAAGCGTTGGGCCGCCCGCACCTCGTCGCCCGACGCGACGCACAACGACAACAGGCCGACGACTTGCTGGCCCGCGACGAGCGGCGCCGCGCATAGGGCCCAGTCCGCGCCCCTCGCCATGCTGACGGGCAGCGGGCCTTGCGGCAGCGTGGTCGCGCCCCGCTTCGTCTGCTCGGCCAGCGCCCGCTCCCACGAATCTACCTTGGGCGCGGCGCCGTCGGGCCAGGTTCCCGCGCGCGCCCGTGTCTCTCCTTCCCCCACGCAGGCCAGCGAGACCGCCCGCGCCTCGGTGTACGCGGCGACCTGTTGCGCCACCGCGCCGAGAGCCGCGCGGAAGTCCTTCGTAACCAGGTGCGCGACTATTTCGGCCACCGGCGGGCCAGACGGCTTTGCATGGGCTGAATTCGTCCCCTGCTTCACGGACAACGTCTCCTGGGAGCGCACGGATGGGCCGCAGACGAGGCGTTCACAGCGTGATGTCCAACAGCGTCTCGGCGATTTCGCGCAGGGTATCGGCGGAAAGGGCGCTGATCTGCTTGGCGATCTTCAGGTACAGCACGTTGGACGGCTTGAGCACGAACTCGCGCAGGTCGGGCGGGAGTTCGTCCAGGCGGTGCAGGTCGCGCATTCGGCGTTCCTCCTCGCTGGGCGCGAACAGGTCTTCGTCAAAGAACTGGGCGATGGGCACGCCGCACGCCTCGGCGGCGAGTTCCAACTGGGCCACCGACAGTTCCTTCGTGCCGGCCTCGCACGCCTCCAGGTACTCTGGCGTTACGCCGATTTCCCGCGCCAGGTCTTCCAGCGAGCGCGCCGCAATCAGGCGGGACTGGCGCAGCAGGACGCCCACCATCTTGCGGCGAATCTGCATGATGGGCTGCACCGGCTCCTCAACCTCTCGTCGTTGGGGCAGCGCGTGGTCGTTCCAGAAGAACGAGAGGGGCACGCCACTCAGATGCGCCCAGACCTCCAGTTGGGACAGCGTGATGGGCGTCTCGCCGCTCTCCCAGCGGAGGATGTCGGCCTCGGTGCAGCCGAACACCTGCGCGTATTCGTCGGGAAGCCTGCCGGCGCGAAGGCGCGCGTGCTTCAGGAGCGCCCCCAGTATCTTGTTCCGAATGGCGAGTGCCGGAGCGGCTTGCATGGCCCCCTCCCTTTTCGCAAGATTGCTTCACCCTGCCTACCCCGCAGCCCGCCCCATTATAACACAATCGTTGCGCGAATTCAACAAGGTTGACATCCGCGCCCCGCTGGCGTATAGTTGGGCGCACAAAATCCTGGCGAGGGGGAGAGCCGACTTGCACAGAACACCATTTCGCATCCTTGCGCTGTTTGCGGTTGCAGTCCTGGTGCTGTCGGGCTGCGGGGCCGAGTCCACGCCGCCCACCCCCACGCCCACGCCGGCCCCTTCGCCCCAGGCGTTTGACCTCGTCATCCTGCACACGAACGACGTTCGCGGCTTCACCGAGCCGTGCGGCTGAAGGCCGCCAAAGGGCGGGTTGGCCCGTCGGGCCACCTTCATCCGTCAGACGCGGGAGCAGTACCCGCACGTCCTGCTGCTGGACGCCGGCAACGCGCTCACGACCGACCAGTTGCTGACCTCGTCCACCAAAGGCGCGGTGATGATTGAGGCCATGAACCGCCTGGGATACGACGCCATGACCCTGGGCGACCAGGACTTCCGCTGGGGGCTTGATGTGCTCAAGGCGCGCATGGGCGAGGCGGCTTTCGCCGTGCTGTCGGCCAACGTGTACGTGGGCAACACCAGCACGTTGTTCGCGCGCCCCTACGTCATCAAGGAGATGGCGGGGCACCGCGTTGCCGTCATCGGGGTTACCAGCAAGAACGTTCTTGCGTTTCTCCCGCCCGAAGGCAGGGGGGCGGTGTTCGTCGCCGACCCGGCGGAGGCCGTGCGGCGGGTGATGTCGGAATTGCAGGGCCAGGCCGACATCTTCATCGTCTGCTCCAACCTGGGCTTCCAGCAAGACCGGGAACTGGCCGCGAGTGTCCCTGGCATCGCCGCCATTGTGGGGGGCAATCCGGGCGTGCTGATGCCCGAACCGTTCCGCGACGCCGCCCACGGCACGGTGATCGTCCAGGCGGGGTATCAGGGCGAGTGGATCGGCCAGTTGACCCTCAAGGTCAACGAGGCGGGCGAAATCGTGTCCTACAGCGGCCAGACGATCACGCTGGGCGCGGATTTCGCCGACGCCCCCGACATCCGCGCGTGGCTGGACGGGTTGGCGAAGCGGTAGCCGCTGCGCTAGGCGACGCCAGCCGCCGCGAGAATGCCCTTCAGCAGCGCCCCGTCCTCGTCGGGAAGCACGGTGCGCGGGTCAAACAGCAGGCGGTCTTCCTCAATGCGCGGCACGATGGCGGGCTTGCCCATGCGGAGCGCGCGCGCGAACGCATCGGGCGAGGGCACCGTCAGGGCCAGCAGCCACGTTGGGAGCGTCTCGCCGGGGAGAGAGCCGCCCCCGACGGTGGACTGTCCGGCGACTACGGCGGCCTCCAAGCCGGCGGCCACCAGTCGCCGCGCCCAGGCCCGCGCCCGCTTGCGGAGCGCGTCGGCAGGCGTTGAGATCATGCGCCAGACGGGAATCTCGCGGGTGGCCTCGCCCAGCAGGTAGTGCCGCAGGGTGGCCTCAATTCCGGCGATGGCCACCTTGTCCACGCGCAAAGCGCGGGTGAGGGGGTGCGTCCTCATGCGGGCGATGAGTTCCCTCCTGCCGACGATGTAGCCCGCCTGCGGCCCGCCCAGCAGTTTGTCGCCGCTGAAGGTTACCACATCCGCTCCCGCGGCGAGGCTCTCCTGCACCATCGGCTCGTGCGACAGGCCGAACTGGGCCGTGTCCAGCAACGTGCCGCTGCCCAGGTCATCCATGACCAGCAAGCCGCGGCTGCGCGCCAATTCCACCAGTTCGTCCAGGCCTGGCTGGTGCGTGAATCCGATGATGCGGAAGTTGCTACTGTGGACGCGGAGGAGCAGGGCCGTCTCCGACGAGATGGCCGCCGCGTAGTCCTTCAGCGTGGTGCGGTTGGTGGTGCCCACCTCTACCAGGCGCGCGCCGCTCTGCCGCATCACGTCGGGGATGCGGAAGCCCCCGCCGATTTCCACCAGTTGGCCGCGCGAGATGACCACCTCTCGCCCCGCGGCCAGCGTGCTCAGGGCCAGCAGCACCGCGCCGGCGTTGTTGTTGACCACCAGCGCGTCTTCGGCTCCGGTCAGCCGTTTGAGCAGGTTGACGGCGTGGACGTACCGAGAGCCGCGCACGCCCGCCTCCAGGTCAAACTCCAGGTTCGTGTACCCTCGCGCCGCCAGTTCCATCGCCTCGCGCGCGGCCTGGCTCAACGGGGCGCGGCCCAGGTTCGTGTGGATGACGACGCCCGTGGCATTGATAGCGCGCCGCAGCGTCGGCGTAACGAGACTTTCCAGCCGCGCCTGCGCCAACGCCAGGACATCGGCCACCGCGGGCGCATCCTCCCCCGCCAGCACGCGGCTGCGCGCTTCGCCCACGGCCTCGCGTATGGCTTCGGCGACCAGGTCGTGGCCAAATGCCGCGGCCCACTCCTGCCCCTCCGGCGTCTGGAGCAGGCGATCCACGCTGGGAAGTCGGCGCAAACGTTCTTCCGGTGCGCTCTTGTCGGCCATGTTATCCCTCCGTCCTGGATGGGCGCAGGATGACCAGTTCCACCAGCGCGACGATGCAAATGCCCAGCAGGAGCGCCGGCGCACTGAGCGCGCGTAGGCTATTGAGCCACAGGTAGAAGGCCGCCAGCACGCCGATCCACAGGCTTTGGCGGATGTAGCGGAACCAGCGGGGGTTCTCCCTGGCGTCGCCGAAGCGGAGGTGCAGGAAGTACACGAGGGGCATCAGGGTGCTGCTCACGCCGAGCGCCAGAAGGCCGTAGAAAAGGTAGATGAGCGGCTCTTCGGGCGAGAACCCCGTAACCAGCGCCGCCAACGTCAGCCAGCAGATGAGGGCGAACACGATGGCGCCCACCGCGAATTGTCTCCCGTCCACGGCAACCCTCCTCGCCGAGTTGGACGTATTATAGCCACGCCGTGGCGGTTGTACAAGGCGGGGGTTTTCTTTGTGTCTCTGCGCCTTTGTGTGAGGAAAACTATCCCACACAAAGACACAGAGGCACAAGGGGGTTTTTCTTTGTGTCTCTGTGTGAGGAAAATATCCCACACAAAGACACAGAGGCACAAGGGGGTTTTTCTTTGTGTCTTTGTGCCTCTGTGTGAGGAAAATATCCCACACAAAGACACAGAGGCACAAAGGGTTTTCTTTGTGTCTCTGTGTGAGGAAAATATCCCACACAAAGACACAAAGGCACAAAGGGTTTTCTTTGTGTCTCTGTGTGAGGAAAATATCCCACACAAAGACACAGAGGCGCAAAGGGTTTTTCTTTGTGTCTTTGTG
>DAOTVT010000295.1:0-2814 GCA_034436295.1 Anaerolineae bacterium | reverse complement strand
GGCGCGGGCGGGGGGAACGCCGCGGCGGCTATGGAAAGCCGCCCTACGTGGTCTGTCGGCGCGGGGGCGGGGGGACGCCGCGGCGGCGACGGAAAGCCGCCCTACGTGGTCCATCGGCGCGGGGCGAGGGGAACGCCGCGGCGGCGATGGAAAGCCGCCCGACGTGTTCCATCGGCGCAGGGCGAGGGGAACGCCTCCCCGCAAGCGGGGCGAGGGGAACGCCGCGGCGGCTATGGAAAGCCGCCCTACGTGGTCTGTCGGCGCGGGGGTGGGGGGAACGTCGCGGCGGCGATGGAAGGCCGCCCGACGTGGTCTGTCGGCCCGGGGGTGGGGATTGCGCCCCTCGCCCTAGCCCCAGAGTTTCGCCGTCAGCGGTTCGGCGGAACCCGTGCGCGGGAACAGCACCGGCAAATCCCCGCCGCGCACCTTCAGGTCGGCCGCTAGATCCAGAGCCGCCTGCCCCGCCGGCATGCCCTTGGGGGCCTTGACCAGCATGTGCATCCACTTCAGCCCTTGTACGGTGGAGACGCCCCGCGCAACGGTGTAGTCCCACGATGGTTCGGCCTCGCCGCCGCCGGACGCGCTGATAACGGGCTGGAGTTCGGTGTATTCCCAGCCCCATTCTGCGCCCCCCGCCTCCGCCTCCAGTTGCTGGAACTTCAGCACCGGGCTGACCGATAGCCGGATGGTGCGCTTGATCTCTTGCGTTACCATCACCGGGTGCAGGTCAAAGGCTATCGGTTGGCGTCCGTCCGCGTCGGGGAGAAGGCGCACGGTGAATCGTGCCCATTCCACTTCCACATTTTTGGGTTTCACGCGGAAGGAGCACCCCAGCCGCACCACGTAGAAGTCGGCTTCGGCCAGTTTGGCTAGCATCGGATCTGAATCTGAAATTGTGGCGGGCTTGAAGAAATCGGTGATCTTCCACGTCTCGGGCTGGCCGATGGTGAGGACATTCGCATCGGCGACGGTCTTCTTCACGTCGGCCTTTACGCCGCGCCGGGCGAAGTCTCGCGCCAGGCGCTCCACGGCGGCCTCGCTTGCGGGCACCAGCGCGCCTTCCCACAGCACTGGCTCAATTCTGTCCGGTGTCCGAATCCACATGGTCTTTCCTCCTATGTCCAGTCGCCCATGAGCACGAACGCGCCCCAGTAGTAGGTGTGCGCCCACCTGGGCTGGGAGCGCACGAAATCCATGGCGGTGCGCAGCGCCTCGGCCTTGTCGGCTCCGTTCTGCCGCGCCTGGTAGAAGGCCGTCATCAGCGCGGCGGTGGCCGGGTCGTCCACCGACCACAGGCTGACCAGCAGCGACCGCGCCCCCGCGTACAGAAACGCCTGGGCCAGTCCGGCCAATTCGTCCCCGCCCAGCGTGCCTGCGATCCCGGTCTCACACGCCGAAAGGACCAGCAGGTCTGCCTCCAGTCGTTGCTGCATAACCTCCCGCGCCGTCAGGATGCCATCGGCCAGGAGGATGCCCGAATCCAGGGGCGACCCGCCGTGGAAGTAGGCGTGGGTGGCCAGGTGGATGATGGACGCGTCGGACAGGGCCGCGAGCACCGCCTGCTTCGTCGCCTGGTGCCGCAGAAGGGGCTGCGCGCCCAGCATCGCCGCCACCTGGCGGGCTTCCTCCTCGGCGTAGGGCAGGTTCAGTTCCGGCGTGGGTAATGGGTTCCCCGCCACCAGGGCCTTGCCGTTCGTGGGCCGGGCCTTGTCGCGCAGGCGCGGCAGCAGGCCCAGCGCGGGGACAGCAACCAGCCTGCCCTGCCAGCCCGCCCGCCGCAACGCCACCGCCCACGGCAGCAGGTGGCCGAAGGACTGGGGCGCGAAGACGATGCGGCGCGCCTCGCCCACGAGGGGAAGCGCCTCCGCCAGCAGCGGCTGCAGGAGCCTGTCCCACGTCTCGCCGCGGCGGTCGGTGCGGTCGTAGAGGTGCACCTCGCGGACAAGGCGCTGCAGGATGTCTCCCTGCTGGCCGCGGAGAGTCTCCACCGTGAACGCCCGCGGCTCCTGCCACCCCGCGCGGAGGACGAAGAGGGCGATGCCATCGCGCAGGGCGAAGAAGGACATCAGCGCGGTTTCGGGCCCCAGGTCGTCGGCCAGGCGGGCCAGGTCCTCCCATTTGGGCGGGTCGGCGCGGCGCAGCGCCACCCAGTCGGCCAGTTCGCCGCCCCGCTTGGCCCACCTGCTCCAGATGCCGCGCAGTTCGCCCACGACCTGCTCGCGCCGCTCCATGCGGAGCCGCTCCACCTGGGTATCCTGGGGTGTGGCGCCACGCTCCAGAAGCGCCTTTTCGTCCAGGTTGGTCAGTTCCTCAAAGAGATGCGCCTCCCGCGCCGCCTCTTCTACGGGGACTCCTGGGGGCAGGGGAAGCCCGCGGCTCATCAGGGCCGTCAGCACGCGCGATTTGGTCATCTCGGCCACGACGAGGGCGTCCCGCCGCAATGCCGGCGCTTCGGGGGGCGCCGCGTTGGCCTTCAGCAGGCGGGCAGAAACGAGGTCGGCGTACACCGCCGCGAATTGCCCTTGCTGGCCCAGTTTGTACGGCACGGGCGAGTCGGCGAGGCGTGCCTCCAGGAAGTTGAACGCCTGCTCGTGTGCTTTCAGAGCCGCTTCCAGGGCTTGGGGTTCTCGGGTCTGGGCGTAGCGGTCGCGCAGGCCGGAGCCCAGGTTATTCAAGATAGCGGCGCGTTCGGGGGAGCCTGCGGGGGTTGCCTTCACCGCCTGCTCCCAGGCATCAATGGCGCGCTGGAGGTCGTGCAGGTCGCCGGAGCGGGCGTAGCGGTCGCGCAGGCCGTTGCCCAGGTTATTCAAGTAT
>DAOTVT010000294.1:0-35461 GCA_034436295.1 Anaerolineae bacterium | reverse complement strand
CAACGCCTGCAAAAGTGGACTTCTCGTTTGCAATGTGGTATCATTCATTTCGGGGTGCCTCCTTCGTGTGGTGGTTTCGTATAACTCTACTTTACACCAAGGGGCACCCCATTTTCAAGTCTTTCCTCAAAAAGGCCAAACTCCAGTGCGACGCACCTTGGAGGTGCGTCGCACGTTCCCTAGTCGCACGTTCCCTATTCGCGCGCATTCGCGTGGATTCGCGGTTACAACTCGGCGGGTTTGCCTCGCCCCGCTCACGCCTCGCGCAACTGCGCCACCAGTTCGCGCACGTCCGCGACCTCGTCCAGATGCCACAGCGTCTCCACCAGGCGGTCGGTGCGGGCGTCTCCCAGCATGGGGGCCACCAGCCAGCGGAACTTGCGCTCAATCCGCGCCTCGTCCCAGCCGGTCTGCGGGTAGTTGATGTTGCCCTCCACGATGCCCGAGTAGAACTCGCACCCGTCCCGCGTCCGAATGGCGACGGCGCACGCGTACTTCCCGCTGAGGTCGCCCGTCTCCGCCAGGCGGTACAGGCGATTCAGTTCGTCGGTCTCCGTCAGTTCTATCTTCTGGGCAAGGGCGCGAATCTCGGGATCGCCGTAGCGGTGCTCCAGAATCTGCTCGGGGCCAACTTCGCCATCTACAAGGATGGCGGCCAGCGGCCACGCCATGTTGAACTGCGCCTCTTCGGTGGTAGTGGGCAGCCGCGTGCCCAGGCGCACGCCCACCCACGGCGACTCCACGCGGATGTGGGCGATGTCGCCGACCGCGATGTTGTGCTGGCGCACCAGGTCGGTGGCCGCCTTCAGCGCGGCGTGCGTCCATGCGCAGCAGGCGTATTCCTTCCAGGCGATGCCCTCGGTCATGATGTACTTCGCGCCGATGTCCCGCACCCACTCGGCGTGCTCGGCCATTTCCAGCACGCTGGGGATGCCGGTGAACCCCTCCGCGGCCAGTTGCGCCGAGATGATGCCGTTCATCGCGCCCCACCCGATGCCGTGCTTCACCATGGCCGGATGGTCAATGTCGCGCATCATGGGCAGGTTGGGCGCGTGGTACTCGGCGATGCCCAGCGCCTGGCGCACCGTCGCGACGGGCAGGCGCATGAGGTGCGAGGCCACCGCCGCGCACGCCACCGACCCCCACGACCCGCACGCCTGGTACACGTTGTGCGTCGCGTGCCAGATGCGGGCGGTGCGGTGCGCCACCTCGTAGCCCACCACGAGACCGGTGAGCATCTCCGCGCCGCTGCGCCCCAACGATTCGGCCACCGCCAGCGCCGTCGGGAACAACTGCGCTCCCGGGTGCCCTTTGGTGAACAGGCCGCAGTCGTCAATGTCAATCCCGTTGGCCGCGTACCCGTTGGCAAAGGCCGCCCCGATGGCCGAGGCGCGGCTTCCGTGCAGGAGAATCGTCGCCGCGTCGCCCGGCCACGTCCTCGCAGCGTAGCGGGCCGTGATGCGGCTCACCGGCGTGCGCGTGCCGGGGATCGTCGCGCCCAGCGTGTCCATCGCCGCCATGCGCGACATGCGCCGCACCGCTGGCGGCAGGTCGGCCCAGCGGATGTCGGCCACAAATCGGGCCGCGATGTCCGAGCCATCCCAAGCCATGTCAGCCTCCTTACGTTGGGTTTACAACTGCGCCAGCGCCTGCTCCAGGTCCTGGATGATGTCCTGCGGGTCTTCCAGCCCCACCGACAGGCGAATCAGGCCATCGTCAATGCCCGCCGCCGCTCGCTCCTCGGGCGTCATGTGCTCGTGGGTGATGGTGGGCGGGTGCATGCAAATCGTGCGGCTCGTGCCGAAGGTAACGGCATGGGTGATCAGGCGGAAGGCATCAATCACCGTCGCCGCGCCGCGCATGCCACCGCGCACCACGAACGACAGCAGCCCGCCCCCCGCCTTCATCTGCCGCCGCGCCAGATCGTACTGCGGATGGCTCGGCAGGCCCGGATAGTTGACGCGCTCCACTTTCGGGTGCGCCGCCAGGAATTCGGCCACCTTCTGCGCGTTGGCGCTGTGCCGCTCCATGCGCAGCGACAGCGTCTCCAGGAATTGCAGCGTCATCCACGAATCAAAGGGCTGCATGATGGCGCCGACGAACTCCGTCGTGTTCCAGCGGATGTCTTCCACCAGCGCCTCGGGCCCCACGATGGCCCCGCCCAGCACCGTGGCGTTGCCCGCCAGGAACTTGGTAATGGACAGCAGCACGATGTCGGCCCCCAGGTCCATGGGCCGCTGGAGCGCCGCCGTCGCCGTCGTGTTGTCCACCAGGAGCGGCACGCCGTGGGCGTGGGCCACATCGGCGACCGCCGCGATGTCCGTTACGAACAGGCACGGGTTGCTGGGCGTCTCCACCCACACCAGGCGCGTGCGGCGGTCAATCTCGCGGTCCCACGACTCGGGCCGCGCCGGATCCTTGACGAAGCGGAACTCCACGTTGCAGCGCTCGGGGAAGATGGTCGCCGCCTGCTTGTAGCCCTCGCCGAAGATGTGCAGGCTCGTAACGACGTTGTCGCCCGGCCGCGCGATGGTGAAGATGAGGTTGAACAGCGCCTGGGATCCCGACGCCGCCGTAACCGCCGCCTCGCCGCCTTCCAGCGACGCCAGCCGCTCTTCCAGGACGGCGGCGGTGGGCGTCTTGGTGCGGCCATAGACCGGATAGGGAATCTTGTCAAACCGCTCGTAGGGGTAGGTCATGGACTGGACGATGGGCGGGACGAAGGAGCGGAACTTCTCCAGGTCCTTGCCGGGCCGAAAGCCGGCGTGGAGCGCCCGCGTGTTGAACCCCAAATCGGCATCGGCGCGCCGGGGCGGCTTGCGCGTGGGGTCGTAAACCCAGGGCTTGCGCATGAAAAAGCGTTCGTCATCGTGCGGCATACACATCTTCCTCCATCTGTCGTGTCATTGCGGGCCTAGGGCCTGGCGTTGATGCGCTCCTGCTCGCGCTCCACGATGCGGCGGATGGCGCGCTGCACGTCTTCGGGGAGCGGTTCAGGCTTGTGCTCGGCGAGAATCTTGTCCACCTGCTGGGCGGCGCGCTGCTCCATGGTCGTCGCGCCCATCTCCACCCACTGCGAGTACACGCGCTTGTCCGCCAGGCGCGAGTAGTACGCCTTCTTGAAATTGCGCAGGGTGTGCTTGTGCTCCAGGTAGTTGCCGGTGGGGCCCAGTTCGTCCACCACGTCCAGCGCCAGCGTCTCGTCGTTGACCGGCACGCCCGCCGTCGCGGCGCGCAGAAAGCCGATGAGGTCATTGCAGATGGCCATCAGTTGCAGCGAGCCTTGCAGCCCCGCGTCCATGAACCCCACATCGTGGACGATGTTGGCGCCGTGCAGGAGCGCGGTGAACAGGCTGATGGTCGCCTCGGCCGCGCACTGCTGGTCCAGAACCTTGGAGTCCGTGGAGCCGCCCAGCCCGAACACCGGCAGCCCGTAGAACTTGCCCATCTCGGTGGGAACGCCCTGCTCCTCGGCCAGCACGTAGTTGCCCACCATCGTCTGCAGGTTGTACGGCCCGCCGTTCCACCCTGGCACCGCCACCGGCGAGCCTTCGCGCACCAGTTGCGCCAGCACGATGCCCAACAGCGTGCCCGCATTCATCGTGGCGGTGCAGCCGGCAGTGGTTACCGGCGAGTTGACGCCGCCGGCGTTCAGCGGGATGTACAGTTGCGGCAGGCCCTTCTCGGCGAAGTACATGCACTTCTGCAGCGCCTCGGCGTTGGCGATGAGGCCCGACGTAACGTTGATGTAGCAGACGGCGAAGGGCCGCCGCTGGAAGGCTTCAGCCCCGCCCGCCACCGCCTCGCACATCTCTACCGCCGCCACGCAGCCCTCAAAGTCGGGCGTAACGAACACGATGGGCTTGGTGGTGTGGTTCAGCATCACCTCCATCTGGTAGCGGTCGTAGATGCGCTGATCCACGTCCGCGGGCAGGAACATGGACATGACGAAATCTATCTCGGGGAGCGCGTCCTGCACGATGGCGGCGTCGCGCACGTCGTTGAGCGTCGGCTTGCGACGCTGGCCCGTGCGGTGATCCAGGATGTTGAGGCAGTCGGAGCCGCCGCCGTAGTACGTGTTGTAGTCCCGCGCGCGGATGGCCACCCTGCCGTGGCGGTCGTAGAGGGTGATCTGTTTGGGCGCAACCGCCAGCGCCTTCATGACCATGTGCTCGGGAATGCGGACGCGGATGCCGTCGGCCTTGGCGCCGCCCTTCACCAGGAGAGCGCGCGCCCGTTCGTCGTGCACGTCCACGCCCACGCGCTGCAGAATCTCCAGGCTGGCGGCGTGGATTTTCTCGCGCTCCTGCGGCCCCAGGCGACAGTAGTGCGCGCTGGTCATGCTCATACCGTGCGTTTGCAGCATCTTCTCCCTCCGGCAATGTGATATATCACATTATAGGATATAACACATTTGCTGTCAAAGTTGGTACGTTTGCCCGCGCCCGCGCTCCTGTTCGCCCGTTCGCGGTTGGCGGCGCACCCCTCACGCGCCCTTCAGGATGTACGCAATCTCCGCGCGCACCGAATCGGGCAAGGGCTGCGGCTTGTGCTCCTCCAGGATGCCGAGCGTCTTCTCCTTCAGCCGCTGGCCCAGGCGCTTGCTCCCCTGCGCCACCCAGTCCTCCATGCGCTGGCGGCTGAACAGCGACGGCTCCCACAGGTCGCGGAAGTGCTTCAGCGTGTGCTTCTGGGTCAGGAAGTCGCCCCCCGGCCCCACCTTGTGGATGACATCCAGCGCCAACGACTCGGCGTCCAGCGTGATGCCGCTCATGAACTTGCGCATCATGGAGATAATCTCGGCGGTGAACACGATCATCTCCGGCGACGTGGTCAGCCCCGCCTCCAGGTAGCCCACATCGTGCACCAGGTTGTTGCCCGCCAGGAGCGCCACCAGAACCGAGAACGTCGCGTCGGCCGCCGCCTGCTCGTCCATGGCGCAACTGTCCGAGTGGCCCGCGTAGCCCCACGTGGGCAGGCCGTAGAACCGCCCCATCTCGGCCACGGCGACGCGGGCCAGTTGGAACTCCGGCGCGCCGTACACGCTGATGGTGGTCTTCATGTCCATGTGGTGCAGGCCACTGCCGTACACGAACGGCGCGCCCGGCCGCTTCAACTGGTGCATGACCAGGCTGGACAGCGTCTCGGCGTTGCCCAGCGCTAGGGCCCCCGCCATGGTTACGGGCGCCGTCCCGCCCATCATCGGCGCGGGCGAGTGCACGATGGGCAGCATGTTCTCGGCCATGAAGAGCAACTTCCCCGTCGCCGTCTCGGAATGCTTCAGCGGCGTGGAAGGCTCCGAGTACAACAGGAGCGTGGGGTTCAGGCGCAGTTGCTCCATGCCGCCCGCCGCCGCAGCCGCCATGGCCGCGATGGCCTCGCAGTCGGCGCGGTCGTCGCACACGAAGACGACGGGCTTCGTCGTGTGCTCCAGCATGAGCGCAAACTGATGACGGTAGGCGTTGGCCGTCTTCAGGTCCGACGGAATGCCCATGGACATGCAGAATTGGAGTTCGGGCAGCGCGTCCACCACGTGGATGGCGTCCACCACGTCGGCCACCGTGAAGGGCCGCACCTGCCCCGTGCGCGGGTCCAGGTAGTTCGGGCAGTCGGAGCCTGTCCCGAAGTTCACGTTGCGGCCCTCCAGCGCGGCGACGACCTCGCTGCTGCCGCGCCTGCACAGCGCGATGCGCGAGGGGGCCTGGGCCAGCGCCCATTCCACCAAACCCGGCTGGAAGCGCACCAGGTTGCCGTCGGTGATGGTTACGTCGGCCTGGCGCAACAGGGCCAGCGCCTCCTCGTGGTACACGCGCACGCCCGTCCGCCGCAGAATCTCCAGCGACGCGCGGTGAATGACCTCGCACTGGTCGTTTGTGAGCATCCCCAGCCTGGGGAATGCCTGGGTACTGACGGTCATGGTAGGTTCCTCCTCCGGATGATTGAAGTTGAAAGTTCGCAGCCGCCCATGCTACCGTGAGGGCGGCGGATAACTTGCTCGCTTCGCGGCGCGGTCCGCCGCGGCCTCCAACGTCTGCGCTACCATCGCCGGGATGAGCGCCAGGCGATACTCGCGGGACGCGCGCGTTGGACTGGTGCGCGGGTTGGACTCGCCCTGGGCGATGCGGCCGGCCTCGGCCAGCGTCGCCGAGTCCGGGATTTTGCCGCACAGGAACGCCTCGGCCTGGCGCGAACGAAACGGCCTCGGCGCGACCGGCCCCAGGGCGATGACCGCATCCTGCACCGCGCCGTCCGCGCCCAGGGTCAGGCAAGCGCCGCAGTTGAGCGTGGGCAGGACCAGCGATTCGCGGCGGCCCGCCCGGCTCCACGCGCTGCCCCACGATCCCTGCGGCACGCGGAAGCGGATGTGGGTGATAATCTGGCGGCAGGGGTTCACCGCCGACACCCCTGGCCGCACGAATAGCGACTCCACCGGCCTCCACTGCGCCCCTGTCGCGTCCACAATGCGCGCCTCGGCCCGCAGCGCAACGGCGGCCAGCGCCCCGTCGGCGGCGGGCATCGCCTGCACGATGTTGCCGGCCCACGTCGCGGCGGTCTGGATGGGCAAGGCCCCAACGCAGCGCGCCGCCTCGGCCAGCACGTGCACGTTCTGAGCGATGAAGGGATGCTGGCGGATTTCCGCAAACGTTACCGCAGCCCCAACGTTCACCCACTCGCCCTCAACCGTTACCTGGCGCAGTTCTGCAATCCGCGTGATGTCCACCAGGCAGCGCGGCGCGATCTTCCCCTTGCGCATGTCCACCATGACATCGGTCCCGCCCGCCATGATGCGCGCCTCGCCGCCGTGCTCTTCCAGCAGCGCCAGCGCCTCCTCAACGGAAGCGGCCAGGCAGTATCGCGTCATCGCTGCCCTCCCTGTCGCATCGCCATCAGCACGCGCTCGGGCGTGGCGGGAATCTCGCGGATGCGCGCCCCGATGGCCCGCGAGATGGCGTTCACGATGGCCGGCGCTGCGGGCAGAGTGGCCGCCTCGCCCAGCCCCTTCGCGCCAAACGGGCCTTGATAACTCGGCACCTCTATCAGGATCACCTCTATTTCCGGCATGGCTTTGGCCGTCGGGATGTAATAATCGGAGAAGCCGGTGGTAACGCCGGGGACATATTCCTCAAGAAGCGCCGCGCCCAGGCCCATGACGATGGCCCCTTCTACCTGGCCCTGGGCGTCGCGTGGGTTGATGGCGCGGCCCACGTCGTGCGCCGCCACCACCCGCGTTACGCGCACCTGCCCCGTGGCCACGTTCACCAGCACCTCGGCGACGTGCGCTCCCGTAACGAAGTGCGGCGTGTACACCTCCCGCTCGTGCTGCGGAAACTGCTCGCGAAGGTCAAAGACGCCCGTAACCTTGCGCGATTGGCCCAGCCGCTCCATCTCGGCGGCGACCTCGCGCAGCCCCACGGAGCGGGCGGCGTCGCCCTGCACCATCACGCGGTCGTCGGTCAGCACGACCGCCGACGGGGGGCAATCCAACATCTCCGACGCCGCCTCGGCCACCACCTCGCGCAGGCTCGTTACCGCGCGGCACACAGCGCCCCCGACCCAGTAGGTGGCCCGCGAGGCTCCGGGCACCCCGCTGTCCAGTGTGGTCGCCGTGTCCGCGTTCACCAGCCGAATGGCGTCGCGCGACACGCCCAGCGTCTCGGCGGCCAGTTGCACCATCACCGTCGCGATGCCCTGTCCGTAGTCCGGCGCGGAGCAGTACACGACGAAGCGCCCGTCCAGCCCCAACTCGGCCTCCGCCGCCACGCGCGGAACCCCGTACTTGCCGAAGCGGTACCACATGCCGGCCACCCCGACGCCCTTGCGCCAGGGGCCGCGCTCGCTTTCGTTGAACGCGCGCGCCGCCGCCTCCAGCGCCTGATAGCGCGGGCGGATGGCTTCCAGCACCTGCCGGTAGCCCAGCGACTCGGCCACGGGATACCCCAGCCACGTCGTTTCGTGCTGGCGAATGGCGTTGCGCAGGCGGAACTCAACAGGGTCGTCGCCCAGGCGCTGAATCAACTCGTCCAGCGTGCACTCCAGGGCGAAGTTGGACTGGGGCGTGCCGTACCCACGCATCTGGCCCGACTTGGGGCCGTTGGTATAGACGCTCTGCGCGAAGGCGTCCACGCCCCGCCACCGGTAAGGCCCGCCCCCCGCCACGACGGCGTAGTTGGGAATCCAGTAGCCCCCGGAGTCATACGCGCCCGTGTTCGCCGTGACCCGCAGGCGAAGCCCCGTCAGTTCGCCGTCCTTCGTCGCCCCCACCGCATACTGGCACGTGTACGGATGGCGCTTGGGCGAGGCGTCAAAGGATTCGCGGCGCGTGTAAGCGATGCGCACCGGGCGGCGCATGTGGTACACGGCCAGCGCCGTCGCGGCCGCCAGCCAGGGGTCCTGGCGCTTGCCGAAGGAGCCGCCCGTGGGGGGCGTGATCACCCGCACCTCCGACGGCTCCAGGCCCAAGACCGGCGCGACGAAATCGCGATGCCAGTGGGGTTCGTGCGTCCCGCTGACGACGGTGATGCGCCCGGCTTCGTCTATGTACCCCAGCGCCGCCTCCCGCTCCAGCGTGGCGTGTTCCAGGTACGACGTGCGGTATGTGGTGTCCACCCGCACGTCGCTGGCCGCCAGGGCCTCGTCGGCGTCGCCGTGGGCCACCGCGAACGTGCTCAGCACGTTGCCATCAGCGTGGATGCTCACGGCGTTGGGCGAAAGCGCCTCCTGCGGGTCCAGCGCCACAGGCAGGGGGTCGTAGCCCACCTCCACTGCCTCCGCGCCGGCCTGGGCGGCCTCGGGTGTCGTTGCCACCACCAGCGCCACCGCGTCGCCGACCATCTTGACGGTGCCCCCGACGGGCACGAGCACCGTCTCGTCTTTGCTGTACCCCTCAAGGCTGTTCTGGCCCGGGATGTCGGCGGCCGTGAGCACGCGGAGCACGCCCGGCACCTGCAGGGCCTTGTCGGCATTCAGCGCCACCACGCGGGCGTGAAAGTGGGGGCTGCGCACCACCCGCATGTGGAGCGCGTCGGGCATGGGGATGTCCTCCACGTAGCGCGTGCGGCCGGTTACGCGCTCGGCCACGTCCACGCGAAGAGAATCGCCGCCGATGACCTTCTCGCCAGGCGCAGCGGCTTCTGCCGCCTCGCCCCGCATCCGCGCCGCCGCCAGTTCCACGGCAGCCACGATCTTGGCGTAGCCCGTGCAGCGGCACAGATTGCCCTCCAGCGCGTCCACGATTTCGGCGCGGCTCGGGTTGGGATTGCGCATCAGGAGCGCCGCCGCGCCCATGATCATGCCAGGCGTGCAGTAGCCGCACTGCACAGCCCCCGCATCGGCGAAGGCCTTCTGCACCGGGTGCAGGCGCTCGGGATCCCCAAGCCCCTCCACCGTCAGGACGCTGCGCCCCTGCACCTTGCCCAGGGGTGTCAGGCACGACCGCACCGGCACCCCCTCCAGCAGCACGGTGCACGCCCCGCATTCGCCCTCCAGGTCGCACCCCTGCTTGGTGCCCGTCAGGCCCAGATCGTTGCGCAGCACCTCCAGCAGGGTGCGGCTGGGATCCGAGCGCACCGTTACCGTGCGACCGTTCAGCGTGAACGAAATCGTCGCATCCATGCTCGCGCACCTACCTGCGCCCTTGTTCCCGCGCTTCGGCGGCTTCCAGGATGGCGCGAATGCGCGCGTCGGTCGCGGCGGGCAGCGGCGGCACGCGATGGGTCGCCAGGATGTCCCGCAACTTCGCGCGGACTCGGTCCAGCGTAGTCAGCGCGCCTTCCTGCTCCCACGTTACCCACGGGTTGCGGTCAAAGATGGTCGGCATCCAGATTTCCGAGCGGCACAGTTTGGCCGTCTCTTTGGTGGACATGAACTCGCCGCCCGGCCCGACCCTGTCTATGAGGTCCAGCATCATCGTCGCGTCGCTGACCTCAATCCCCCGCAGGATACGCCGCGCCATGGCGATGATCTCATCGTTCATGACCACCGACTCCAGCGAGCCGATGTCGGCGCAGTCCAGGAAGCCCACGTCGTGAACCAGGCTGGCGCCGCTCAGGCCGGAAAGGATGACCTGCACGGTGCTCTCTATGGCCGCCTGCAAGTCCAGCACCTTCGCCTCGGACGCGCCCGCCGTGCCCATGAACGGCACGCCCAGGTAGCGCGAGATGTCCGACATGGCCGCGCTGTACAGGCTCATCTCGGGGCCGCCGTAGGCCGGGCGACCGGTGCGCAGGTCCGTCGGTTCGGGCACGCCGCCGATGCACACCGGAGCGCCGCGCGCCTTCAGTTGGACCGCGACCAACCCCGTGAGCGCGCCCGCCAGGTAGGACACCAGAAGCCCCGCGCCGGTGATGGGCGCCGTGCTGCCCGCCGCGCCGCCGCCGATGTAGATGATGGGGATGCCGCGCTCGGCCATCCACAGCACGTTGGCCAGGTCGTGGTCGGTGGCCATCAGCGGGGCCTGGAACGTCGCGAAGAACGCCACGAAGGGCCGCTCGCGCAAGGCGCGCTCGCTGCCCGCCACTGCCACGGCGATGTCGTAGATGTCGCGCACGTTGCCCACGTTGTAGGCCCAGGCCATGACGGGCTTTGTGGTGTTGGCCACCATCTCGGCGAACTCGTACACGGGGGCCAGGTTCGGCGGCACGTCGCCGATGAGGCCCAGCCCCATCACATAGTCAATGTTCGGCAGGGCGTCGCACACCCGGGCCGTCATGGCCGGGTCGCCGCGGCGGGTCTTGCGCCGCTCGCCCGTCTCCGGATCCACAAAGTGCGTGCTCGTCAGCCCCGGGCCGAAATAGACGCGGTCGGGGACAACCTGGATGCGCGGCTTGCCGTCCCTGCTCCACAGCGTGAACGTGCGGGGCGTCGCGGCGATGGCATCCTGCACGATGTGGGGCGGAATGCGCACCCGTACCCCGTCCACGCGCGCCCCGGCCTTCGCCATCAACTCCCGCGCCTCGCTGTTGTGCACATGCACGCCGGTGCGGTTCAGCACTTCCAGCGCGCCGTGATAGATGGCGCGGGCCTGCGCGTCGGAAAGGACGCGGAACTGCGGAGTCTGATGAGCGCTGTAGTTGGTGTCCACTTGAGCCTTCTTCCCCTTCGTTTGGATTCGCGCCGCGCTAACCGGCGCTGGATACGATGTCCCACACCTTCTGCCTGACCTCGGCGGGCAGGGGCTTGGGGCGGTGTTCGGCCAGAATCTCCCTGACCCGGCCCGTGAGCCGCTGGCCCAGCGTGGTGGCCCCCGCCTCTAGCCACTGCGGGCGCGTCTTGCGATCCAGCAGGCCGGGGAACCAGAACTCGCGGAACCGCTGAACCGTGGCGCGGGTTGACAGGAAGTTGCCGCCCGGGCCGACGGCGTCCAGTTCGTCCACCATCAGCGTGGCGTCGCTGACCTCAATCCCCTTCATCACATGATCGGCCATGCCCACCAACTCGTCCGTGAGCACGATCATCTCAAAGGAAGTCGTCAGGCCGCTCTCCATGTAGCCCACGTCGTGGATGAGATTGGCGCCGCTGAGTTTGGCCATGAGCACCGACAGCATGGCTTCCAGCGCCGCCTGCTCGTCCATCACCTTCGCGTCCGAGCAGCCCGCGTAGCCCCACGTGGGCAGCCCGTACCAGCGCCCCATCTCGGCCACCGCCGCCTTGGTCAACTGGAACTCGGGCGAGGCGTAGCAAATCTGCATCGCGCCCATGTCCATGTGGTGAAGCCCCGCGCCGAAGACGAACGGCGCGCCGGGCCTGTGCAACTGGTGGACAACCAGGCTGCTCAGGATTTCGGCCAGCGACATCACCAGGCCGCCCGCCATCGTGATGGGAGCCGTCGCGCCCATCTGCGGCCCAGGCGAGTGCACCACCGGCAGTTCGTATTCGGCCATGAGGAGCAACTTGTCCACGGCCGTCTCCGACTGCTGGAGCGGCGACGACGGCTCGGAGTAGAGCAGGATGTGCTGCTGCTCGCGCAGGGCCTCGTGCCCGCCGGCGACGGCAGCGGCCATGTCTATCGCCCGCCGACAACTGGCGCCATCGTTCGTAACGAAGACGATGGGCTTGGTGGTGTGCTCCAGCATCAGCGCCATCTGCACGTCATACGTCAGCGCCGGATTCACGTCGGACGGGATGCCGATGGACATGACGAAGTGAATGTTGGGCAGGGCGTCGCAGAGGCGATAGCCGTTCACGATGTCGGCCTGGGTGAACGGGCGATGCGCCCCTGTTTCGGGATCCAGGAAGTTCAGGCAGTCCGACCCCGTACCGAAGTAGGTCTTCGTGCCCTCCAGGAGCATGGCCGGTGCGCCGTCTCGGTCGCACATCACAATGCGGCCGGGCGGCGACGACAGCGCCTCGGTAATCAGCCGCGCCGGGAACTTCACCAGGTTCCCGTCGGACACGAACGCGCCCGCCTTCTTGAGCATCTCCAGCGCGCCGCGGTGGTGAAAGCGCACGCCGGTGCGGCGCAGCACTTCCAGCGCGGCCAGGTGCAAATCTTGCTTCTGCTGCTCGGAAAGGAGCGCAAACTGTGGCGATGCGAACACGATGCGATTTGCCGATTTCATCCCTTTCTCCCCATAAGAATCTATTGAGCAGCGCGCCTGTGCGCCATCTCGGCCAGGGCGCGCCCCATCTCGTTCTGGGTGAGCATCACGGCCTCGTCCACGCCCATCCCCGGCTTCGCCATCACCATGTCCGGGCGCGTGGCCAGCGCCACGTGCACGCTCACGCGGGCCGACAGGTCGGTCTCCGCGCAACTGCCGCCGAGGAACGCGCCCACGCCGCCCCGCTTGCACGCCAGCACGGCATCCACCGCGTTGTGGACGCTCCCCAGGTCGGGCATCTTGATCTGAATCATGTCGGCGGCCTGGGCGTCCACGAAGGCGCGGATGTCGTCCAGCGTGTTGGCCCACTCGTCGGCCACCAGTTGCACCCGCAGCCCGCGCGCCCGCACGTAGTCGCGCAGCGTGCGCATGGCGTCTATCTGCGCCTCGCGGCTGGCGAGCATCACCGGACACTCCACCCGCAGCGGGTAAGGCTTCACCGCCGACTCCAGGGCGTACAGGATGCCCAGTACCTTGCCCAGGTTGTTGTCAAAAATCTGCCCCAGCGCCCCGTGCGCGTCCAGGTGGATGGTGGGCCGATAGTCCGCGCCGGCCAGCGCCTGGATGCGCTCCTTGACCCAGCGGGCGTACTGCACCAGTTTGGAGCCATCGCTGCCCAACTGCTCGGGGATGTTGTCCACCAGCGCATGGGGGAGCGAGGCCACCCGTCGGGCAATCATCTTGTCCACGTTGGCGTACCGGTCGCCGCCCGATTGGGCATGGATGGGCACCGGCTCCGATGGCGTCGGCAGGCCCCATTCGTCGGCGATGACCTCGGCCATGGTGATGCCGCGCGCCAGGGCCACCGCCCCGAGCAGCGCCTGGCTGACGCCGTAGCGCACCGCCGTGTGCAGGGGCCGCGTTACCGCGACGCGCTCCGCGCCGGGCGACTCGGCCTCGTCGGCTCGCGCGAAGCGCCCCGTCAGCAGGTCGCGGCGCGACAGGCGCGAAGCCGACCCCACGCGCGGGGCCTCGGCGGGGCGCTCCACGACGACGGTCTCCGTCAGGCCGTCCATCGCCGAGGCCAGAGCGCGGAACTGCGCCAGCGGCTGGCCCTCTAGCGCGGGCGCGACCACCGTCCGCAGCGTCGCCACGCCTTCGTCGGCGCGGAACACCGGCCAGCGGCCCGCCTTGCCGCTGTAGGCCACGGCGACGCAATCGCCCCAGGCCACGCGCCCGTCGTCCAGCGCCAGCCCCACCGACACCGCCTCGGCCACCTCGCGCACGCGGCGAAAGCCCGGCGTAACGGCGGGCGCGGCGTACCGGTCGGCGATGGGCATGGGGCGCGATTGCAGGGCCGCCAGGTCTTCGCAGTAGTAGCCGCCCACCGCGGGGACGGCGAGGAGACGCACAATCGCGGGCATACGCTGTCTCACCGTGTCCCTTCGGGGGTGGGGGCCAGCGGGCGCATGACGATAGCGCCGGTCGGGCACGAGTTGGCGCATAGCCCGCAGCCCCAGCACAGGGCGGGGTCAAATTGGACGTTGCGCGCGGTCTTTCCGGCCACGGTTACTTCGCCGCCGTCGTGGTAAAAGGCCCCGAAGTGGCAGCGCCGGACGCAGAGGCCGCAGAAGGCACACGCGTCGCGGTCGTAGGCGGCCACGTAGCGGCTTCGCGGCCACACCCCCTTGCTGCCGATTTCGCGCGCGGCGGTGAAGGGGTAACAGTCGCAGGCGCAGCAGTTGCAGATGGGCGATAGCCCGTTCGTCCGCCACTGGCTGTCGCCGGTGTGCATCAGGCCCTTCCTGTCCGCCCGGCGAACCAGAGCCTTGGCTTCGTCGCGCGTCAGTCGCCGGCCGTGGCCCCTGTCCAGCGCCTCGCGCGCCGACTTGTCCAGCCAGATGCAGGTCTCCACGGGGCGGTCGCAGTTCTGCGCCAGGCGGCGGCAGTCGCACGGCTGAACCACGATGTCGGTGGCCGCGTCCAGCATCTCCTCCACTTCGTAGAGCAGCAGGATGTCGTTGTTGTGAAGGCCATCGGCCGAGGGCGCGCCTGCCATGAGTTGCTCCACCTTGGGCCGCACGCGCGCGATGAACTCGTCCAGGTAGCGCCGATGGATGGCCTTGCGGTCTTGCGCTGGGATGTCGTCCCAGTTCTCGTACTTGGCGAAAACGTCCAGGCGGGTATAGAAATCCGCCGCCGAGTAGGTCGCCCCCTCGCCCTCGCCCGACTTGTTGACGATCCCGCGCCGATACGCCCGCTCCAGGAGGCCCTCCGCCTGTTCCACGGGCAGGCCCATGCGCTGCGCCACCTGCGACGGCGACAGCGCCTCGCCGCGCATAGCCAGCACCAGCGCCATCTCGGCCTCGTCCACCATCATGGGGAGATAGGGCCGCGCCGGCTCCCAAACGTCAAAAACCCGAATGAACTCTTCCGTCAGGGTCATGTTAGCGCTCGGTTTCGGTTAGCATTCCCGTATGTCCACGATCTGTTGGCCTTCTACACCGGACAGGGCCGCCGCGACCTGGTCTTTCGTAACGTAGCGGATCTTGACGACGGCATCCCACTTGCCCGGCTCGCGCGGGGCAGGCGCGCCGCCCAGGGCCAGGATGCCCCACCCCTGCGCGGCGATGGCGCCGACGAGTTTGGCCAGTTCCCCGCGCACGTCCGGCATGCGAACGGTAACGCGCACCGCCGGCGTGCCCGCCGCCATCATCTGCATCAGGTGGGCCAGCATGTCGGCGTCGGTGAGAATGCCCACCACAACGCCATCCTCCAAGACGGGCAGGCAGCCCACCTTGCGCTCCACCATGACGCGGGCCGCGTCTTCTATCGTCGCGTCGGGGTGAATGGTGATCACGTCCCGCGCCTTGATCATCACGTCCTTGACCGTCAGGCCCGACAGGTAGCGGGCGATCTCCCACACGTCCAGGCTGCCCAGCCGCCTCGGATCCACCAGCAGCGTGTTCCGCGTTACCAATCCCAAGAGCCGCTTGCCCTCGCCGACGACGGGAAGGTGGCGGATGTTGTTCTCGCCCATGAGGCGCTGCGCCTCCACGATGGACATGGACGGCTCGGCCATAAATGGGTGGCGGGTCATGTAGTCTCTCACAAGCATGGGTCTCCTCCTACGCGCCTAGCCCTTGTCGGCCAGGGCGTCTTCCACGGCCCTGGTCAGGGCGCCGGTCGCCACAAGCGCCGTAACCGATTCTATGTACGGATACATCACGTCATCGCGTTCCAGGAACGGGACATGCTGCCGAATCAGCGAGTAGGCGGCCTGGGTGCCCTTGCCCAGGCGCGCGTTCGGGCCGAGGATGGCCCGCCTGAAGTCAATGCCCTGCGCCGCCGCCATCAGTTCCAGCGCCAGGATGCGCTCCACGTTGGTCGCGATCCTCCGCGCATGTCGCGCCGCGGTCGGCCCCATGCTCACGTGGTCTTCTATGTTGGCCGAGGTCGGGATAGTGTCGGCGCTGGCCGGATGCGCCAGGACTTTGTTTTCCGACGCCAGGGCCGCGGCGGTGTACTGGGTGAGCATGAAGCCCGAGTTCAGGCCGCCTTCGCGGGTCAGGAACGCGGGCAACGTCTCGGCGTTGCTGGACTCATCGGTGAGGCGGGCCAGCCGCCGCTCGGACATGTTGCCCAACTCGGTGAGCGCCAGGCTGAGGTAATCCATGGCGATAGCCAGCGGCTCGCCGTGGAAGTTCCCGCCCGACAGCACCGTTGCCTCGCCGGTATCCTCGTCAAAGAAGATGAGCGGGTTGTCGGTGGCCGCGTTCAGTTCTATGCTCAGCACCCAACGGGCGTAGGCGATGGCGTCGCGCACCGCGCCGTGCACCTGCGGGATGCAGCGCAGCGTGTAGGCATCCTGCACGTTGAGCGGGTCGTCGGGGCGGGTGAAGGTGCTGCCCTCTATCAGTCGGCGCAGGTAGGCGGCGCATTCCACCTGGCGGGGGTGCGGGCGCACGGCGTGGATGCGGGCGTCAAAGGCGCGCGGCGTCCCGTAGGTGGCCTCCAGGGTCAGGCAGCCCGCAATGTCGGCCACGCGCGACAGGTTCTCGGCCTGCCACGTGGTCAGCGCGCCGATGGCCGCCATCAGGGCGGTGCCATTCGTGAGGGCAAGCCCCTCCTTGGCCTCCAGCGTCGTGGGGCGCAGACCGGCCCGCGCCAGCGCCTCGGCGCCGGGCAGCCGCTCGCCCTGGTACACCGCCTCGCCCAGGCCGATGATGGGCAGCGCCATGTGCGCCAGGGGAGCCAAATCCCCGCTGGCCCCCAGCGACCCCTGCGCAGGCACCACCGGATGCACCCCGCGGTTCAGCATGTCCAGCAGCAGTTGCAGCGTCTCCAGGCGGATGCCCGAATGCCCCTTGGCGAGGGCATTGGCGCGGATGAGCATCATGGCGCGCACCGTCGGCTCGTCCAGCGGCTCCCCCACCCCCACGGCATGGCTCATGAGGATGTTGCGCTGCAATTGGCGAACCTGGTCGGGCGGGATGATGCGCCCCTTGAACGCCCCGAACCCCGTCGTAACGCCGTACACAACCTCGCCGCGGGCGATGAACTCCTGCACAACCCTTTCGGCCCGCCGCACCCGCGCGCTACTCTCCGCGGACAGCACCACCTCCAGGGTCTGGCCCCTGGTCGGCGCGTAGGCGACCGCGACTACATCCTCCAGGGTGAGGCTGTTTCCGTCAATCACCAGTCGGGAATCCAAGTCTAAACGCTCCGCCGTTATGCGTACTTCTGGATTCGGTTCTTGCATTCTCTTCAGGTGCGACGCACTTCCGAGGTGCGCCGCACCTGACCTGAACGCTCTGCCTTTCGCGACGTCCGACGCGACGGACTCTAGAACCGAATCTATTTCAGCATGGGAATCTTCACGCCGCGCTCTTTCGCCACCTGGATGGCCCGCTCGTAGCCGGCATCCGCATGGCGCGCCACGCCCATCCCTGGGTCGGTGGTCAGGACGCGCTCCAGACGGCGGGCGGCTTCGGGCGTGCCGTCGGCCACGATGACCATGCCCGCGTGCTGGCTGTAGCCGATGCCCACGCCCCCGCCGTGGTGGAAACTCACCCACGTGGCGCCGTTCACCGCGTTGATGAGCGCGTTGAGAATCGCCCAGTCGGAGATGGCGTCGGAGCCGTCCTTCATCCCCTCGGTCTCGCGGCGCGGCGATGCCACCGAACCGGCGTCCAGGTGATCGCGCCCGATGACGATGGGGGCCTTGACCCTGCCGCTGGCCACCAGGTCGTTGAAGGCCAGGCCGGCCTTGGCGCGCTCGCCGTAGCCCAGCCAGCAGATGCGCGACGGAAGACCCTGGAACTTGACCTTCTTCTGCGCCATCTTGATCCAGCGCACCAGGTGCTCGTCGTGCGGGAAGAGATCCATGATGACCTGGTCAGTTACGTAGATGTCTTCGGGGTCGCCCGAAAGCGCCACCCAGCGGAACGGCCCCTTGCCCTCGCAGAAAAGCGGGCGGATGTACAGCGGCACGAACCCCTGGAAGTCAAAGGCGTTCTTGACGCCCATGTCGTAGGCCCGCTGGCGGATGTTGTTGCCGTAGTCAAAGACCACGCTCCCCTTGGCCTGGAAGTCCAGCATAGCCTGCACGTGAGCCGCCATGGACTCCATGGCGCGGCGCTTGAACTCTTCGGGGTCGCGCTCGCGCAGGGCCTTGGCCTCCTCAAAGGTCATGCCGCGCGGGAAGTAGCGCAGGGGGTCATGGGCGCTCGTCTGGTCGGTTACCACGTCGGGCACGACGCCGCGCTGCACCAGTTCGGGCAGCACCTCGGCGGCATTGCCGATCAGCCCCACCGACAGCGGCTTCTCCGCGGCGACGGCCTCCTCCACCCACGTCATCGCCTCTTCTATGTTCTCGGCGATGCGGTCCAGGTAGCCGGTGCGCAGTCGGCGCTCGGCCCGCCAGCGGTCAATCTCCACCACCAGCGCCACGCCTTCGTTCATGGTAACCGCAAGGGGCTGCGCGCCGCCCATCTCGCCGAGGCCGGCGGTCAGCACGAACTTGCCCTTCAGGCTGGGCCAGCCCTGGGCCTTGGCGCAGGCCGCCATCGTCTCGTAGGTCCCTTGCAGGATGCCCTGCGTGCCGATGTAAATCCAACTGCCGGCCGTCATCTGGCCGTACATGATGAGGCCCTTGCGCTCCAGTTCGTCAAAGTAGTCCTGCTTGGCCCACGCCGGCACCAGGTTGGAGTTGGCGATGAGCACGCGGGGGGCGTCGGTGTGGGTCTTGAAGATGGCGACGGGCTTCCCGCTCTGCACCAGGAGCGTCTCGTCGGGCTCCAGGTTGCGCAAACTGTCCAGGATGGCGTCAAAGCATTCCCAGTTGCGGGCCGCCTTGCCGCTCCCCCCGTACACGATGAGGTTGTCGGGGTCAAAGGCCACGTCGGGATCCAGGTTGTGCTGGATCATGCGATACGCGGCTTCAATGAGCCAGTTCTTGCAGGTCAGTTGGGTACCCGTAGGCGGGTGCACCACTCGTTTGGCCATAGTTCCCTCCTTACTGGTTCCTTTTCGGAACAACAACCACAGCCTCCACCTTCCGCAATTCTTCCAGCGGGATGTGGCAGAAGATTCGGTGTCCATTGCCCGCGTCCTGCCAGGGCGGGGTCTCCCGCTCGCAGATTTCGCCGAGTTTGCGCGGGCAGCGCGTGTGGAATCGGCAGCCGCTCGGCGGGTTCAGCGCGCTGGGCACGGAGCCGCTCAGGCGGATGCTCTTCTGCTCCACCGTCGGGTCGGGGAACGGCACCGCCGATAGCAGCGCCTCGGTGTACGGGTGATACGGCGGCGCGTAGATGGCCTCGGCGGGGCCCGATTCCACCACGTGCCCCAGGTACATGACGGCGATGTAGTCGCAGAAGAACCGCACCACGCTCAGGTCGTGGGCGATGAACACCATCGTCGTCCCCAGTTCGGCCTGAATCTCCAGCAGCAGGTTGAGCACCGCCGCCTGCACCGACACGTCCAGCGCCGAGACCGGCTCGTCGCACAGCACCATGGCGGGCAGGCCCGCGATGGCCCGCGCGATGCCCACGCGCTGCTTTTCGCCGCCGCTCAACTGGCGCGGCAAGCGGTCGTAGTACCGCTCGCCCAACTTCATCATCTCCAGCAGGCGCACCACCTCGCGGCGCACATCCTTGCGCGGGATATTCCGGAATCGGCGCAGCGGCCACGCGATTTGCTGCCCCACGCTGAACGACGGGTTGAGCGTGGAGTCGGGATTCTGGAAGACCATCTGCAGGTTGCGGATGATCTCCATGCTGCGCTTGGAGACCGGCACCGAGATGTCCACGCCCATGAACTCAAACTCGCCGCCCGTCGCCTTCTCCATCCCAACGATCGTCTTCACGAGCGTGGTCTTGCCGCAGCCCGACTCGCCGACGATGCCCAGCGTCTGGCCCCGCTTCACCTCCAGGCTCACGCCGTCCACGGCCTTTACCAACTGCTTGCGCTCCCCGAGCCGCCTGGAAGGCACTTCGTAGTACGTCCTGGCGTCGCGCACGCAGAGCAGGGGCTTCTCGTCGGCGGCGGCAGGGTGCACGGCCGCCATGCGGACAGGCACCTCCTCGGGCGGCGCCCACGCCAACCGCGCCACCTCCTCGGCGAACAGGCACCGCGCCCAATGCCCTGGAGCCACTTCCCGCAGATCGGGTCGGCTCAGGCTGCAGTCGGGCCGCGCGTAGGGACAACGCGGCTCAAAGACGCACCCTGGCGGGAGATTATCGGGCGGCGGGACTCGCCCCTTGATGGGATACAGGTAACTGCTGGCCTTGTCCATGCCCAGCCGCGGGACGCACCGCATGAGCCCCTGCGTGTACGGGTGATGCGGCCGCAGGAAGACGTCCTCCACCGAAGCCCACTCCACCAACTCGCCCGCGTACATCACGCCCACGGTGTCGGAGACCCGCGCGATCACGCCCAGATTGTGGCTGATGTACAGGATCGCCGTATCAAAGTCCTTCTGCAACTCCTCCACCAGGTCCAGGACCGCCGCCTCCACCGTAACGTCCAGGGCCGTGGTCGGCTCGTCCATGATGAGCAGCGCGGGGTCGTTGAGCAGGGCCATGGCGATGACCACGCGCTGCTGTTGCCCGCCCGACAGTTGGTGCGGGTAGCGCCGCATGACGCTGGCCGGGTCGGGCATGTACACCCGATGGAGCATTTGGATGCAGCGTTCCTCCGCCTCCTTTCGGTTCATCCCGCGGTGCACCACGAGGACCTCGGCGAGTTGCTCGCCGATGCGCAGCGAAGGGTTCAGCGCCTGCATGGGGTCCTGGTACACCATGGCGATGCGGTCGCCGCGCAGCCGACGCAGGTCCTCTTCGGAGCGCCCCACCAAATCCTGGCCCTGGAAGAGGATGCGGCCATTGGTGATGCGGCCATTCCGCCCCAGGAAGTTGACGATCCCGAAGGCGACGGTGCTCTTGCCGCAGCCCGACTCGCCGACGAGGCCCAGGGTCTCGCCGCGGCGGATTTCAAAGGAGACGTTGCGCACGGCCTGCACGTCCCCTTTGCGGGTCTCGTAGGCAATAGCCAGGTCCTGCACCTTCAGGATCGGAGCACGACGTGCTTGCTGCATCTCCCCTTGCCTTTCCCGAGTTCAGTGCCCTACTGATACCGAGTCGTCTCTTCGCGCAGGCCATCGGCGAACAGGTTCAGCCCCACCACCAGGCTGGATATGGCGATGGCCGGCCACAGCACGCCCAGCGGATTCGTCCAGATGTACTTGCGCGCCTCGTTGATCATGCCGCCCCAGTCGGGCGTCGGGGGCGGCAGCCCCAGCCCCAAGAAGCCGAGCGTGCCGATGGCGAAGATGGCGTAGCCCACGCGGAGCATGGCGTCAATGATGAGCGGCCCGCGCGCATTGGGCAGAATCTCCACGAACATGATGCGCCAGCCGCTATCGCCGCGCAGTTTGGCTGCCGCCACATAATCGCGCACGCGGATGTCCAGCGTCAGGCTGCGCACCAGCCGCGCGATCCCTGGCGCGCCCACAAACGTAATCGCCAGCACCACGTTGAACGCCGACGGCCCGATGGCGGAGATGATGATGAGGTACAGCAGAATGGTCGGGAACGCCATGATCGCGTCCAGGATGCGCATCACCACTTCGTCAATCAGCCCGCCGTAGTACCCGCCGATGAGTCCCAGTAGCGTGCCCAGCGCCACCGAGCACAGCACCGAGATGGGGGCCAGGAGCAGGATCGTGCGGCTTCCGTAGATGAGGCGCGACAGGATATCGCGGCCCAGGTGGTCTGTGCCCAGGGGGTGCGTCGGCGTGGGCGGCTTGTTGATCGCCGCCGAGTCCTGCGCGAAGGGGCTGTGCGGCGCCAGGACAGGCGCAAGAATCGCCACCAGAATCCAGAAGATGACGATGCTCAGCCCCACGACCGCGACGCGCGAGCGGAAGATGATGGACAGCGAATCCCAGGCGCGTCGCCACTTCCGCTTGCCAGCGTCGTAACTCTTTTCCAGGTCTGCTGCGACGGTCATTCGCGCCTCTCCTTGCGTCCTACGAGTCCCACGTCCCCCGACTACGTGTACCGAATGCGCGGGTTGAGGAAGGTGTAGATGATGTCGGCCACCAACTGCGTCCCGACGGCCAGCGCCACCATCACCATCGCCCCCGCCTCAATGGCGTTGATGTCCTTGAACAACGCCGAGTCCAGCATGTACATGCCCAGCCCCGGATAGCCGAACACCGACTCCACGACGACGATGCCGCCGATGAGCCAGTTCACGTGGAGCATGATGACCGTAATGGGCGCCATGAGCGCGTTCCGCACCGCATGCTTGAAGACGATGCGCCAATAGGGCAGGCCCTTGAGGAACGCCGTGCGGATGTAGGGCGCGTTCATGACCTCTATCATGCTGGCGCGCGTCATGCGGGTAACGTAGCCCACCTCCACCAGCGTCAGGGTGAGCACGGGCAGGATGAGCAACTTGGGCTGCATGAACGGCGCCACATCGCTCACGAACACCGCCGCGCCCGGAAGGACCTTGAGCCAGAAGGCGAACAGCAGGATGAGGAACACGCCGCTGGCGAATTCGGGCACGGAAGTCGTGATGAGGCTGAACAGCGAGATGGTGCGGTCCAGGGCGCGGCCCTCCTTCAGCCCCGCCAGGATGCCCAGCAGCAGCGCGATGGGCATGATGATGACGAAGGCGATGCCCGCCAGCACGAACGAGTTGCGCAGCCGCCGCACGAGGGTAGGCCCCACGGGCTTGTTCGTCCGCAGCGAGATGCCAGGGTCGCCTCGCAGCAGCCCCTTGCGCAGCGGATAGTACTCCACGCCGCTGGCCTCGGTCATGGTGCGGCCTGCCGAGGCGGGGCCGACTTTCTGCGCCTCCTCGCCTTTGCGCCACAGGACGACGTGGTCGGCGGTGTCCACGCCCCAGAAGATTTCGCTGCCGTCCTCGGCGACCTGCCAGTTATCAAAGAGGACTTCCTCGCGGGTTCCGTCGGGGGCGACGCGAATCTCTATCAGGCCCGTGCCCTTCTTCATGCGCCACTGCTTGAGCGTGCCGTCGGCCTCCACCGCCCACCACGCCGGGCTGTCGTACTGCCCCACCCGCGTGTACCGCAATGGCTTGCCCACGAGTCGCCACAAGCGCCAGTCGTTGCCCACCAGCCAGTCCAGATAGCGGATCGCCACGTGCTGGTCCAGGCCCATCTGGTCGCGCAGGAGTTCCACCTGCTCGGGCGTGGCGAACTGGCCCAGGATGTGGCGGGCCACGTCTCCAGGCGCCACCTCCGAGATGAGGAAAATGGCGATGGAAACCAGGAGCATCGTCAAGAGCATGAATCCGATGCGGCGCAAAATGTACTTGGCCATGCCAATTCCTTATGAGTATGAAATCACAAGTGCGAACAGTCTTACGGCTTCTGGCAGAGCCGCGCGAGTTGGCGATGCCCGCCCCGCTCCAGATTCGGCTCCCATGCCCGGCCAGGCGGGCATGGGAGCCAGGGTTTACCGATGTGCCGATGGCCCGCGAGCGGCACTAGGCCTCCGGATCGTACCAGGCTTGGTACAGGATGTCGTAGTTGGTCGGGTGCGCGCCCACGTTCTTGAACTTCTTGTTGGCAATGTACCAAACATTGGTCCAGAACGCAATTCCGACCGAGCCGCGCTCCATCTGGATGTCTTCCAGTTTGCACATGATGGCGCGGCGCTTCTCCACGTCCAGGGTGCGCTCGGCCTCTTTGAGCAGCGTGGTGAACTCCGGATCCACCCAGTAGGTCTCGTTCCAGGGCACGGGCTTGCCGGTGTCGTCGGCGGTGTAGGCCAGCGCCAGCACCATCGTCCCGAGCGGTCGGTGCGCCCAGATGGTGATGCCCAGCGGGACCTCGGTCCAGATGTCCCAGTACTGCGCCGAGGGCAGGATGTTGAGTTTGATGTCAAACCCGCCCGCCGCCGCCGACTCGCGCAGCGCCTGCGCCATGGCCGGTTCGGCGCGCGCCTGCTGGGTGGACAGTTCCACCGACAGCCCGTTGGGGAAGCCGGCTTCGGCCAGCAACTTCTTGGCGCCCTCCGGGTCGTAGGGCGGGATGTCCTTCGGGCAGTACTCGGGATGAATCGGCGCCACGTGCGCGTCGTGGCCCAACACGCCCTCGCCAAACCAGGCCAGGTTCAGCATCTTCTGGCGGTCAATGCACTTCTTGAGCGCCAGGCGCACGCGATTGTCCTTCCACGGATCCATGTCCACACGCATGCGGATGACGAAGGTCTGGGCCGTGGCCGTGGAGTACACCTTCACCGTGGGCAAGTCCTTCACCGCCTGCCAGATTTCCGCGGACGGGTTGAAGATGTTGTCCACCTGCCCGCTCTGCATGGCCGCGATGCGGGCCGCGTCGTCCTGCCCCAGGTCCAGGTACACCAGCCGGTCCAGGTAGGGGTAGGGCTTGCCGTCGTCGGCCATCAGCCAGTAGTCCTCGCGGCGGCGGAAGACGGCGCGCTCGGTCTCGCGGAACTCCTCCAGCAGGAACGGGCCGGTGCCGATGGGCTGCTTGGTGATGTCGCCCTCAAAGGTGCGCGGGACGATCATGGCCGGATAGTGGAACAGGTGCTCGGGCACGGCAATCTGCGGCGTGTCCAGGTGCAGTTTGACGGTGTAGTCATCCACCTTCTCAATGCCGGTCGGCTTCAGGTAACTCAGCAGGCCCAGCATGGACGACCCCACGTCCTTGTCCAGCCACTGCTGGAAGTTGAAGATGACGTCGTCGGCGGTCAGTTCCTGGCCGTTGTTGAACTTGATGCCCTTCCGGATGTGGAGCGTCCACTCCTTGACCTCGGCGTCGGCCTCCCACTTCTCCAGCAGCCAGGGGTGCGTGATGTTGTCATAGTCGGTGTAGGTGAGGTACTCGCAGACCTGGCGGAACTGGTTCACGCCTTCAATCCACGACAGGCGCGCCGGGTGATCCACGCGCGGCACGCGGGTGGCGATGGTCATGGTGCCGCCGCGCTTGGGGCCGGCCGGTTTGGGCGTGGCCGTGGGTGGGACGGGGGTGGGCTGAACGGCAGGAGGCTTCGTGGGCGCGGCGGTGGGGGTCGCCTTCGTGCCGCACGCCGACAGGAAGGCGGTCGCGCTGGCCAGGGACATGCCCAGCAGAGTGGCGTTGCGAAGGAACTCGCGTCGGCTAATCCTTCCCTTCTGGTAGAGGTCCTTCAGTTCGGGGATGTACGGATGCTCGTTCTGCGTCTCATCCTTTTTGATGATCTCCATCGGATACTCCTCCTCTTTGTGTAGAGAATCTGCCCACTGCGTGGGGGTCGGAAACGACCGTTGTCTCCGACATCCGAGTCATCGCAAGAATCTGTCCGAGAGCACCTCCTTTCTACCCGCCAGGGGGATGTAAAGCCAGGGCAACCTCTGGGTGTGAATGTGGAACGATGCGCGAATAGATTGTCCCCGCAAGGCCGCCACCTGCCCGCAACCGACCGGCTGGGATGGAAAACCGGCGCGATTAGGGTCATGTGATATATCAATTATAGCACATGCTGTGCTACCTGTCAAGAGAGATGCGCGAGGTATTGCAAATTGGCACGTTATGTGGTATAATATGGGAGTAGAACAAGCACACACGTTGCGGCGGGCGCGCACGCGAGGTGCGCCCAGGAGGTTCCGATGCCATCTACTCAGCCCGGCGAGACATCCAAAGCGGTGATCTACAAACAGTTGCGGCGGGCCATCATCATGGGACACCTGAAGCCCGGCCTGAAACTGGACGTGGACGAACTGGCGCGCAAGTACGGCACCAGCGTTACCCCCGTCCGCGACGCCCTGCAGATGCTGGGCCAGGAAGGTCTCGTAACCATCAAGTCCCGCTCGGGCTACTTCGTTACGCATACCACCCTCAAGGAACTGCGCGATCTCCTGGACCTCCGCGAGATTTTGGAAATCGCCGCCGTGGAGCGCGCCATCGGCCGCATCACCGAGGAGCAGTTGGAGCAACTGGCGCACGTCCACGCTCCCTACACCGGCGACGACGACGAATCCTACGACCGCTACACCGACGAGAACCGCCGCTTCCACTACCTTCTCGCGAAGGCGTCGGGCAACGACCAACTGGCCGAGACGCTGGGCCGGCTCCACGACCGCCTGGCCCGTTTCATGGTGCTGCGCCACGCGGGGCGCATCCAGCCCGAAAGCCACGCCCGCATTCTGGAAGCCATCCGCCAGGGCGACAGGGACAAGGCCATCGCCCTCACGCGCCAGGAACTCAACGCCACCCGCGACGCCATCCTGGACCGCGTGATGCAGGAAGAGGCCGCCAACTGGCCCGTCGGCGCGATCCGCTGATCCTCCTCCCCTACTCCAGCCTGATGCGAAACTCGCTTCGGATGGCGGCGTCCACATCCGCCGGCCATGCGGGCGGCCGCTGGCCTGCCAGAAGCGCGGCGACCCGCTCCTGCGCGCGGGCGCGGGTATCCCGCCGGCCGTCCTCCTCCCACATGGCGCGGCTCTGGCGGTCGGCCACGCGCGGGTAGAAGAACTCGCCCCGCATGTGCCGCACCGTGTGCGGGTCCGCCAGGTAATGCCCGCCCGGCCCCACGCGCCCGATGGCCTCCACCGCCATCGTCTCCTCGGTTATGTCAATCCCGCGGAGCACGCGCATCGCCATCCCCACGATCTCGTCGTCTATCACCGCCTGCTCGGGCGAGACCGCGCTCATGTTGGTTACCATGCCGATGGCGTGGTGGATGTAGTTGCACCCTCCCATGGCCGCCAGCAAGAACGTGGCCATCTTCTCGTACCCCGCCTGGGCGTCGGGAATCTTCGCGTCGCTCATCCCGCCCGAGCCGTAGATGGGCACACCGTAGAACTGCGCCATCTGCGCCGCTGCGGCCTGCATCATCCCGAACTCCACCGCCCCGCCCAGGTATCCGCCGCTGCGCATGTCGGCCACGCCCGGGATGTAGCCGGCCAGCACCGGCGTGCCGGGCCGCGCCAACTGGGTCAGCACGATGCCGCTGAGTTGCTCGGCGTTCAGTTGCACCAGCGTCCCCGCCAGCGTTACGGGCGATGTGGAGCCGGCCATCGGCGCCGACGACAGCGCCACCGGCAGGCCATGCGCGCACCATTCCAGCAGGATGTCCGTTACCTCGGTGTCCAGACGCAAGGGGCTGACCATCCAACTCGTGATGGCCGAGATGAAAGGGCGCGACCGCAGGCGGTCTTCCCCGCCCGCCAGGATCGCGCCCAGACGGATCACCTGTCGCGCGCCCGCCACCGAGTCCACGCCGCCCATCACGTGTTTGCCCGTGCCCCGCAGGCACGCGTAGAACCGATTCACGGGCACGTCCTCGCGCGGCACATCCGTGGGATACAGGGGCGCGACGACGAAATCGCAATGCTCCAGCGCGTCCGCGAGCCGCGCCATCATCGCCACGTCGCGGAGCGTGCACGGGCGCGGCGTGTCGGCCCCCGCATCCAGCACCATCGTGGGCGAGCCACCCGTGCCCGCGTACACCCGCCTGCCCTCCAGCACGATGTCGTGTTCGGGCAGCCGCCCGGCCAGCACCACCCGGTGCGGGACGGTCTTCAGCGCGGCGTCCACCATCGCCCGCGGGATGCGCACCCGGTGGCCGTCCGCGGATGCGCCGCCCTCGCGGTACAGGCGCAGCGCCGTCTCGTTCTCCACCAGGATTCCCGTCGTCTCCAGCACCGTCAGCGACGCCTGGTGAATCTCTTGCACCTGCGCCTGACTCAAGGGGCGGTAGTGCCCGCCCTCAGGCCCCGGTCGCGCCATGCTTCACCCCCTGCTACTTGCCTGCGCGATGCCGCAGCACGGCCCGAATCTCTTCCTCGGCGGCCTCCGGGAGCGGCGGCACCTCATGCTCGCTCAGGATGCGGCGCGCCCGCTCGTTGGCGCGGGCAGCCATATCCTTGCCGCCCTTGTCGCGCCACTCGTCGTAGCGCATGCGGTCTATCACGCGCGGGCGGAACTGCGCCCACTTCCAGTTGCGCAGCGTGTGCTCGTCGGCGAGGAAGCCGCCGCCGGGCGTCGCGCGATGGATGGCCTCGCGGGCCAGCGTGCGCTCGCTCACCTCCACGCCGTTCATGATGAAGCGCACGTCGCGGATGATCTCGTCGGCGATGACCAGCATCTCCATGGACGACGTGGAGCCATACTCTATGTACCCGACATCGTGCACCAGGTTGCAGCGGGTCAGGTAGGCGGTCATGATGGTGATGGCGGCCTCCAGGCCGGCTTGAGCGTCCACCACTTTGCTGTCGGTGGCCCCTGCCGCGCCCCACGTGGGCAGGCCGTAGAATCGGGCGATGTCGCACCAGGCCGCCATGCCCGTGGGCCACTCGGGCGCGCCGTAACTGACGATGGCCGACTTCATGTCCAGCGCGGCGGTGTTCATGCCGTAGAGGAACGGCGTGCCGGGCCGCACCAACTGCGTGAGCACAAGCCCCACCAGACATTCGGCGTTGCCCAGCGCCAGCGCCCCGGCCAGCGTGATCGGCCCGCCGCCTCCCGTGTTCGGCGACGGCGGGTAGGTTACCGGAATCCCCTTCTCGGCGCAGAACAGCAACTTGTCCACCGACTCGTCGGGATACAGCAAGGGCGAGATGGACTCGGCGTAGAGCATCAGGAACGGCCGCTCGCGCAGGCGCTGCTCGCTGCCGGCGACGGCGCACGCGATGCGGTAGATGTCCTCCATGTCGCCGCGGTGGTTCGCGGTGTACACGTTGGGCTTCACCGACCCGCGGATCATGCCGATGAACCCGTGGATGTACACGTCCAGCGGCGGCACGTCCGACGGGTTGCTCATGGACATCGCGCAGGAAATCTCGTCCAGGCCATCGCAGAGGCGCGCGATGCGGTACACGTCGTCGTACGTGGCCTTGCGGCGTTGGCCGGTCTCCACGTCAATGGTAAACACGCAATCGGAGCCGCTGCCGAAGAACACGTTGCCGGCTTCCAGGGGCATCACCAACTCGCCCAGGCGGTTGTACATCGGGATGCGCGACGGAGCCGAGGCGATGGCGTCCATGACGAGGCGCTCCGGAATCTTGAGGCGCCCGTCGGACTCCCACGCGCCGGCATCCAGCAGCAACGTTCGCGCCGCCTCGTTTTTCATCACGATGCCGGTTCGGGATAGGATGTCCAGGCTGGCGTTGTGAATGGCCACAATCTGCTCGTCCGACAACATGCGTATCGTCGGACGGAGCGTCTCAATGGGTATCTGCTCCGACACAGGAGTCTCCTTTCATGACGTTTATTGCGTTATTGCAGGGGCGCGCAGTGCCCCAGGCAAGCCCCCCGCATGAGGAGGTGCGAGGCGGTTTGTCCGCCTCCGGCGCCTCGCAATGATAGCCCCGCCGCGGTGGGCAGTTCGGGCGCATTTCAGTTTGGGGAGCCAATCTGCTCCAATGCGCAGACTCCGAACAGAGTCGCGGGCCGCTGCACATCCGATGAAGCCAGCCCTTGCCGCAGGCGATGCGGCGAGGGGGGCTGTAACCTCACCCAACCCCTCCCACACCCTCCCCTTTCTCTCCGCGGGCGGAGAGGGAAGGAGAGGGCTGGGGTGGGGATGGGTGAGGTAAACCCTGCTCGGCAAACCGACATGCGCGCGGCGACTAGGCCAACTTGCGGGCCACGTCCACGGCGGTCGCGGCGTCGGGCGCGTAGGCGTCGGCGCCGATCTGCTGGGCGAAGGCCGCCGTTACCGGCGCGCCGCCCACCATGATCTTGACCGATTCCCGCAGCCCGGCCTCGTTCAGGGCGTCAATGGTGGACTTCATGTTGACCATCGTTGTCGTCAGCAGGGCGCTCATGCCCACGATGCGCGGCTTGTGCTCACGGACCGCCTGCACGAAGGCTTCGGGCGCCACGTCCGTGCCCAGATCCACCGTTTCAAACCCGGCGCCTTCCAGCATCATCTTGACCAGGTTCTTGCCGATGTCGTGCAGGTCGCCCTTCACCGTGCCGATGACGTACTTGCCCACCGTCGGCGAGTCGCTGGCCGACAGCAGCGGGCGCAGCACGTTCATCCCCGCGTGCATGGCGCGCGCCGCGATGAGCACTTCGGGCACGAACAGGTCGCCCGCCTTGAAATCCTTGCCCACCTGGTCCATGCCGGCAATGAGGCCGTCCTGGAGAATCTCCTTCGGCGTCAGGCCTGAGTCCAGCGCCTTCTGCACCAGTTCGGCCACTTCCTCGTCTTCGCCCTCGTACAACTTGGTTGCGATCTTCTGCAGAATGTCTGCCATTGGAATACCCTCCTCCCGATTGTTTTGAAGTTCTGTATTGTCTTACACTCACCGTGCAGGGCTGGGACGCCCGGCGGCGGTGAAGGTAAGTTCCGTGCACAGATACACCTCGTGCCCCCATCCGGCCTGCGCCATCGCGACGCGGTCCTCCCGCGCGATGTGCACATCCACGTCGGCGGCGCCCGCCCGTCGCACCGCAGCGGCCAGTTCCGCAGGAACCGTCCGCTCGGCGTAGGCGACGGCGTCCTCCACGGTCGGGAAGTCGCGCACTTCGCCGGGGAGGTGCACGCGAAACGCCTCGCCTCCGGGGAGCGGTTGCACCATGACCCGCCACGTCTGGACGACCCCGCCCGCGACGGCCCCGACCGCGTTGGCCACATCGGCGTGGTCTGGGATGATCAAATCCGTGTGCAGCACGTCGGCCACCGCCGGCATGTACGCGGCGGCCGGCGCCCCGATGGCCACGATCGGCTCCCGCAGGCCCAGCCGACAGTTCAGGCTGGAGCCGTTGCCGTCGCCAACGGAACGCGCAAACAGCGCGTCCAGCGCGGGCATCGTCCAATCGGCCGCCACACCCTCATCGGCGAGGACTTTGGTAACCAGTTCCCGCGCGACCTTCTCGGAGACCGCGGCCACCACCCGCTCGCAGAATGCCTCGGCCGCGCAGCCCAGCCTCGCCGCAAGCAGCCCCGCGCCCACGACCGACGCGCGGGCATCCCATCGGCGGAAGCGCCCCAGGACATGCAGGGCGTCGGTGGGGGTGAAGCCGGCCCTGGCCACCAGGCCCAGCGCCTCCAGGCGCTCCAGCCGCCTGAGCGCCACCAGCGGATACCCGCCCTCGCGCAGCAGCGCCGTTACAGGGCGCGGCCCATCGGCCAGACTGCGCAGGAGCGACCGCTCCTCATCGGCCAGGGCATTGACGGGCCGGCGCTGCAGAAGTGCGAACTGCCCGACCCACGGCTCGTCCCCGCCCTGAGCCGCCTGGCGCTCCAACTCGGCCACGACGTCGGGATGATCCGAGGCCAGCAGGCACAGCGGAACCACGCGGCCCGGCCCGATGAGCAGCCGGCGCTCCCCGTCCAGGCGCACCAGGCTATCGCCGCCCAGGCCGGTGGTGCGGACGTCCACGGCCTCCACCATCGTCTGCCACTGGCCGACGCGCGCGCCTTCGGGGTTGAGGCGCGGGTGCCCACCGCGCAGCGCCGCGATGTCCGTCGTCGTTCCGCCCACGTCCACCACCCACACATCGCGGCGGCCAGCCAAGTGCCAGGCTCCGACGGCGCTCGCGGCAGGGCCGGAGAGGATCGTCTCAACGGGCCTGAGCATGGCCCAGTCGGCGCGCACCAGCGAGCCGTCGCCTTTCACCACCATCAGCGGCGCCGAAATCCCCTGTTCGGCCAGCGTGCGCTGAACTGTAGAAATAAGATCTTGCAAGAGCGGGATGAGGCGCGCGTTGAGCGCCGCCGTCGTCGCCCGCCGCACGGCGTTCAGCCGAACCGACAGTTCGTGCCCGCACGTTACGGGCAGCGGGCGCCCGTCGTCCGAATGCCGCGCGGTCGTCTCCTCAATGATGGCGCGCGCGCGAAGTTCGTGCGCGGGGTTGCGCGCCGCGAAGTAGCCCGAAACCGCGAAGGCCGCCACGCGCCCGATCCGCGATGCCACAGCCTCGCGCACGGCCTGCTCGTCCAGCGGCTCCACCTCGTCGCCGATGGCGTCGTGGCCACCCCGCACATAGACCACATCGGGCGTAACGAGCGCCCCCTCAAACCCGAATTCGCGCATCAGGTCGCGGTCGTAGCCGATGAGGATCAGGCACACGGGGCTGCCCTGGCCCTCCACGATGGCGTTGGTGGCCAGCGTCGTGGACAGCGCCACCAGACTCACGCGCGACGCCGCCACGCCCCCCTGCGACAGCACCGCCGCAATGGCCTTGCCGATGCCCACCGACAAGTCCCAGCGCGTCGTCAGCGCCTTGGCCGAGTGGAGCACCTGGCCCGTGCCTTCGTCCACCAGCGCGGCGTCGGTGTACGTCCCGCCCGTGTCAATGCCAAGCGCGATGGTCATTCGGCGTCCTCCCGCCTGCGCCAGCAGGTGTCGGCCAGGGCACAGGCGCGGCACAGCGCCCCCACATGGGCGGACGAAAAGCCAGGCCCCATGCCGATGAGTCCCGAGCAGGACTTGTGCGGTCGCAGGACGCAGTAGGGCGACAATTCCACGCCGATGTCGGCGAGGGGCAGGAGCGCGCACAAATCCCGCTGCCCGTCCACGGCCCAGCCCACCAGCGACCCAGGGCTGAGCGCTGGCGACACGCCCCATCCCTCCGCGGCCGCGCGCTGCTCGGCGGTGGTTCGCACCGCCTCGCCCACCGCTCCGAGGGCCAACACACCTGCGGTGTCCAGCATGAACGCCAGCAGGGCCTCGCCCTGTCGGTGCAGGCCGTTCACCCGCATCTCCAGTTCCGGCCCGATGGTCCACACCGCCACGAGGACGCGACGCGCCTCTCGCACAAACGCCGCGCCCTGCCCCATCTTGAGTTCGCGCGCCCCGTCGGACGTCCGCAGCACAAGGGCGTCGTCCGACGTGCCGGCCACCTCAAACTCGTCCCAGACCGCCGCCGGACGCGCCAAATCCAGCGCCATCAGCGCCGCCATGTCGGCGGCCTGGCGCGCCAGCGGGCTGTGAGATTTGCGGTGGCCTTTGCGCACCTGGGATTCCAGGATGGCCTCCGACGTAAGGGTTATGGGGATGTCGCGCAGGATGGTCGCCATTCGGCTCCTCGCGGAGAAGCGCCCGCCGCGCTACTTGGCTTGCGCAGCCTTGAGGCGTTTCTTGTAGTCCTTCAAGTACCGCATGGCGTAGTCATCGCGGCCCAGGATGAGATCGGTCGCCAGAATCGCGGGCCGCACCTTGGCCGCGTCCACAATCGGGCAGTTGACGCCGCGCAGGATGGCCATGGCCAAGAAGACGCCGTTGATGGTCTCGCGCTCGGGCAGGCCGAACGAGATGTTGCTGGCGCCCAGGGTCATGTTCACGCCCAACTCCTCGCGCACCATGCGGATGGCGTCCAGCGTTACCAGGCCGGCGCGGGAATCGGCGCCCACGGTGAGGGCCAGGCAGTCTATGACCACATCCTGGCGCGGGATGCCCATGGCTTCGGCGCGCTCCACGATGCGGCGGGCCACCGCCAGGCGACCTTCGGCCGTGGGCGGAATGCCTTGCTCATCCATGGCAAGCCCGATGACGGCGGCGCCGAATTCGGCCACCAGCGGCAGGACGCGGTCCAGGCTGGCCGGTTCGCCGTTGACCGAGTTCACGAGCGGCTTGCCGTTGGGGGCCAACTCGCGGTACAGGCCCAGCGCCGCTCGCAGGGCAGCGGGGTTGGCGCTGTCTATGCAGAGCGGGACATCCACCGTCTCGGCCACCAGTCGCACGGCCTTCGGCAACAGGTCCACCTCGTCAACGCCGGCAGCGCCCACGTTCACGTCCAGGACGTCGGCGCCGGCGTCCACCTGGGCCTCGGCTTCCTGGCGCACGATGTCCAGGTTGCCCTCGGCCAGCGCCGCGGCCAGGCGTTTCTTGCCGGTGGGGTTGATTCGCTCGCCGATGAGGACGGTGGGCCTATCGGGGCTGATGACCACGGTCTTGCGGGCACTCCTCAGGACAGTTTCCATACGCATCTCCTCGTTGGCATGATGGGTATATCAGGCTCTGTCGGCGGGGAACGGGGCGCCCTGCAAAGCGTGCAGGGCAGGTCGGTATCCCAACTCGGCAGAGATTCTACGGGTTGTTTCCAGCAGGAGCGCCGCCAGTTGCGGGAAGACCGCGGGCAAGACGCGGAACGCAGGCCCCGCCAGGCTCACCGCCGCGTGGACGGCGCCCGTGTGGTCGTAGATAGGCGCGGCCAATGCGTTCAGGCCATCTTCCAGTTCTTCCACGGCGACGGCGTACCCCTGCGCGCGCACGCCATCCAGTTCCTCGCGCAGGCGCTCTGGGTCGGTGATGGTGCGAGGCGTCAGGCGCTCCAGGCGCGACCGCAGGAATCGTTCCAGTTTGTCCGTGGGCAGATGCGCCAGCAGGACTTTGCCCGCCGCCGTGCAATGGGGCGGCATACGGCGGCCCACCCAACCGATGTTCTTCACGCTCCGCATCGGCGGCGCGAATTGCTCCAAATCCAGCACCTGGCCCTCGTGGAGAACGGCCAGGTTCACGGTCTCCTGGCAGCGCTCGGAGAGTTCGCGCAGATGGGGCCGCGCGATCTCCCGCACGTCCATGTGCTCCACCACCTGCGCCGCGAGGGTGATGAGTTCCAGCCCCAAACGATAGCGCTCCGTTTCAGGGTTGCGGGCGACCAGGCCCTGGCGTTCCAGCGTGGCCAGCAGCCGTGAGACGGTGCTCTTGTGGAGGCCGAGTTCGCGGCTGAGTTCGCTCACGCCGCGCTCGGGCTTGTCGCGGGGGAAGGCGCGCAGGATCGCGATAGCGCGCTCCACAGATTGCACGGCTGGGTCTCGGCGGTTGGCCATGGAATGCGACCCCTATTGGGCGCGTGTGGCGCCAGGTGTTGCACAATGCGGAACACCGTTACATATTGCGCAACATTATACCCGATCTCGCGCCGCTGTCAAATTCGGCCACACGCCCTCGCCCCGCCGCCACGCGGTGAGAGGGCCAGGGTGAGGGGTGCTCGCGGGCCACACACCTCACCCCCAGCCTTCGGCTTCCCCCTCTCCGCGCGCGGAGAGGGGGAACGAGGGGGTGAGGTCGGCACGCGCGCACCAGCCCGATGCCCCCGCGTCGGGCGACGAGGAACCGCGAATCCACGCCAATCAACGCGAATTCGCCCCCAACCCGCGCAGGGCTTCGCCCCTTCAGCCCGATGCCCCCGCATCGGGCGACGAGGAACCGCGAATCCACGCCAATGAACGCGAATTCGCCCCCAACCCGCGCAGGGCTTCGCCCGTTCCGCCCGGCGCCGCCGCGTCGGGCGGACTGTTCCCTCTCCCGCCGAGAGAGGGCCAGGGTGAGGGGCGCTCGCGGGCCACGCACCTCACCCCCGGCCTTCGGCTTCCCCCTCTTGTATATTCACACCGCATATTCACACCGGCACCTTAACAACCCGAATAGCCATCTGAGCAAGGTTGGTGCATACTTATCCTGGGAGGGCCGAAGCGGCTCCACTTCCCCTA
>DAOTVT010000293.1:0-3925 GCA_034436295.1 Anaerolineae bacterium | reverse complement strand
TGCCGATCCAATCCAGGCCGGTGAGTAAGGGAGCCGTGTGCGCCTGGACGGCGGTGGCTCCCGCCATCATCATCTCCACGACGTCCTCGGCCCTGCCGATGCCGCCCACGCCCAGAATCGGCACGTCCCAGCGAAGGGCGATCTCGGCGGCCACCCTGACGGCGACGGGCTTGATGGCCGCCCCCGAGAGCCAGGCAAAGCCCCAGCGCCCGTCCAAGCGGGGACGCCGGTTGTCAATGTCTATGGCCAGGGCGGGGCCAATGGAGTCAATGGCGGTGATGCCGTCAGCGCCCGAGCGGAGGCAATCCTCCACGATCTCCATGAGGTTTGGCCAGTTGGCGCTGACCTTGGCGAAGACGGGCACATCCGTTGCGGCTTTGGCGGCCCGGATGGCGGGGGCCATGTCCGCGCCGTTGTAGGACACGACTTCCAGCATGTGCGCGCCGGCTTCGGCCAGCGGAGCGGCGAGGGCCTCCACGTCGGCGGCCGTATGGCCCACGCTGGCGATGATGACGCCGCCGGCCCTGCGCAGCGCCGGAATCTCCTCGCGAATCCACTGTTCGGCAGGCAGGTCCGACCATTTCTCGGTGTTCAGCAGGCTTCCTGGCGGGTCGGCGCGGGCGATATGGGGCGTAGGGTTCACCGCGGGGTGCAGCGTGATGGTTTTGGTAACGGCACCACTGGCCCCTGCTCTCCACGCTTTCAGAATTGCCTCTGCATTGAAGGTCAGAGGCCCGGAGGAGATGATCAGGGGGTTGCGGAACGTTACGCCCGCAACGCGCACTTGCAGGTCAGCCATGGGTTTTCTCCCACAGTCGTTGCGCCGCTTGCTGGCACCGCGCGCGGATGGTGGCTTCGTCCCCGCGCAGCACGCGACCGTCGCGCTTGAGCCACTCGCTGGCCACCATGACATCCGACACGTGCCGGCCGTTTCGCCACAGGAGCAGTTGGTCAAGCAGGTTGTGGGGGGCCGGAGGGGTAGGGAGGTCGGCGCGGATGGCAATCAGGTCCGCGGCCCATCCGGGTTCCAGGCGGCCGACGTTCTCCAGCCCGAGGGCCCGCGCGCCGCTCTCCGTCGCCATTTTCCAGACCACCGAGGCGGGCATCACGGTGGGGTCCTGGAGCCGCGCCTTGTGCATCAGGAAGGCGCCTCGCATGACCTCAAAGAAGTCGTTGACATAACCATCTGTGCCCAGACCAACCGTGATGCCTTGCGCGAGCATCTCCGGCGCGGGCGCGAAGCCCCCGCCGACCTCGCAGTTGCTCAAGGGCATGTGGGACACGGCCACCCCTGCCTGCGCCAGCAGTTGAATTTCGCGCGGCGAAATCTGCACACATTGAGAGGCCAGGACCGCCGGCCCCAGCAATCCCCATTCGGCATAGACCTCCACCGTCCGCTTGCCGTAGGTTCGCAGGCAGAACTCCGGTTCGTATGTGCCTTCGGACAGGTGCATGTGGGTTTTGACGCCTAACGCGCGCGCGAGGTCAAAGGCCTGGCGGATGAAATCGGGCGAACAGGTGAATGTGGTGTGGAAGCACATCATTCCCTGTACGAGAGAATCCTTGCCCTGCTGTCGCCGGATGAAACGCTCGTTCTCCCGCAGGCCCTCCTGCCCGTTGGCGGCGCTTTTCCTTTCGGTGGCTTCAAAGGAAAGGATGCCCCGCAGTCCCCATCGCTCCACGACTTCTGCTTCCACGTCCAGCGCGCCGGGTATGGCGTTGGGCGCCTCCAGACAGTCGTAGAATGCGGTGATGCCGTTGCTGGTCATCTCAAAGCAAGCCCAGTCGGTCGCGGCCGCGATGAGATCGTGGGTCAGGGAGTCTTCCACCAACGGCCACCAGAATTCCTCCAGGAAGGGCCAGAACCCCGCGGGGGCGCGCTGGAGGGGGATGCCATGCGCCAGGACGCCGTACATGTGATGATGGGTGTTGACGAAGCCAGGGGCCAGGGCGCAGTCCCGCTTGTCCACGACCTCGGCGTCGGGATACCGACGGAGCAGGTCGGCGTTTGCGCCCGTGTCCAGAATCTTCGCCCCCGACACGGCCACTCCCGCTTGGGGGAGCGGCTCTTCGTCCGCGCCGGTTATCAGGAACTGGCCCAGTATCACTTCGGTTCGCGCCACGATGCACCCTCGCTCATTCGCACTGGTGAATCTCACCCTCCCGCGATGGCCGGGAAGAGGTGGATCTCGTCGCCATCTTGCAGGGGGCGATCCATATCGTTGTCGCCCGCAACGGCTCCGTTCCAGAAGCACCGCGTGTAGGGCGAGATCTCGCCGGTCTGCAGGAACAGGATCTCGCCCACGGCGGGGTGTATTCGGCTTACCACGTCGCGGAACAGCCCGCGGAGCGTCGTCCCTGGCGGGATGGCGATCGTCTCCTCGCTGCGCTGCGCCGCGTCGCGCAGCACGTTGTAGTAGCGTATGCGCACGCGTATCCCTGTACTCATCTAGGCGATACCCAGGCGGTCGGCGACATCCTCCAGGCCCAACTCACGCAACTTGGCGCGGGTGGGGATGCCCGTCTTCACGTCCCAGCCCCGCAATTGGTAGTATTCGTCCAGCAGCGGTTCCACGTCAAACGTCTGCCCCTTGGCGTGGCCCGATGGGTTGGGCTCTTCCTTGAAGCGGGGCGGCAGGCGGTCGTCTTTGCGGCTGATGCCGTGCAGGACGCCGTAGCAGCGCTGGAGGTTGTAGATGCGCTCGCCGATGGTCTTCAGCCGTTCCACCGTCATCTCCATGCCGGTGGCCGTGCGGATGGCGTCGGCCATCTCCTGCCAGTAGATTTCCGCGAGAACGAATGTCCCGCCGGACTTGCAGTTCCCAGATGAGTCTATGACCGCGCCGAAGTTCTCGCCGTCAATGACGAGCATGGGCTTGTACCGCGTCGCCAGCGGGTCCACGATTTCGGGCATATACTGTGTGCCGTAGCGACGGACGCCTTCCGAAGGGTAGCCTGTCTCGTCAAGGACGGGGAACCCCTTGAGGTGATCCGCGCCTCGCGTGGAGGTAACGTGGGCCAGTCCCATGCTGCGCTGGGCGCGACCGTCCTGCGCGGCGATTTCCTGTCCCTTGACTTCCATCGCATACTGTTCGGCGCCGCGCCCGATGAGGGCCGCCATGCGCCGCGTGCCTTCGGCCAGCAGGCCGCCGAACCCTTCCCTCTTGGCGACTTGTTCTAGCAGGGCCAGGGCCGTGTTGTAGTCTCCCCATTCCAGTGGAATGCCGCCGGTGTCTGCGCCGGTGAGGATGCCCTTTTCCCAGAGTTCCATGGCGAAGGCGATGGTGCGCCCCGCGGAGATCGTGTCCAGGCCCAACTCGTCGCACATGACGTTGGCGCGCACGATGGACGCCAGGTTGTTGTTCCAGATGCCGGCTCCCAGGGAGCCGAGGGTCTCGTATTCCAGGCTGTTTGTGGCAGCGCCCGCGAACTCGCCGTCTTGGACTCGGTACACTTTGTCGCAGTGGATGGGGCAATTGAAGCAGCCCACGTCGTTGACGAAGTAGCGGTCGTGCAGGGTTTCGGCGCTGATGTCGTCGGCGAAGGGGAAACTCCCCATCTGGAAGTTCTTGGTGGGGAAGCGCCCCATGCGGTTCATCAGAGTAACCAGGCCGGCCGTGCCGTAGCGGGACACGGGTTTGTAGAACTCGTTTTGCAGGAGTTTCTTGTGCGCCTGGACTGCGATGTCGTAGAACTCCTGGGGATGGGCGATGGCGACCTTCCCGAATCCCCGAACGACGATGGATTTGAGGCGTTTGCTGCCCATGACCGCGCCGACGCCACAGCGCGCCGCCGAGCGATTGGGCGTCATCTGGATGCTCGCGTAGCGCACCAGATTCTCGCCGGCGGGGCCGATGGTTGCGAATTTGAAGTTGTCGTCGCCGAGTTCTTGCTGCACCAGGGCCTGGGCCTCGCTCACCATCTT
>DAOTVT010000292.1:0-7836 GCA_034436295.1 Anaerolineae bacterium | reverse complement strand
GAGAACCGCGCCGGGTAGAGTTTCTGCAGCAGTTTCACGAACCACACGGGTGTGCTCATTGCGGCCTCCGCGTACACATGCGCCCTGCCCCCACATTTTACCATAATAACCACCCGCGCGGCCAAAGGATGCGCTGCACGGCCCTGCGTTCATAGCGCCAGCGCGAACGGGCGCGAATAGGCGTGTGGAACACGAAAGGCGCGAAAGCCCTTTCGTGCCTTTCGCGCCCTTTCGTGTCCTTCGTGATCCGAACCCCTAACGCGCCCTATTTCACCGCCGAGCGCGCCGAGGCCGCAGAGGATAATGGATCTGCTCGCAGCACGTCTGCCCGAGGCTGAAGCACCGAAGACCCCAAGGGTCTCGGAGACCCTTGGGGTCTGGCACCAGGGGCTTGGCTCTCTCGGCGCCGGGGTTCGCCCGCGCGGCCCCCGCGCTCTACCGGCGCGAGGCTTTGCCGGCGGCGGACTGCCGCCTGCCGACGGCCATCCGCTACGTCTCGCCCATCCACCCCACGAACGGCCGCCAGTTCACGATCCCCGCGCCGAACTCAAACCGCACCTTGTACGAGATCTGGTCGTGGGTGAACACGCTGCCCATTCGCGGGTCGTCCTGGATGAACAACTGCGGCGAGTCCACGCCCTGCACGAACCCGATTTCCAACCCGGCGCAGTCGGCGGGGTCGCCCACGATCCACCACTTCTCCTGCGAATCGTTCCACGGCGCCACGATGTAGTCCAGCCCGCTCTGGCGGAAGAAGTTGTAGCCCGTGGCGGGCGGCTCCTGCCCACCCCACGCGTAGGCGCTCCCGCACAGTTGCGCCGCCGTGAGTTCCAGCGCGGGCGGCACCACCAGCCACACCCGCCGGAAGACGATGGGGCTGGCGCTGGCCCCGCCCCGCACCTGCCGCAACTTGCTCAGCGCGTCGGCCAGCGACTCCGAGTCCAGCGCCCCCGACGCCAGGTTGCCCGCCGCGCCCCGGTCGCTCGTCGCCAGAAACAGCGCCTTGCCGTCGTAGATCGTCGTGTTGTCCTCCACCAGGCCGTACACCGTATCGTTCAGGCGCAGCGCCGCGGCCTGGGCCAACTTCCCCGGAATCCGCGCCAGGCCCCGCAGGTCGTCCCGCAGGATCATCTCCCGCGTTACCGTGATGAGTTCGCCGTACTTGTGGGGCGTGTACGATGCCTTGAACTCGTCCAGCGCGGCGGTGGTGTACGGCTCTCCCTCGTCCACCTCGGGCAACGCGCCCAGGTCGTCCAACTGCACGCTGTCCTGCTCGGACAGGCTCACGATGGACACCACGCTGCACCACTTGCGCCAGTCCTGCGGGTAGTGGTTGTACTCCACCTGGAGTTTCTTGTTCATCGTGTCGGCCAGCAGGTTGGGCAAGTCGGTGGTGAGCATGGCGGCTTCCTGCGCCCGCGCCCAGAAGCGGCCCGCGATGGCGTAGTCGCCGGTGATGTGCACGTACAGGTCGCGCAGCCCCAGGAACGGCCGCACACGCCCGTTGCCCAGCCGACTCTCGGCGGCGCGCAGTTCGGGCTCCCAATGCTCCGGCGCGATCCCGAAGGCCCGATAGCATGCGGCCCGCACCGCGTCGTCGGGGCTGAGGCCCATCGCCACGGTCGGCGCGGCCCCCGTCCACTCGCGCGCCGCCAGCGGCTTCGGCGTCTCCAACCCCGTCGGGCGACGCGCAGGCTCACCGCCAAGGCGCTGGGGTTGCAGAGCGCCGACAACGCTCTGCTCGTCCGCGCTACCTGCGGCCTCAAAGTCAACCCTGCTCTTGCTCGTCTGCTCTTCCATGTCTGTCCTCCTTTCCTCTGCTACTTCTCGTTGATTCGCGTCCCCGCTGTGCCGCTCCAGCCTCGTCGGATCGTATGCCTCGGCGATGCGGTCCAGGCTTCCGCCGGCGCTGGGATGCAGCACGATGTCGGCGGAGTGGACGGCGGCGATGCGCTCCACCAGGCGTGCGGCGCGTCCGCCGTAGCGCACGGGGCGCGACTCCACCGTAACGTCGGCGCTGATGCCCACGTTGGGGGCGGGGCGACCCTCCTCGCGCGCCCGCACGCAGTCCCGCGCCAGCCGCCACGCCTCCCGAGCCGACGGCAGAAACGCCAGGCGCGCCTTCAGGCCGTCGGGCGTGGCCCGCACCGAGTGGTACGCCCCCACCGCCTGCCGCACCGACGGGTGTTGGCCCGGCGGCGCGTGATCCATCAGCGCCGTGGCCCCCTCAAACAGCGGCACGGCCTCCGCCAGCACCTCCGGCGTCCACAGCCACCCGTTCAGGCTCAGCCCGGGGCGGATGAGCGTAACCTCCAGTTCCCGCGCCTCCCCCGCCACGATGGATGCATCCAGCGCGTTCGTGATTCGGATTTGGGTCATGGGATTCCTCCTGTGTGAGATTCCGGTGGGAGCGCAAGCATGCTGCGCCCGCCGACTGCGGGGGCGGTATAGCACGAGCGCGAAGGGTTGATAAGGGAGAAGGGGCGAGCCACGGACTTCGCGCAACGCCACGATCGCGCCGTTTGGCGAGGCGCATGGGATGCTGTAGAATCCATGCCAGGAGGCATGAAGATGTCTGCGCGAGTCTTCACCGCTGTGATCTGCAAGGAAGACGACCTGTACGTGGCCGAGTGCCCGCAGGTCGGCACGGCGAGCCAGGGCCGAACGATTGAAGAAGCCATAGCCAACCTAAAGGAAGCGACAGAACTCTACCTGGAGGAGTTCCCGCTTCCAGACACACCTCCCCCGCTGCTGACCACCTTTGAGGTCGCCGTGTATGCCTAGGCTGCGCCGGGTCTCGGCCCAGCAGGCGATTCGCGAACTGGAACGTCCGGGATTCGTGCAGGCACGCCAGCGCGGAAGCCACGTCGTCCTGAAAAAGCAGACCCCCAAAGGCGCAATCGGCTGCGTTGTGCCTTTGCATGATACCCTCGCCGTTGGCACATTGCGGGCCATCTTGCGCCAGGCAGGGGTCTCCCCCGACGATTTCATGGAACATCTGTAGAAACCCCCGGCACAGGTAACCTCGCTCCCCACCCTGCCCCTGATCCTACCGTTACCCGAAGTAAACATGGCGATTGCTCAACGCGGGTATGGCGAATCAAGCCAATTGATTATTGCGCCAGGATGCCGTATAATCCCCACAAACCAACAGCCACAGGCCGAGCGCCAACAACCGGCGGCAAAGGCCAACGGCTACGCGCCGAATGCTCTGCACGAGGAGAACACCATGGACGAAATCGGACGCGCCTACGTGGCGCTGGGACTTCGCATCAACGAGCACTTTCAGGGCTACGTGGACGCCTATATCGGCAGCGAGGAGGCGCGGCAGGCCATCCTGGCCCACGGCCCGCGCTCCATCGCCGAACTCCGCGACGACGCCGACCGCCTGGCGGCGCGCATCGCGGGCGAACCCCTGCCCGAGCCGCGCAAGACCTGGCTGGCGCGACAGGTGGACGCCATGCGCGCCATGCTCGCCCGCCTGGACGGGGAAGTGCTCCCCTTCCGCGACGAGGTGCGCCGATTCTTTGACATCTCGCCCGAGCGCATCCCCGAAGACGAGTTCGCCGCCGCCATAGACGAAATTGACCGGCTGCTGCCCGGCCCCGGCCCCCTGGCCGAGCGCGTGGAGACCTGGAAGAAGCAGACCGAAGTGGCCGAGGAGCGCGTGCCCGCCGTGCTGGACCTGGCCCGACAGGAGGCGCGACGGCGCACCCGCGCCCTGTTGCCGCTGCCCGACGGCGAAGACGTGGAGATTCGCATCGTCCGCAATCAGCCCTGGGGCGGCTACAACTGGTATCTGGGACAGTACCGTTCGCGCATTGACGTCAACCTGGATTTGCCCGAGCGGGTTACGTCCATCCTGCCCCTCATGACCCACGAAGCGTACCCGGGCCACCACACCGAGCACGTCCTCAAGGAGAGAATCCTATACCGCGAGCGGGGCTGGGAAGAGGCCAGCATCTTCCTGCTGAACACGCCGGAATGCGTCATCAGCGAGGGGATCGCCAACGTGGCGCTGGACATGATCTTCAGCGAGGACGAGGTCCTCGCCTGGCTGCGCGATGTCCTGTATCCCGCGGCGGGGCTGGCCCACCTGGACGTGGAGCGCGACCGGGCGCTGAATCGGGCCTTCCGCAAACTGGCGGGCGTTTCGGGGAATGTGGCCTTCCTGGCCTACGAAGACGGCCTGGGCGAGGACGAGTTGGTGGCGTACATCCAGAAGTATGGCCTGCGCTCCGAGACCGAGGCGAAGTTCAACCTGCGGTTCATCCGAAACCCCATGTTCCGCACGTACATCTTCACGTACTTCTACGGCGAGCGGATGCTGCGCGCTCTCCTGGCCGGCCCCGACCGCCACGACATCTTCCGTCGCCTGCTGACCGAGCCGGTAACGCCCAGCATGGTGGAAGGATGGATCGCCGAGACCAGGGAGAGCCTGGCATGAAAGTGGCAAACGGCGCGCCTGACATTCGGCGCATCGGGGCGCGCGTGCTGCGGGCCCTCGTGGCCCTGGGGCTACTCTATGTGGCGCTAGGGCTGGGGTTTCACATCAAGTGGAAACACGACCTGGACGTCTGCAGGGCGTTGCGACAGGCGCGGGGGGAGTTCGTGGAACCCGAGGCGTTCGCGTGGCCGCTGTCCCTGGCCTTGGACGTTGCGAACTGGCCGGTGTACGCGTACTGGAACGTGTACCACGATGGCACGCCCTTCGCCACACCGTGCACACATCGGTAGGGGCGCAATTGAATCGCGCCCCTACCGTTCCGCCGTTCCCTTTCGCGCGAATCCGCGGGATCGCGCCGCCCCGCGTTACGGGTGCGCCGCCGGCACCTCTTCCTTCTTCACGTGCCAGTCGGCCTCGGTGAACGCGCCCTTCAGGAAAGCGTCAATATCGGCGGCGGCGCGCTTGCCCGCACCCATGGCGCTGATGACGGTGGCCGCGCCGGTTACGATGTCGCCGCCCGCCCACACGCGGGGCCGCGTCGTGCGGCCGGTGATCGGATCGCCCACGATGGTGCCGTGGCGCGTGCGCTCAATCCCCAGCGCATCGGTGAACACCATGGGATTGGGCCGCGTGCCCAACGCCATGATGACGTTGTCCACCTCCATGTCAAACTCGCTGCCCGGGATGGGAACCGGCCTCGGCCGGCCGCTGGCGTCGGGCTCGCCCAGCGCCATGCGGATGCAGCGCATCCCTCGCACCCAGCCCTTGTCGTTGCCGTAGATTTCCACGGGATTCGTGAGGAACTTGAATTGAATCCCTTCCTCCTCGGCGTGGTGGACTTCCTCGGCGCGGGCCGGCACCTCGTCGCGCGAGCGCCGGTACACGATGGACACCTCCTCGGCCCCCAGGCGCAGCGATGACCTCGCCGCGTCCATCGCCACATTGCCCGCGCCGATGACCGCCACCCGCTTGCCGATTTTCACCGGCGTGTCGTACTCGGGGAACCGGTACGCCTTCATAAGATTCACGCGGGTCAGGAACTCGTTGGCCGAATACACGCCGTTGTAGTTCTCGCCCGGAATGTTCATGAACATCGGCAGGCCCGCGCCCGTGCCCAGGAAGATGGCCTCGTACCCGTCGGCGAACAGATCTTCCAGCGTCAGTGTCTTGCCCACCACGCAGTCAAGTACCAGATCCACGCCCAGGCTCAAGACGTAGTCCACCTCGGCGCGCACCACATCCTTGGGCAGACGGAACTCGGGGATGCCGTAGATGAGCACGCCGCCCGGCGCGTGGAGCGCCTCGTAAATGGTAACCTTGTGGCCGTAGCGCGCCAGGTCGCCCGCCGCCGTCAGCCCCGCAGGCCCCGCGCCGATGACCGCCACCCGCTTGCCCGTGGGCGGCGCGATCTCCGGCTTCTGCACGCCGGTCCTGCGCTCCCAGTCGGCGATGAACCGCTCCAGCCGCCCGATGGCCACCGGCTGGCCCTTCTTGCCCAGGACGCACATGGACTCGCACTGCGTCTCTTGAGGGCACACGCGCCCGCAGATGGCCGGCAGGTTGTTCTTCGTCTTCATCACGCGGATGGAGCCGGCCAAATCCCCCTCGCGCAGCGCTAGGATGAACTGGGGGATGGGCACCTCAACCGGGCACCCCTCCACGCAGCGGGGCTTCTTGCACTGGAGACAACGCTGCGCCTCCAATTTGGCCACCTCTTCGGGATAGCCCAGAGCCACCTCGTAGAAGTTGTGAATCCGCTCCTGCGGATCTTGGGTCGGCATCTCCTGTCGCTCAATTTGCTCACGCGGCATTGTGTCTTCTCCTTAGCCTATAGCCTTTAGCCTTTAGCCTTCAGCCGTTAGCCTCTAGCGGTCAGCGGTCAGCCTTTGGCCCCTAGCCCCTTGCCGCTCGCCGTCGGCTCCGACAAGGGAGGAGCCACGGGCGAAAGGCTAGAGGCGAATGGCCAGAAGCGGAAGGCGCTGATCAGTTCACGCGGTGAATCAGTGTGCTAGCATCCATCGTCGCAGCCGCAGCCGTGGGCCTTCCAGTGCTCCAGGGCGCGCTTCTCCTCATCCACGTAGATGCGCTGGCGCTCCAGGAGCAGGTTCCAGTCCACCTGGTGGCCGTCAAACTCCGGCCCCTCCACGCACACGAAGCGCGTCTGCCCGCCCACGGACACGCGACACGCCCCGCACATCCCCGTGCCGTCCACCATAATGGAGTTGAGGCTCACGATGGTCGGCGCGCCGAACGGCTGCGTCGTCAGCGACACGAACTTCATCATGATGGCCGGGCCGATGGCCCAAATCCGCGCCGGCTTCAGCCCCGCCGACAGCATCTCCTTCAGCGGCTCGGTTACCAGCGCCTTGCGGCCGTAGGAGCCGTCGTCGGTGGTTACCACCAACTCGTCGCTCACCGTCCGCATGCGGTCTTCCCAGAACAGCAGGTCTTTGTTGCGCGCGCCGATGATGGAGATAACCTTGTTGCCCGCGCGCTTCAGTTCGCGGGCAATGGGGAAGATGGGCGCGATGCCCACGCCCCCGCCCACGCACACCACCGTACCGTAGTTCTCAATCTCGCTGGGGTGGCCGAGGGGGCCCACAACGCTGGCCAGGTGATCGCCCGCGCGTTTCGTCCCCAGCATCATGGTCGTCTTGCCGACTTCCTGAAAGATAAGGGTGAGCGTCCCTTTCTCCCTGTCAAAATCGGCGATCGTCAGGGGGATTCGCTCACCCTTCTCGTTGACCCGGATGACGACAAACTGTCCGGCCCGGGCCTTCCTGGCAACCAGCGGCGCCTTGACCTCAATGAGTTTCGTTACCGGCGCCAGGTCTTCGCGATAGAGGATTTCGTACAATTCTCAGCCTCCTTGCGTGGGTGTCGTGGGGCTGCAACAGCGCCCCGTTGCGCCTTTCGGAGCGAATTATATACGGGCGCTCCGAACCGTCAAGCCGACCCGCAGCGCGAGAAGCCGAAATCCAGCAGAGCGTAGGGCAGGTGCGGGAACCTGCCCTACGCTCGCTATCCACGAATAACACGAATCCACACGAATGGAGAATGAATGGAGAACACGTAGGGCGGCTTTCCCCAGCCGCCATGCCGTCCCCTCGCCCCGCCTGTGGAGAACACGTAGGGCGGCTTTCCCCAGCCGCCATACAGCCCCTCGCCCCGCCTGCGGAGAACACGTAGGGCGGCTTTCCCCAGCCGCCATGCAGCCCCTCGCCCCGCCTGCGGAGAACACGTAGGGCGGCTTTCCCCAGCCGCCATGCAGCCCCTCGCCCGCCTGCGGAGAACACGTAGGGCGGCTTTCCGTAGCCGCCATGCAGCCCCCTCGCCCCGCCTGCGCAGAACACGTAGGCGGCTTTCCCCAGCCGCCATGCCGTCCCCTC
>DAOTVT010000291.1:0-6132 GCA_034436295.1 Anaerolineae bacterium | reverse complement strand
AAGCGCGCCGTGCGGGCGTGGAGAAGGTCGTGTATGCCTCGTCGGGCTGCGTGTATCCGAACTACCTTCAGACCGACCCCAATCGGGACCTGTACCTCACCGAAGATTTGGTGAAGCCCCCCTACGATGCCGACAACCTCTACGGCTGGTCCAAACTCATGAACGAACTGACGTTGCAGGCCTACTGCCGCGAGTACGGGATAAAGGGGGCCTCGTGTAGATACTTCACCGTCTATGGGCCGCGCGGCAAGGAGAACCATGCGGTCATCGCCATGATCGCGCGGGCGTTCGTCGGCGAGAATCCGTTTGAGGTCTGGGGCGATGGCAACCAGGTTCGCAACTGGACCTATGTGGACGACATCGTCCGGGGCACGCTCCTCGCCGGCGAGAAGATAGACGACGGCACGGCGGTCAACCTGGGGACGATGGAGCGGGTGCGGGTGATAGATGCCGTGCGCATGGTGCTGGAATACACGGGGCACAAGGCCGAGATTCGCCTGCGCCCCGACATGCCGACCGGGCCGATGAACCGCGTGGCCGACAACTCGCTGGCCAGGCGTCTGCTGGGCTGGGAGCCGCAGGTGGCTTTCAAGGATGGCTTGAAGCGCACCATAGACTGGTACTTCGCCACCAAGGACCGCGACGAGGTGCGGCGCATCCTGGCCAGGGCGCTTGTGGAGCGGTAGATGAGCACACCGCCCCGGGTCAACGTTTTGGGCGTGGGCATCAGCGCCATCAACATGGAGCAGGCCCTCGCCATCATAGACGACTGGATTGCCCGCCGCGACCCCCACTACGTCTGCGTGTCCACGGTGCACGGCGTCATGGAGTGCCAGCGCGACGAGGCCGTGCGCCGCGCCCTCAACTCCAGCGGCCTCACCACCCCCGACGGGATGCCCCTGGTGTGGATCGCGCGCCTGCGGGGGTTCCGCCACGTGCGGCGGGTGTACGGGCCGGACCTCATGCTGGCCGTGTGCGAGCGGTCGGTGGCGAAGGGGTATCGCCACTACCTGTACGGCGGGCAGCCGGGCGTGGCCGAGGCCCTGAAGGCGCGGCTGGAGCAGCGCTTCCCCGGCGTGCGGATCGTGGGGGTGGATTGCCCGCCCTTTGAGCCGCTGACGCCCGAGGAGGATCGCAAGGCGGTGGAGCGCATCAACGCGGCCAATCCCGACATCGTCTGGGTGGGGATGAGCACGCCCAAGCAGGACCTGTGGGCCGCCGAACATGTGGGCAGGGTGCACGCGCCCGTCATCATCGCCGTGGGGGCGGCGTTTGACTTCGTGTCGGGGCGCAAGCGCCAGGCTCCGCGCTGGATGCGGAACAGCGGCCTGGAATGGCTGTTCCGCCTGATTCAGGAGCCGCGGCGGTTGTGGCGGCGTTACCTCATCTACAATCCGCTGTTCGTGGTTCGGCTCGCGGGCCAGTGGCTGGGCCTGCGCAAGTACACCCTGGACTGATTGCGTAGCCTCGGCACTACTTCAGCAAACTCTCGTACACCGCCAGCGTCTTGGCCGCAAGTTTGTCCCAGGTGAAATGAGCCAGTGCTTTCTGCCGCCCCGCCTCGCCCATGCGCTGCGCCATCGCGGGGTCGGCGAGGAGCGCCAGGATGCGGTCGGCGATGAGCGCGGGGTCGGGCGGCACCACGAAGCCGTCCACGCCATCGGCGATGACCTCGCGCACGGCGGGGATGTCGCCGCCGATGACGGGCTTGCCCATCATCCACGCTTCCACGAAGACGCCGCCGAAACTCTCCTGCGACGAGGGCATACAGAACACGTCGCAGGCGGCCAGGGCCGACGTCTTCTCCTCAATGCCGACCGCGCCCAGTTCCACGATGCGCGAGTCCGAGCAGCCCGCGAAGACCCGCTGCGAGTGGCGCGTGCGCGGGCCGATGAAGACGAACCGCGCGTCGGGCCACCGCGCCCACACCAACGGAGCCGCCGCCAGCACCGCCTCGTAGTTCTTGTACGCGAACTTCTGCCCCACGAAGAGCACCATCGGGCCGTCAATCCGATGCTTGGCGCGGAAGGCGGCGGCGTCGTAGTGTGCCGCCAGGATCGCCCCAATGCCCGTAACGTGGATGCGCTCCTCGGCCACGCCCAGCGCCGCCAGGGTCTGCTTTTCGCTTTGGGTTAGCGCGATGACGGCGTCGGCCTCGCGGTACAGGCGGATGTAGGCGCGGTAGAACCAGCCGACCCAGCGCGGGTGATGGACGGGCGTGAAAACGAACGGCACGCCCAGGCGTCGGGCCAGGCGCAGCGAGGCGTAACTGATGCCCTCGCGCCCGATGCGCCCGTTGTGGATGATGTCCGGCCGAGCGCACAGGGACGCCAGGCGCCGCTCCAGAATCCGCGCGATGCCGGGCAGGGCGATGTCCTTGAGCGGGTAGTACATTCCCACCAGCGGCGCGAGGAGAAGGCGGTCGGCCAGCGATAGCCGTATGAGCGAGACCGGAATGCCGTCCATGGTGTAGGGCCGCGGGCGCCAGGGGGCCAGGAGCGTCGTGCCCAGGAGCCAGTCGGTGCGGTTCCCGCGCCAATGGGCCACCACGCGCACGTCGTGGGCAGGTGAGAGCGTGCGCGCCAGCGCGTGAAAGTGGAGTTGCGCCCCTCCGAGGGCGGGCGGGTAACTCGTGAGCGTATAGCAGATGCGCATGGCGCGATTGTAGCACGGGCAGCCCGCCAGGGCAATTGATAAAAACGGGAAACTGTGGTAAAATGGGTTTGCAAACCGAGGCTAACCCATACCCAAAGCCGGTCGGTTTGCGTTGTTTTCACTGGGGGAGATCATGGAGGCCGACTTGCTTGCGCGGAGAGAGCAAGAGCTGGTGAGGCGCGCCCAAGGCCGGGATTCCGCCGCGTTCGCCGAGCTCTACGATCTCCACTACCGCCGCGTATACACGTACATCTACTACCGGGTCGGAAGCCAGGAACTGGCCGAAGACCTGGCAGCAGACGTGTTCGTGCGCGGGTGGCAGGCAATCGGCTCCTTTGATTACCGGGGAGTGCCTGTGGCCGCGTGGCTGTTGCGGATCGCGCGAAACCGCGTCATTGACCATTTCCGCCGTTCGGGCAAGCGCGAAACGGTGGAACTGGAAGACCAGCACATAGACCTGGCCCACGACCCGGAATCCGAGGTGGAGAATCGGCTCCTCCGTGAAGACCTGTTGCGTCTGATGTCGCATCTCACCGACGATCAGCGCGATGTCATCATCCTGAAATTCTTTGAGGGAATGTCCAATGCCGAGGTGGCTGCCGTGCTGGGCAAGCCCGAAGGAGCCGTCAAGTCGTTGCAACACCGCGGGTTGGCGGCGATGAGAAGGCACTGGGACAGGGGTGAAAAGGGATGATCCGAAGGTTCAGGGACGTTCTGGATGAGAAGATAGAGCAGGTGCGCAGGGGGCAGACGCCCGACCTGTCGCCGTACCGCGCAGGCACGGCCCAGGGCGACGAGTTGGCCGACCTGCTGGCGGTGGCGGCGGCGTTGCAGGCCGTGCCCGCGCCCGAACCGTCGGCGCTGGCCGTCGCCAGGGGCAGGCAGCGGCTGCTGGCGGCCATCGCCGAGAGCGAGCGGCGGAGCGTGCGCGGGATACCGGGCCTGTGGCCCGCGCTGAAGCCGGTGTTCGCCGCGGCCATGGCCACGGTGCTCTGCCTTGCCCTGGTGTTCACGCTCAACGCGCTTGGCGAGCGTAGCCTGCCGGGCAGCGCCTTCTATCCCGTCAAGGCCCTCAAGGAGCGCATCCAGGTGCTGGCGGCCGATACCCCCAGGGAGCAGGCCGCGGTGCATCTGCGCATGACGAAGCGCCGCCTCAACGAGTTGCAAGGGGTTACCCTGCGCGACGGCGCGGCCGACCTGGCCCTGCTGGACGCCATGACGCGGGAGATGGATGCGGCGCTGGCAGCCCTGGCGCAGGTTCCTGCGACGCAGTCGGGGGCGCTGGTGGCCGACCTGGCGGCAGTGGCGCGGCGTCAGCAATCCACGCTCCTGTGGGTACAGCGGCACTCGCCGCCCGAGCAGCAGGCCGCCCTGGCGCAGGCCATCGTCCGCGCTCACGAAACCTACCAGATCGCGCTGGCGGCTCCCGCGCAGGGCCTGAAGGTGGAAAGGCCGCTCAGCGGTCTGGCTGTGGCCGCGATTGTGGAGTTCAGGGGGCCTATTCTGGGCGAAGACCCCGATATTCTCGCGGTGGGGAGTTACCAGGTCAGCGTCAACCCCATGACCCAGATGGAGCGGCGGCCCGACCTGGGCAGCACCGTTGAGGTGCGCGCTGCGCGGCTGGAAGATGGCCGCCTGGTCGCCTTGAGCATCCGCCAGACCGCGCCGCCCGCCGAAGGCTTGTGGGTCAGGGTCAACGGCACGATCACGGGCGCGTATGACAGCACGTGGCTCATCAACGGTCGCCCCGTCGTGTTCAGCGCGGCCACCAACCTGGTCGGCTGGCTGCAAGTGGGCGCGCGCGTGCAGGCCAGCGGGCTGCTCCGGCCCGACGGGTCGGTGCTCGCCCACGACGTGGAAGTGGAAACGACCCAGTGCGAGGTCAACCTCACCGGGCCGGTGGCCGAGCGCGGCCCCGATCAGTGGGTTGTGGCGGGCGTGCCGGTCAAGGTTGTCCCCGGCACCTACATTGACGAAAGCCAGGCGCTGACAGAACAGAGCCAGGGGGCGAGCGTGCGCGCCGTGCGCCAGGGCGATGGCACCCTGGTGGCGCGCAGCATCACGGCGCTGCGCGAGGAGCCTCCGGCCGCCGTGGCGCTGAAAGATGTCGTAACCGCCCGACAGGGCAACACCTGGACGGTTGGAGATTGGACGGTAACCGCCGACGCGCAGACGCGCATCCTGGCGGAAGGAGACCCGGTGGGCCGCGTCGCCGAAGTCTCGGCCGAGCGCCTTCCCGACGGCACGCTCCGCGCGGTGCGCATCGCCGTGGAGCCGACGGCCCAAGCCGAAACGGTGCGGATTGCCTTCCAGGGCACCGCGCAGTGGGCCGATGGGACGCTCACCGTGGCCGGGCGCACCGTTCGCATCGGCGAAACCACGTCCGCGTGGGCGCAGGATCGCCCGCTGCGGAGCCTGCGGCCGGCGCCGGGCCGCGTCGTGGCGGTGGAAGGCTGGCTGCAATCGGATGGCGCGGTGGTCGCCGAAATCGTGCGCGGCCTGCGCCCCAGCAAGTTGGCCGAATACCACGGGACGATCCGCGAGGTGGAGCCTGGTCGCATCATCCTGGACGGGCGCACGATCTACGTGGACGAGTGCGTGGAGGTTCTGGCGCCGGGCGGGGCCATGAGCCTGGCCGACATCGCGCCCGGCCTGCTGGTTACCGTCGTGGCCGAGCCTGGGGCCGAGGACTCGCTGCTGGCCTGGAAGATTCTTGTGGGCGGGACCGTGCCCGACAAAGGCCCCGCGCCCAAGCCGACGGCGGAGCCGGTGCCGGCCGAGCCGCCCGCGCCGCTCCCCACGGCGACACCCGAACCGACGGCCACGCCATTGCCCACGGCCCCGGCTCACCCGAAGAAAGGCCCGGGCAGCCCCGTCCCCGTAACGCCGACGCCGACGCCGACGGCGATGCCCGAGCCGACGGAGACGCCGTCGCCCGCGCCAGGGCCGGGTGGGCCAGGCGGGCCGCAGCCGACGCCAACCCCGTGGCCCACGGTCATCGTGCGGCCCAAGCACAAGACGCCGATGCCGTCGCCCATCCCGACGGAGACGCCCGCGCCGACGCCTACACCCACGCCGACGCCGACGGCCACGCCCGAGCCGACGGAGACGCCGTCGCCTGCGCCGGGGCCGGGCGCGCCGCCCGAACCCACCGCGACGCCGACGCCCACGGAGACGCCGGCGCCCGCGCCGGGGCCAGGCGCGCCTCCGGAGCCGACCGCCGAACCGACGCCAATGCCCACGCTGACGCCCAAGAGGCCGCGCCCATTGCCGACGCTCCAGCCGCCCGGCAAACCCATGCCCATGCCCACCGGATAGACCCGCGCCTCCCGAAAGGCTGTGGGATAGGATTTCGGCCCGCATCGCGGGGGCATTTCGGTTTGGGGGCAGCCGGGCTGCGATGCGCCCGATGTCAGCCTTCGCCGCTTGACCTCACCTAACCCCTCCCATACCCTCCCCTTCCCTCTCCGCGCGCGG
>DAOTVT010000290.1:0-11435 GCA_034436295.1 Anaerolineae bacterium | reverse complement strand
GCCCGCCGGCGTACAGTTCCACCCTGGGGGGTATCGCCGCATACGCTCCAACGGCGTCGGACAGGCGAAGGGTGTGCGAAACCGGCACCACAGTGTCCTGCAGCCCGTGGGTCAAGAGCATGGGGATATTCGCCATGTTGGAGGCGTACTCAATCGGCGAGCGGCGTTCGTACTCAAAGGGCTTGCCCAGAGGCGACCCGCCGATTTCGTATTCCAGCCAGCCACGCCGCCAGTCCTCCGTCTCCCAGTACCACTGGTCCAGGTCCGACGGGCCGCGCTCAATGGCAGCCGCGGCGAACAGTTGCGGGTACTTGCCCGCGAGGCCGCTGGCCATCATCCCGCCCATGGATACGCCCGTGATGTAGATGCGCGATTCGTCCACGCGGTAGTTGGCCTTCATGTAGTTGATGGTGTCCAGCAACTGCTGCTGCACGCTCAGCGAGAGCGTGTGGTTCTGTTCCAGGTCGGGGGCCACCACCAGCCAGCCGTTGCGGTTCGCCGCGTCGGCGTGGATTCCCAGCGCGTCCATCGGCTTGCCGCTCCAGCCGTGGATGCTCACCAACAGCGGCAGCGGCACATCGCCCATGTAGCCCGAAGGGGTCATCATGACGGCCCTGTAGGTCCAACTGCCGTTGCTCGCCTTGAACGACACGGTGCGAATCCTCGCAGGCACCACGTCGCCCTCGGCCTCAATGCGGATGTTCACCGCGCCCCACAGGTCGGTCGGGTCGGCGTCGGCGGTGATGGTGATGTCGTTGAACCCGCTCCGCAAGATGGCAGGGTCAAAGGACCAGGTGAACGTGCGCCCTGGATCACAGGTGCTTCCCCCAGACGGAAACGAAATGCCAATCTTGCGGCCGTTCACGTAGATGCTATGGCCTGCCTTGCTGTTGGAAATGTCCATGATCAACTTGGCGCGGGTGAGGCTTCCCGTGTACACGAGCAGGACGTTGGTCGTGGCCTCAGTAGTTTTAGAGTCACCCCCGACTTTCACGCAGTCGGTCGCCACGGTGGACGTGATGACCGTGCCCGGCACAGGGGTGGGCGTGGGCGTCGGCGTTGGCGTGCGCGTGGCCGTCGGCTCGGGCGTAACTCCCGGCTCAAAGGTGTAGTAGATGTCCAGCAAAGGCCGCTTGCTCGGGTCGCTCCAGTCTGACGCCCAGAACCGGTACTCCACAATGGAAGACGCCGTGGGCAAGAGCAAGAACCCCTTGTTCGTGTCCGGCGCTCCGAACCAGTCCGAAATCGCCCGGGTAACGTCCAGGGTGAACTCGGCGCTGACGGCGCTCACCGTAACCGAAGAGACCGGGCTGGCCTCGCGGTCGCCTGCGCCATCGGCGCCCGCCTGCTCCCAGGGGACGCCCGTGAGGCGGCTTCGCCACGTGGCCTGGCTCGCGTCCCAATCCTGGAGCAGGCGATACAGTTCCAGAGTCATGGGCCTGTCGGCCGAGCGGTACGAAGTCGTCCACAGGTGCAGCGTGGCCGTGAGGATGCGAGCGCCTGTGGGAATCTGGCCCGCCAGGTCAAACCGCAGCAGGGCGCGCTTGCCGGGGCCGCCCGTCCGCACCTGTAACTCGCCCCAATGGCTGGGGTCGTTGAAGTTCGCGTCGGGCGCGCCCTCGTTGATGTAGGTATCCGACGCGCCAGTGTAGCCGTTGACGTTCTGGCGCAATTGCACGTGGTAAACCGTCTCCGCGGCCTGCGCGCTCACCCCCGGCGCGGCGTCCGACGCATCCAGGCCCATGCCCCACATCAGGCCGAGCAGCACCACAGTGCCCAGGCAGACGGCCAGCGCCCAGGAATCGCAAATCCTCTTTCGCGATGCGGGTCCGTAACGTGTCTCCATGTCCACCCCTGTTTTGTCCGTGATTACGCCTCCACAGCCCGGCGGCCCCGATAGCGGATGACCTTGGCCGGGACTCCGGCGGCGATGGCGTAGGCGGGGATGTCGCGGGTTACCACCGACCCCGCGCCGATGACCGCGCCCTTGCCGATGCGGACGCCGTCCAGCACGTACACCCCCAGCCCCAGCCAGACATCATCCTCTATAACGATGTCGCCGCGCGTTGTGATACCCTGCTCGCGAATGGGACGCGACGTGTCATCAAACCTGTGTTCGTAGGGGCTGAACCCGCACCCGGGCGCCATTTGCACGTTGGCCCCGATGTGCAGGTTGCCGAGAAACCCCTTGAGGTTGCAGTTGCTCTGGATGTGCGTATGCGGGCCGATGACCACGCTCCCGCCCGCGCCCACCTCCACGATGGTGCCGCGGTACAGGTGCACCCCCTCGCCCAGGACGATGCGCCCGCCGTCGGGATGCGCGTAGATCGTAACGTAGTCGTCCACGAAGCACTGCGGCCCGATTTCCAGGTCTTTCGCCCAAATCTGCGCCTTGGGCGAGATGTACGGGTTGCGCGTCAGGTTGGCCAGGTACTTCTTGTCCTTGTACGGCCCGCGCAGCGCCGAGGCCAGCCGCACGCACAGCCCGCCGATGACGGGCACCGCAGCCCCCTGCATCAGAATCGTCAGTATTCCTCTACGCACGCCAGAAGCCATAAGCCTCGCTCCTCTCACAGACCAGCCGGATGGTGGCCACCAACGCTCGCATCCACACGGGCACCCCCGAATCGGCTGCCATCGCCGCCAACCCGACGGCCCATGCGTGCCCGCGTCCCTCGCCCCGGTCGCGCCCGAAGACCGCTCGCGTCATGGTGCCACCTCCACGTACCCGTTCTGGCGAAACCACTCCACAGCCTCTGCCAGCGCCTGTCGGATGGGCGTCTGGGGCATGCCCAGTTCCTCCACGGCGCGGCGGCAGTCGCACGTCAGCGCCGGCGGCAGAAACCCCCTGCGCCCGGCCGCGCCCCCTAGCGCCAGCCGCACGGCACGCAGCGGCGACTGTCGGGGCGGCCGCGCCACCCGCACGCCTGCGACCTCGCCCACCAGTCGCAGGAATTCGTCCCGCGTCAGGTTGCCTTGCACGTTGCCCAGGATGTAGCGGCGGCCCGGCTGCCCCCGCTGGGCCGCGAGGACGTGCCCCCGCGCCACATCCTTCGCAGCCACCACGTTCAGGCCGCCCGGCGGAAACGAGGGCACCTTGCCCTGGAGCGCGTCCAGCACCCTGCGCCCGCTGGACGAGGGCTTCACGTCGCCCGCGCCGATGGGCGATGTGGGGTTGACCACCACGACGGGAAGCCCCTCCCGCGCCATGTTCAGCGCCAGAAGTTCCGCCAGGTACTTGGAGCGCACGTAGTGACTGCACGAGTCCCAGAGGTTGAACTCCGCGTCCTCATTGGGCAGCGAGCCGTCGGCGGGCCTGCCGATGGTGCCGATGGTGCTGGTAACCACCACGCGGGCGTAGCGCAACCCCGCCGCGACCTGCAAAATGTTGCGCGTTCCCACCACGTTGGTCTCGTACATCAGCGCGCTATCGGCCTCGCTGGTGGAGTAGAACGCCGCAACATGGAACAGCGTGTCGCACCCCTCCATGGCGGCGGCCAGGCTGTCGCGGTCGCGCAAGTCGCCCGGCGCCACCTCCACGCCCAGTTGCTCCAGCCAGCGGGTGTCGTGCCCAGGCCGCACCAGCGCGCGCACGGGCACGCCATCGCCCGCCAGTTCGCGCACCACAAGGCCCCCGATGAAACCCGTCGCGCCCGTTACGAATGCCCTCATCGCGCGAGCCTCCCGATCACCCTGGCCCACAGGCCCCGCCGCGCCTGCGCCGATGGCGGCGTCCACGAGGCGCGGAGGACCTCGGCGCGGCGCTGCGCATCCTCCGCAGTCACGGCCCAGTCCATGGATGTGCCCGGATACCTGTCCACCACCTTGACGTGCAGCGCCGACGGCCGCATCTCCGCCACGAAGCGCGCGGTCTCGGCGATGGCGGCGTCGCTCTCCTGCGGCAAGCCCGTGAGCAGGAACACGCGCAGCGCGACGTCCTGCCGCGCGCAGGCCGCAGCCGCCGCCAGAGCGCGCCCGCGGTACACCTCCGCGCTGGCAGCATCGCGCACGCGCCTCGCGGCCACAAGCACCGCCGTGTCGGCAGACTCCAGCCCCAACTTCACCGCCGCGCACCCCGCCCGCGCCATCGCCTGCACCAATTCGGCGTCCAGGTCGTCGGCGCGAGACTCGCACTCCCACGCCAGGCGCACCTTGCGCCGCGCCAGCCCCTCGCACAGCGCCAGGACGCGCTCGCGCTCGCGGGCGAAAACCGGATCGCGGAAGACCACCCGCGCCGGGCGGAACTCCCGCGCCAGATACGCCATCTCGTCCACTACCTCATCCACCGGACGCGGGCGGAACCGATTGCCCTGGGCCACGATATACGGGCAGTAGGCGCAGGCGTGATCGCACCCCTTGCTGCCCACCACCGTGAGCATCCCGTAGCCCTGCCAGCGGAACAAATCCCACGCCGGCCGCGGCAGATTCTCCAGGGGCTGCGCCTGCTGGGTCGGTGCTCCGGGCTTGCCCAGCATGGCCGCCGACAGCGCCCCGCGCCACCGCTCCAAATCCGTCCCGAACAACGCCAGGAAAAGGCCCAGCGTCCGCTCCGGCTCGCCGACAAGCCACGCCACGTCGGGAACCGCGCGCCGCGCGTCCTCCATCCACGCCACCGACGCGCCGATGGCCACGATGGGCGTGTGGGGCAGGGCCGCGCGCGCCGCCCGCAGAAAAGCGACATCCGCCTCCCGCGTGGCCCACGACACCTGCACGATCAACCATGTGGGCATCTGGCCTGCCACCCAGGCCACCGCCCGATCCACCGAGTCGCCCTCCAGGACACCGTCGCGCGCCACGACTTCCAGCCCGCCGTTGCGCAAGGCCCCCGCCACCGTCGCCAGGGTGTGCGGCGGGTACAGGAACGCTCCCGGTTCGGGGTACACGTTGCCCATGCCGCCCGCGCCCTCGCGGTTGGCGGTGGTGCCCGGCAGGCCGGGCGGGTTCACACAAACCGCGCGGCTGTTCACGGCGCACCTCCCCGCAGGGCGTACACCAGCGTCCGGCCCCTGTTGCCCACGAACTGGTACACGAGCGCAAGTTCCGGCGGGGCCGTCTCGGGCTGGAGCAGCGCCTTCATGTGCGGGCGGATGACGGTAACCTCGCGCTCGTCCACCACGACGTAGTCCACGCCGTGAGCGCGGGCGTACTCCAAGAACTGGGGCATCTCGGCGCGCGGCGAGGGAACCCAGTCCAGTTCGGCGTACAGCGCGATGGCCAAATCCCGCGCCATCACCACGCTACCGGGCGGAGCATTGCGCTTGAGCCACAGGCCGGCCTCGCGGTGGCCAAAGTCCGTGCCGCGCCTGCCCTCGCCCACGGCCACCACGGTCAGGCCCGCAAACGCCAGGCCCACCAGGACGAGCGGCAGCGCCACCAACAAGCGCCTCGCCCAGGCCGCCAGCGGCCGCTCCGCCAGCAGCGCCTGCGCCGTGTCCGCGGCCCAGTCGCCCATGACGCCGGCGCCCCGGCCCACCCAGGCCAGCGCAATGGGAAGCGCCGGCGCGAAGAACCGAATCTCCACGTGGAACGGCAGGAACGCGGCCAGGAGCGGCAGCAGGCCCGCCGCCCAGTACAATTCCGCGACGGCGCGCCGCCTGTCCCAGGGCGCGGCAAACCACGCCAGGCCCACGAAGACGAGCAGCAGCGTGGGGAACACGGTGATGTCAAACCATGCATCCAGGAGCAGGCGGAAGTTGGCCCAAACGCGGCGCAGCGCCTCCATCGGGCTTGCCGCCAACTCCGCGGCCAGGTCGCGCTGGAACCGTTCGGGCGAGTACCAGATGATCTCGCGGCCCGTGCTGTCCAGCGACGCCGTAACGCGGTCGTATTCGGCGGGGTCGCGGGCCAGCACCGCCCGCCCGATGTCGTAGGTAACGCCGAGTTTGCCGCTCACCATCCACCGGCCGGTCTGCGCGTGGATGTACACCAGGTAGGGCATCGCCACCAGCAGCGCCGCCAGCAGGTATCCGCCCATCGCCAGCCACGCCTTGCCCGAACGCGCCTGCCGCCGAGCCACCACGCCCACCGCCAGCGCCAGCGCGCCCAACGCGGCGTAGAAACTCCCTTCGGGCCGCGTCAGGTAGGCCAGGGCGAACCCCGCGCCGGCGGCGATGGCAGGCCCCACGCGCCCGCTCTCGGCAGCCACCCACGTGAGCCACAGCCCCGCGAAGACGCACAGCAGATACAGCGGCTCCGTCATCGTCCCCCAGTACAGCACCGAGGCGTTGAGGGCCGGACACAGCGCCAGCAGGAGGCTCGCCACCAGCGCCACGCGCCCCCCGAACAGCCGCCGTGCCAGCGCGAAGAACGGCGCAATGAGCGCCGCGCCCGCCAGGACGTACACCGCGTCGCTGGCGGCCTTCAGGTTGCCCAGCAGCCGGTAGAACAGGCTCGCCACCAGCGGGAACAGCGGCGCGTAGTGCAATTCGGGGTGGCCCGCCACCGAGAAGCCGCGCCCCGTGGCCAGATTCCGCGCCAGCGTCAGGTAGTCGGGCTCGTCCCAGCGGATGGCGCGGTCGGCCCACAGAACCAGCGCCAGCCGCACGGCCAGCGCCAGCAGCACAAGACCCGCCACCGCGACGTATTCCTTTCGCCCCGCCCGTTTGCTCTCCAACACGATTCCTCAACCCTCGCCTGTACCCGCGATGCCGTCAGCGCCGCCGATACACAAAGACATCCGCCCCTTCCGTAGCCACCTTGCGGAAGCGGCCTTCGTGCTCCACCAGGTCGTACTGCTCGTCCAGCGCCGCCTTCAGCACCCTGATCTGGCCGAAGTAGGGGTCGTTCGGGTACATGTCAAGCGGCGCGATGAGCCAGATTCGCCCATCGGGCGCGCCGGCGGACACGAACTCCAGCGTCGGCGACACCGCCTCGTCCGCCCGCTCCCAGCGGGCGCGCCAGCCCTGCCAGATGATCTCTTCCACGCGGCCGGGCGGCTGCGGGAACGCCACCTGCGCCTGCTCGCCCGAGAAGTAGAAGTTGAACGGCGTGGCCAGGTAGTCGGGCGCGATGATGACCACATCGTCTGGCCCGGCGGAATCCTGCACGTACCGCGCGATCTCGCGCATGGCCGACACGGGCTTGGCGTACAGGTTCTGGAGCGCCGTATACCAGAACAGCAACGCGATGACCGCCAGCGCCATCAGCCCATACGCCGGGCGCAGGCCGGAGATCGCCCGCGCCAACAGGAAGCACAGCGGCGGGAACACCGCCATCGCCACATACGACGGGATCAGCCCCTGCGTGCGGCTCGTGGCCAGAATGCCCACCGCCATCGGGAACAGCAAGGCCAGCACCGCCAGGTCGGTCGCGGGCGAGAACTCGTAGGCCACCGCCAGGCGCTTGCGGGATACGGTGAAGGACAGCGCCCCGATGGCCAGGAGAATCACGTACGGCAGCGGACGGTCGCCCGGCCAGGTCATGGACGTCAACTCGTTGAAGATGCGCCAGAAGTGGCCGATGGGCGAGTTCTCGCTGCGCACCCAGGGGCCCATGACGATGCCCGGAATGCGGAACTGCTCCAGGAGCGTGGGCAGCCACGGCAGATACAGCAGGCCCACGCCCGCCAGCGACACCATCCACGCGCCCAGCGAGGACGGCCGCCGGTCGCGCATGAGCCAGTGCCACGCCACGAACAGGTTCTCGGCGGCGAACACCAGGATGCCCCAGTTGTGGCTGTACATCATCAGCACCGACGACACCACCCACCCGGCCCAATACCGACGCATGTTGTGGCGCGTGGCGTCGTACAGCGTCCAGATGGACAGGAGCGCCAGAAGCGGCAGCAGCGTGTACATCCGCGCCTGCCGCGACACGAGCACGTGCATCGGCAACAGCGCGCCGACGCCCGCGGCCAGCACGCCCACATAGCGGCCGAACATGTCGCGCCCGACCGCGTACAGGAGCGGAATGGTGGCAATCCCCAGCAGCGCCGGCAACAGGCGGATGCCGAACTCGTTGGTGCCCCAAATCTTCGCCCAGAAATGCATGAGGAAGAAGAACAGCGGCGGGTGGCCATCGGCGACAAGCGCCCCCGTGATCCCCGTCGGGAACGACTTCGCGGCGACGAACAGCCCCTGCGCCTCGTCGCGCCACACGCTATCCGCGCCCAACTTCCACAGGCGCAGCGCCGCGCCCACAAGGGTGAACGCCGCCACCGTCCACACGTCCCAGCGCAGGCGCGCCGCGACTTTGCCCAGCGCCTGCCTCAACTGCGAAATCCCTTTGCGCAACAACTCCATTCGCCCATCTCCAGTGTGCGATTACGGATTCGGTTTGATTCGGTACACCATCAGCGTCTCGCCCTCGCTGGTGTCCACGTGCACCAGTTCCAGTTCGGGCGGTACCTGCGTCTTGTCCATCAGGAAGGCCAGTTGCGGCCGGAGTTTCTCCACCTCGCGGCTGTCCAGCACGAAATAGTCCGCCCCGACGTGCCGAGCGTAGCGCAGCACCTCGGGCCAGGTGGCGTTCGGCGTGGGTTCCCAACGGGCATCCGCATAGAACGCGATGGCCGGATAGCGCGCCATGATGACCGTGTCCCGCGTCGTGGACAGCGCGTCCTTCATCCACAGGCCGACGGTCTTGTGCGCGAAGCGGAACGAGCCGCGCGCCGTGTTGTCCATAATGCGCGGGAGCGCCAGCACGAGCATCGCGACGATGAGAAGCGTGGGCAGCCACGTCCCCCAGCGCCGCCACCGCGGTGCCTCCGACGCCCCGAACACCAGGCGCGCCGTCCCCGCGACCCACTCGCCCAGTTTGACGAGGCCCGCCGCAAGCCACAGGATGAGCGTCGGCAGCAACGCCGCGATGTACCGCTCCTGGATGAAGAAGACCAGGAACGCCATCACCGGCAGGAGCGACAGCAGCAGCAGGAACTCCCGCTTGGCGCGCGCGCGGCTCCAGGTCTCGCCGAACAGCCCCAGCCCCACCAGTGGCAGGAAGAAGTACGGGAACATGCGCGGCGAGAACGCCTGCGCCAGGAGCGCCAGGATGTTCTGATACACCAGGCGCACGAACTCCATGGGCGCCTGCAGGATGGCCTCCGTCATGCTCACGTGGTAACTCTCGCGGGAGAAGAAGAACACCTCCAACCCCGTGGAGTCCAGGCCCCAGGTCGCCTTGTCAAAGGCCACCGTGTCGCCGTAGGCCAGCCGCCAACTGGTAACGAAAGTTACGCCCGCCTTCTCGCTGATCATCCACGCCCCCGTCTCCAGGCGGACGTAGATCATGTAGGGCATGAAGATGAGGGCGAATCCCACCGCCAGGCACAGCAGTTCCAGCGCCACGCGCCGCGCCTGTAGGGGCGGGTTTGCGGCCCGCCGGCCCGCGACCCACTCGCACAGGCGAATCACAACGAGATAGAACAGCAGGATGGCGAAATAGGCGATTCCCTCCGGGCGAACGATGTACGCCGCGCCCGCCGCCAGCCCAGCCAGGAAAATCGCCCACGCGCGCCGCCGCTCCATCCCCGCCAGGAGCGCAAACATGGCCCCATACGCGAAGAAATAGTAGGGCGGCTCGGTCATCGTGCCCCAGAAAAGGATAGTCCCCGTGAGCGCGGGATAGACCGCCGCCACGAGCAGCGCAATGTACCCGGCCTGGCGGCTGTAGATACGCCGCGCCAGCAGGTACAGGGGCACCATGAGCGCCGTGCCGAACAGCACGTAGCAGGCGTCGCTGGCCGTCTCCAGGTTGCCCGTGATGAGGTAAAACACGGCGCTCAAGAACGGGTAGCCCGGCGTGTGGTGCACGTCCGAGTAGCCCGTGAACGAATAGCCGCGCCCCTCAAACCAATTGCGCCCCAACCACAGGTAGAACGGCTCGTCGCCCCACACCACGCGGTCCACGAACAGCACCAGCCCCAGCCGCACCAGAAACGCCAGGCCGACCAGCAGCCCTACCCACAGCCACTCTCGGTTCCGCGAAGTCTGCCCCGCCCGAACGGTCATTCCGTGTCTTCCACCTCCGGATGCTGCGCGGCGCGGGCCTCGGCCAGTTGCGCCTCCAGGCGGCGCACGCGCTCCTTCAGAATCGCCACCTCCTGCGCCAGAACCTTCGTCCGCTCGCTGAAGCGCGAGATGCTGGTGGAGAACTGGAACAGGATGAACAGGATGCACACCGCCGCCACCAGCCCGATGAACGCCGGCGGGTACGTGATGCCCAGGGCGAACGAGATGGCGTCCAGCAGGTCAATGACGACGGGCAGCAGCACCAGGACCACGCCGGTGAACAGCCACAGAATGGCGTATTCCTCTTTCAGTTTGCGGGTGCGCACTAGGTTGACGACGAACACCAGTATCCCGACGCCCACCGCGATGAGCAAAATCCTCGCAGCAAGGCTCATGGCTCCCCTCCTTGCGCCGCCGACGCAGGCAACTTGCGCCACAGGATGTAGAAGGCCAGCGCGGCCAGCAGCAGCGCGCCGAACATCACATGCGAACGCACAAACCGCACCGGTATGGGCGGCAACTGGAACCACTGTCTCCCCAGCATGAAGTAGCCCAGCACCAGCGCCCCAACTTCCAGCCACGACCACGGGTAGGTGCTCACGGCGCGGCAGGCCACGACGATGAGCGGCAACAGCACCCACACGAAGGCATAGACCTGCGAGTGGGGCTGCGCCAGCAGGAGCACCAGGATGGCCGCCGAGAACTCCATGTCAAACCGCCGGTCGCGCGCATCGGTGGGCTTGCGCGTCAGCCAGGCCAGCGCCGCGCCCAGAACCGCCGCGCCCCCAAGCCACAGGCCCGTCGCCAGGCCCGGCAGTTCCAGCCCGCGCAGCGTCGGCCAGAACACGTTGGGGCGGAACAGGCGGCTGAAGAACCCATTCAGCGACTGGTTGAGCGGGAACGCGCTGAAGGCTCCGCCCGCATAGACCCCCCACGCCTCCGTGTACGCGGCGAAGTTGTCGGGCCCGGCGATGAGAATGCTCGCGGCCAGCGCCACCGCGCCGACGCCCAGCCCCCACGCGGCCGCCTTCCATTTCCGCTTCCACGCCAGGAACAGGATGAGCGCGCCCGGGAAGAACTTGATGGCCGTGGCGAACCCCAGCGCCGCCCCCGCCCACTCGTCGCGCCCGCGCTTCAGCGCCAGGAACACCAGCGCGATGAGCAGGAACAGCAGGATTTCCACCTGCCCCAGGCGCAGGCACACCGTCGCCGGATAGTAGCCGTACAGCAGCACCAGCGCCACGACCGCCCCCGTCCAGTCCAGCCGCCCGATGGCCGCCAGGATCGCCACGCACGCCCCCAAAAGCATCAGCGCGTTGAGGCATGTCCAGAGCAGCGCCGCCGCACTATAGGGCAGGAGCGTCAGCGGCACGGTCAGGATGGCCAGCAGCGGCGGGTTCCCGTAGGGCCATTGGATACTGTCGTCCTGCATGTTGAACTGGCCGCTCTCCAGCGCCTCGCGGAAAGCCCGACTTTCCGCGTAGATGT
>DAOTVT010000289.1:0-23857 GCA_034436295.1 Anaerolineae bacterium | reverse complement strand
CCCGAGTGTGCCGTACCGTGCTCTTGTTGCTGGAAGTCTTCTCATCGCTCATGTAGTGAGTCTATCCAATTGCTCACTCACATGCAAGATTTGACAAGTTGTTAAAGTGCTTAACTTGTGAACAGTGCCATTAGCCGTTAGCCATCGGCACACCCCCGCCGATTGCTGTCGGCTGGCCGCTGACCGCTCCTTACGCTTCCCGCTGCCACTCCTCGGGATCGTAGGCGGGCAGTTCGCAGCGCAGCGGCCGGTCGGCCCGGTACCCCAGGGCGTACTGCGCCTGCATGAGTTGCTGAATCTCCTTGGAGCCTTCGTAGATGACCGCGCCCTTGGAGTTGCGCAGATACCGTTCTACATCGTACTCGTCCGAGTACCCGTAGGCTCCGTGGATTTCCACGGCGTCGTCGGCGCACTCAAAGGACGACTGCGTCGCAAACCATTTCGCCAGGCCCGTCTCGCGGGTGTTGCGAATCCCCTGATTCTTGAGCCAGCCCGCGCGCAGGTACAGCAGCCGCGCCGCCTCATACTTCAGCACCATGTTGGCGATCATCTGCTGGATGAGTTGGTGCTGGCCGATGGGGACGCCGAAGGTCTGGCGCTCGTTGGCGTACTTGACCGAAGCCTCCAGGCAGGCCCGGATGAGGCCCGTGGCGCCCGCGGCCACGGTGTAGCGCCCGTTGTCCAGGCACGACATGGCGATCTTGAACCCCTCGCCCTCCAGCCCCAGCATGTTCTCGGCGGGCACGGGGACGTCGGTCATGGAGATGAAGCCGGTGTTGCCGGCGCGGACGCCCAGTTTGCCGTGGATGGTGCCGGTCTCCAGGCCCGGCCACCCGCGCTCCACGATGAATGCCGACATGCCGGTGTGGTCGCGGGCCTTCTTCTTCTCCATGTCCGTCCACGCGAAGATGAGGAAATGGTCGGCCACGTCCGCCAGCGAAATCCACATCTTCTCGCCGTTGAGAATCCAGTGGTCGCCGTCGCGGCGGGCGGTGGACTGGATGCCCACGACATCGGAACCGGCCGCCGGCTCCGTGAGGCCGTAGGTGGCGATCTTCTGCCCCATGGCCTGCGGGACCAGGTACTTCTGCTTCTGCTCCTCCGTGCCCCACTGGAGCAGCCCCAGGCTATTCAGGCCGACGTGCACCGACATGATGACCCGCGCCGAGGTATCCACCCGCTCCAGTTCCTCGCACGTCAGGCCCAGGGAGATGTAGTCCATCCCCGCGCCCCCGTAGCGCACGGGGATGCAGATGCCGAGGATGCCCTGCGCGGCCATCTTGGGCAGGATGCTGCGGTCAAAGGTGTGCTTGCGGTCGTTCTCCTTGATCGTGGGCGCGATCTCGCGTTCGGCGAACTCGCGCACCATCTTCTGCACCATGAGGTGCTCTTCCGACAGGGTAAAATCCATGTCCCCCCTCCTCGCTAGTGTTTCGGCGCCCCGGTCGGCCCGGAAAACGAAAGGCGAAGCCGTTGCCGACAGGGAACGCCGCAACCTTCCTGTCGGCGCGCATGCTTCGCCCGGATTGGACTGCGCCTTCGCACGCCTGAGACCTCCGTGGGCTCCGACTCTTCTTGCGCCCATTATATCACGATGCGCAAAAGGCCACAAGCCAGGCCCGTCGGAGGGGATGGACACGGGCCAATCGCACCCGCGGAATCAAGCGGGTTGGGCCACCTCCACGCTCGCGAGGCTGTAGGGGCTGACCGGCGCGCCCGTCTCCCGCGCCCGCAGCCAGCGCAGCATCATCGCGTCGCCGCTGGCCCCGAAGCGGTGCGGGTCGTAGCGGGCCAGGCCCAACGCGGCGCGTTTGGCGTCTATGTGCGCCAGCGACCGCGCGACGATCTCTTCGGGATCGCGCACGAATTCCAACTTGCCGCCGACGCGCTGCTTCCACCCCTGGCTGATGAACTCGGTTACGACGGGGCTGGCCTCCACGGGGTTGTCGCCGCCGAACAGCGTGTACACGCCCGAAGCGACCAGGTACGCCCCGATGGACACCGCCTTCTCGCTCATCCATTCGGGCGCGATGCCCACACCAGGGATGTCGCTGATGTCTTCGCCCAGCCCGCCCTCGGTCGCCATCTGCGACAACACCGTGAGGATGCGCGAATTGTCCACGCACGACCCCATGTGGAGCACGGGCGGGATTCCCAGCGCCTCGCAGACCTCGCGCAGCCCCGCGCCAACCTCGTTGAACGCCTGTTCCGGCGACAGCAGCCCGTACTTCGCCGCCGAAATCGCCCCGCACCCGGTTTGCACCACCAGCACATCATTGCGGATGAACTCGCGGACGATGTACTCGTGCGCCGCATCGTGCGCGCTGGCGCGGGGGTTGTTGCACCCCGCCACCCCCGCCACGCCCCGAATGCGGCCCTGCACGATCGCCTCGTTGAGCGGGCGGAACGACCCCCGATACACGCCGCCCATCATGTAGTTCAAGTACTCATGGGAGAACCCGGCCACCAGGTTGCTCTTGAACTGCGGAATGCGGGTCTCGCCGCGATTCGGGTAGTCGTCAATCGCCATGCGCACCAGGTCTTTGGCGATGGCCAGCGCGCGCCGCTCGTCCATCTCCACGTGGAGCGCGCCGTGGATTTTCACCTTGGGCGAGGTAGTTACCAGTTTGGTGTGGAACCGCTGGGACAGCGGAGCCAGCGCCTCCATGATGCACTGCACATCCACCACCATCATCTCCACCGCGCCGGTGAGGATGGCGAGTTCCTGGCTGAGGAAGTTGCCCGCCGTGCCCACGCCCTGCCGCATGAGGACTTCGTTGGCCGTGCAGCAGATGCCCGTCAGGTTGATGCCCGTCGCGCCCTTGGATTTGGCGTAGGCGATGAGTTCAGGATCCTGGGATGCGGCGACGATCATCTCCGACAGCGTCGGCTCGTGGCCGTGGACAACGATGTTGACGGTGTCCTTGCCCAGAATGCCCAGGTTGGCCTGGGATTGCAAAGGCGCGGGTGTGCCGAACAGGATGTCGGTGATGTCGGTGGCCAGCATGGAGCCGCTCCAGCCGTCGGCCAGGGCGCAGCGCAGGCCGGCCATGAGGATGTGCTCGTGGTCCTGGTCGTCGCCGATGTGGGTGCGGTGGAGCAAATCCACCACCTCGCGGTCAATGCCGCGCGGCGCGATGCCCAGCCTGCGCCAAATCTCCTGGCGCGGCTTGGGGGCGCGGCGCAGGTAGGCGGCCTCTTTGCGTTGCGATGTGAACTGCTCCATGGCCTTGAGCGCCACGTCGCGGGCCACTTCCATCGTGCCTCGCTTCTCGGTAGCCACGCCCAAGAAACGCGCCACCTCGCGCAGTTTTCGCTCGTCGCGGATTCGGTAGTCGGGCGCTTCGCCTTCGGCGGCAGCCAGCAGGGTGAAGACCAGGTCGCGGCCATGATCCGAATGGGCCGCTGCGCCCACCGCGATCATGCGCGCGAAGTTGCGCGATGTAACGGTCTCTATCGTAGCGCCGCAAATGCCCGTCTGGCCAGGCTTCACCAGACGGCATGGGCCCATGTGGCAATGCTTGCAGCACGCGCCGATGTGCCCGATGGGGCAGGGCTTCATCGCCTCGGCGCGGCTGAACGCCGTGGAGACGCCCTCTTGCTCGGCGTACTCCAGCAGGGCACTCACCGCGGGGTCAATACTCTTTATCGTTGCCATTGGCTCTCCTCTCAGTTGCTGTGCGGTTGCGCTTACTCGGGCTTGCCGATCCGAACCCGCCAGATATCCGGCCCTTGCTCCAGGTACTCCCAGGTGAACTGGCCTGGCCGCTCGTACAGGAACGCATAATGCAGCGGCTTGGGGTCGTGATCGTTCACCAGGACGAACGCCTCGCCAGGTCGCAGGCTGTCAAACGTGGCGTCAATCAGCGGGTGGCGCTCCGGTGGCGGCACCGCACGGATGTCCAGTTCGCTCGTGATGAACGGACGTGTCTTCTGCCCCATAGACTCCAGCCTCTTGGATTACTGCAGGTAGATGTCGCTCAGCCGTTCCAGCATCCGGTGGTACTCCTCGTGCTTCCCAGGGCCGATGCGTTCCGTCTCCACCCGCTCAAACCCCTCCAGCAAGCAGGCCTGCTGCTCGTCCGAAAGGTGCATATCGGCGATGACGTACAGGATGTTGTCTTCCTTGTCAATGTGCTGGGTCAGCAGGCCGATGTAGTTGGAAGCGTTCTGCGCGAAGCGACGCGCGGCCGCGGGGTCGCCTGCTTTGTACGCGGGCAGCGCGTCGGCCATCGCCCGCACGTAGGAGCGCCCCTGGTCATGCTCGGCCAGCATCACGGCAATCGGGCCGCCCTGCCGCGGGACGCCCGCCTTCTCCATCTCCCCGAACAACAGGTCTTCCTCCTTGCCGTGATGGCATCGGTCGGCGAAGGTGCGGATGAAGTCAACCATCTGCTCCATGTGCTCCGGCGGCACCGACTCCCCCGCCTGGAGTTTGTCGGCAATCCTGCCCAGGATGCGCAGCCCCACCTTGATGCCCTGATGCTCCTCTTTGAGAATCTCCGTCGGTCTCATCTTCGCGCCTCCGATTTGTAACGGGCCGACGCCCGATTGTCAGGTTTCTTGCACATCCAGTATAAACCAGGGGCGCGCTCCTGTATGTGACTTTGGTCGCGGCCGCAAAAACGTGCGACGCACCTCGGAAGTGCGCCGCACGTTCTTTCCTCTTCGCGACGATTCGCGTTGATTCGCGGTTGGGCTACGCCTCCGCCGGAGCCAAGGCGGGTTTGCGCTCCAACCACCGTTCCGGCACCACCAGGCTTAGCACGTTCTTCCACCCCAGCGTGGCGATGATGTTGACGAGGAACGCGACGAAGCCCAGCGCAATGAGGATGCCGCCGATGACGGCCAGCGTCTCGTACGTCTGGTACTGGCTACCTTCGGGGTACAGCGTGCGGCGCAACATGCCCCGCGCCCCCGCCATGCCCATCACGTAGGCCATCCCGACTGCGCCCACCATCCACAACCAGAAGTGCGCGTTGACCAGGCGGCTGCTCTTGATCTCCAGGTTCGTCAGCATGGGAATCAACGCATAGACCACGGCGAACAGGAGCATCGCCAGGCCAGTCAGCAGGAAGGTGTGGGCATGGAGCGAGACGACCCACTGGGTGTTGTGGAACACCAGGTTCAGCCCCACGTTGGCCTGGATGAGGCCCGCCGCGCCGCCCATGATGAACCCGAACATGGAGCCGAGCACGAACTTCAGCGGCGGCGAGAACTTGACGGGCCGCGCCAACCAGATGGTCATCAGCGTGGCGAACAGAGTCAGGCCCATGGTGAAGAATTCCCCCCATGTGATGAACTGCCCCGAAATGAGCCGCATCCACAGCGGCTGGCTCTGATCGCCCAGCAGGTGGTGGCTCCACACGCCCAGGGACACGAGCAAGTCCACCATGATGACCGTCTTCACCACGTTCTCGCCGAAGAGTTTGCGGCCCACCAAGAGCGGCACCAGCAGGTACCACACCCCCGCCGTGTACATGAGCACGTTGCCGTCGGCCACCATGTCCAGCCCCCACCAGAACCAGTTCTTGTAGATGAGCGGGTCAATGGCGGCGGGGTTCAGCGGCGACTTCACAAGCGCCGCGATGCCATAGACCAAAATCAACGCGCCCGCCGTGAGGAGCACGATGGCGTTGATGACGGTGTCAATGGAGCCGCGCGCCACCGCCACGATGAACACGGGCAGCCCGTTGTAGTCCAGGTTGGGCGCGGCCTTGTCCTCCTTGCCTAGGCGCTTCATCAGCCGCGAGATGCCAAATGCCGCCCGCAGAAACGCGCCGAAACTGTACGAGCCTGGGTTGCTCTTGCTGAGCACGGTGCTGAAGGTGTTGAACGAGAACAGCAGGATGTTGACCATGATGATGGCCGCGCCGACGGTGAAGGCGATGCTCCCGACGAGCGGCACGCGGTCATAGGACACGGGCAGCGGCCAGTACAGCGTGTACAGCGAGTTGAACAGCCCGAAGAACCCCGCACCCCAGCAAATCATCACGCCAGCAATCTGCGCCCAGAAGTTGAAGACCAGGAGTTTCTTGTGGCGGATTTCCTTGCCGAGGAGATAAGGAACCAGGAAGTAGAACGCCCCGAACACCAGCATGTAGGCGAAGCCGTAGATGCCGACGATGGGGTGCGCCGTGAGCATCGCGTAGTACAATTCCGCCGACGACACCTCGCGCCCCACGGGCCGCAGCGCCATCAGCGCCTGCTCCATGCCCTGGAGCGCGCCAGGCGCCGCCAGTTGGGTACGCATAAGTATCCCCTCAAACCCCGACAGCGCCAGGAACAGCAGCCCCACCACCGCGAACCGCAGCGTCCACTTCGTTTGCCAAGTGAGTTTCGTCATCTCGCACCTCCCCTAGGGCACCACGCGAATGGCATTCGGAAAGTACATCTCCGAATGGCGCGGGCCTGAGTATTCGGTGGAACGCACATCGTACACGCCAGGGGTGTCAAACTTCCACGTAATCTTGTTCTCGTAGCCTGGAAGGACCTGCATCTGGAAGACCATCGTCCCATCGGGACGGAACACCCCGAAGCCGTAGGTTACATCCTTGGACGTGGCGACAAACTGCACAAACTCATTGACCTTGACCTGCACGCCGCCCTGGGGAAACCGAATCTGGTAGTCTTCAAACTCCAGGGGAACGATTCGGTCAGGCGTGGGGCGAGACCACAGGAGCCACCGTTGCCAGGGAACCAAAGGCGAGAGCGTGATGGCGTTGACGAGCAGGAACACGCCCACCAGGACGAACAGCCAGTTCCGTTCCCGTTTGTCCATCTCAACCTCCTTTCTCCCTCACTTTCCAGGCGAAAAGCAGCATGAAGAGGATCGCCAGAACCAGGAATGCTGTGTAAGCCCACCAGATGACATCCGTTGCGTACATAGCCCCCTCCTTGTGGTTTTTGCAGCACGCGGGTCTGCGAGGATGAAGCGGAGACTTCCGCCCTCATACGAAAATTCTAGCATCGCTGCAAGGGCATGTCTGTAACTTTTGTCTCAAATCGTGGCCCGGCGCGGCCCGCAATCTCCCGGCCTATGCAGCGGCAGGCGGCCCGTCGCCGTGTTTTACAGCAGCGTTGTAAGATTTCCTCACAACGACGTATTAGGGTATTGACAGCCGACCGCAATCCGTGCTATAATGCGCGTAGAGATTCTTCAACCCTGGCGCCTCATCTGGTCAACGCACGCGGCACCTCGGCACCGTTCGGTCGGAGAAAGGCGGGTGCTGTGGAGTCCTGTCCTTCGGCAAGCATCTGTCGCACAATTCGGATTGTCCCCACCCGCCCCAGCCAACGCGTGGGGCAGCACGATGTTCAAGGAGCAGAGCACAAATGAAAGCGCGGTTTGATGTACGCAGGTCCTGGGTCGTCTTCGCGGCGGTGTTGCTCCTTCTCCTGGGCTGCGGCTTCACAGGAGACGGCACGTCCACGTCGCCGAGGGCCACGCCGCAACCCACGGCGCTCCCCCTGGTCGTCGCCACGGCCACGCCGCTCCCCCAGCAGGACTACGAGTCGCTGGAACTGGAGGAGCGCCTGCTGGTGAACCTGGTCCAGCGCGTCGGCCCATCGGTGGTGCACATTCAGATCACGACGGCCACAGGCTCGGGCTCGGGTTCGGGCTTCTTCTACGACCGCGAGGGGCACATCGTTACGAATAACCACGTGGTGGAAGACGCCGAGACCATTCGGGTTGTGCTCGCCGACGGGTCCCAGGTCGCGGCCGAAGTCGTGGGCACCGACCCCGACGCGGACCTGGCCGTGATCCGCGTGGACGCGCCCGCCGACCTGGTCGTGCCAGCCGAACTGGGCGATTCCAGCAAGGTGCAGGTGGGCCAGTGGGCCATCGCCATCGGCAACCCGTTTGGCCTGGAGCGCACGGTAACGCGCGGCATCATCAGCGCGCTGGGGCGCGTCTTCCCGCAGGAGAGCGGGTTCTCCATCGCCAACCTCATCCAGACCGACGCCGCCATCAATCCAGGCAACTCGGGCGGGCCGCTGCTGGATTTGCGGGGTCGGGTCATCGGGGTCAACACCATGATCATCTCCGAGAGCGGCGCGTCGGCGGGGCTGGGGTTTGCCATCCCCGTGAACATCGTCAAGAAGGTGGCGCCCGCCCTCATCAAAGACGGCTTCTACGCGCACCCGTGGCTGGGCATCCAGGGCTACACCATCACGCCCGAACTGGTGGAGGCGCTGGGCCTGCCCGTGGAGCGCGGCGCGTTGGTGGGCACGGTAACGGCCGGCGGCCCTGCCGACAAGGCCGGGCTGCGAGGCGGGCGGCGCACCGTGCGGGTTCCCGGCTACTTGGAGCCGGTCCAGGCGGGCGGCGACATCATCGTGGGCATAGACGGCAATCGGGTAACCGGCATGGACTCGCTCATCAGTTACCTGGACTTCACCGAGGCCGGCCAGGTTGTCGTGCTGGATGTGATTCGCGGCACAGAGCGGCTGTCCATTCGGGTTACCCTGGGCCAGCGCCCGCGCAGGTAACCGTGGGAGGAGACCCGTGACCGGCAATCCTTCGCCGCAAGAACCCTGCTACGTCATCAGCGTGGCGGCAAAGTTGGTGGGCGTTCACCCCCAGACCCTTCGCTACTACGAGAGCCTGGGGCTGATCAAGCCATGCCGGTCGCCGGGGAACAGGCGGCTGTACTCGCCCCGCGACATTGAACGATTGCGGCAAATCCAGCGTCTTACGGATGAGTTGGGCGTCAACCTGGCGGGCGTGGAGGCCATCTTGTCGCTCATGGACCAGGTCGCGCAGATGAAAGCGGAGATGGAAGCCCTGCAGGCGCGTTTTGAACGCGAGGTTGCCTTGCTGAAGAGCAAGTTACAGAGCAGCGAGTAGGCGGTTAGAAATCGGATCATGCAGACAGGAGGACGAAATGTTTGACGAAAAGGACGTTCGTGAACTGGCGGCTTTTCACGCAGATGGAGCCACGGTGTTGAGCCTGTACCTGAGCACAGATCCTTCCCGCCATCTCAAGGACGAAGCGAAGTTGAGCCTGCGCGGAATGCTGAAGCAGGCGATCGCGCTGGGCGCGGCCCAGTCCGACGCGGACCGCATGGAGCGTTTCGTGGACTTGGAATACGATTGGAAGGCCAAGGGGTTGGCCATGTTCTCGTGCCAGGAGGAAGGCTTCTGGCGGGCCCTTCCGGTCAGCGTGCCGGTCAGCAACCACGTCTTCGTGGCCGACCGACCGTATGTGAAGCCGCTGAGCGACATGCTGGACGAATACGGCAAGTTCGCCGTGGCGCTGGTGGACCAGGAAGGGACCCGCGTGATCCTGTACCATCTCGGCATGGTGGAAGACACCGCGGGGACATTCGGCACGGAGTTGAAGCGGCACAAGCAGGGCGGTTGGGCCGCCCAGCGCCTGCAGCGCCACGAGGACGCGAAGGCCCACCAGAACCTGAAGGAGGCCGCAACAATCGTCAAGGATTTCTGCAAGAAGCATCAGTGCAAGCGGCTCATCGTGGGCGGGCAGGAGGAAACGGTGTCAAAGTTTCTGGCCATGCTGCCCAAGGCAATGCGCGACAGTGTGATCGGCACCATGCCCATAGACATCACAGCGTCGGAAAGCGAGGCGCTGGAACGGGCGCAGGACTTGCTGGAGAAGGCAGAGCGCGCCCGCGAAGCCGAACTCGTCCAGCAGGTGATTACCGCGGCGACCAAGGGCGGGCCGGGCGCCATCGGCCTGGCCGACACGCTGACCGCCCTCCAGGAGGAGCGGGTGCATATCCTCGTGGTGGAAGAGGGTTTCCAGGCCGCTGCGTTCCGATGCGATCACTGCGGCTACATCGGCGCCCAAGATACAGGAAAATGCGTCTACTGCGGAGGCCCCATGGTTCCCATCAAGGACGCGGTGGATGCCATCGTCCGCCGCGCCATCCAGCGGGGCGTGGAGGTGGAATTCGTGCAGGGGAACGACGCCCTGACGCGCGCAGGCCAGATTGGCGCGCTCTTGCGGTACTAGCCCCTGCACCCAGGGCCGGCGCGTGCCGGCGAGGTGAAGACCTATGATGCGATTTGATCGGTTTACAGAGCGCGCGCAGGATGCGGCCATGCGCGCCTACGAGATTCTTCAGCGCTACAACCACACGCAGGTGGACACCGAACACCTGCTCCTGGCGCTGATAGAACAGCCGGGGGGCGTGATTCCCCAGATTCTGGACAAACTGGGCGTGGACACCGAGACGCTCAAGCAGCGCCTGGAGGCGACGTTGCGCGCCGCGCCCAGAACCGCGGGGTTCGGCAGCGCCATGCCCGGCCAGATGTTCATCACGCCGCGCCTGAAGCACGTGGTGGACACCGCCAACGAGGAAGCGAATCGGCTGAAGGACGACTACATCTCCACCGAGCACCTGTTCCTGGCCATCCTGGCCGAGCGCGGCTCGCCGGCGTCGCGGCTGCTGGAAGAGATGGAGGTTACCCGCGAGCGCGTCCTGGACGCCATTGAGCAGGTGCGGGGCGGGCAGAAGGTTACCTCTCCGCAGGCCGAATCGCGCTACCGCACGTTGGAGCGGTACACGCGCGACCTCACCCAACTGGCCCGCGAGGGCAAACTGGACCCCGTCATCGGCCGCGACAAAGAGATCATGCGCGTGATGCAGATTCTGTCGCGCCGCACCAAGAACAACCCGGTGCTCATCGGCGAGGCGGGCGTGGGCAAGACGGCCATCGTGGAGGGCCTGGCCCAGAAAATCGTGCAGGACGACGTGCCCGAAATCCTGATGGGCAAGCGCGTCCTCGCTCTGGATTTGGGCGCGATGGTGGCGGGCACGCGGTTCCGCGGCGAGTTTGAGGAGCGCCTGAAGACCGCCATTGAGGAGATTCAGCGCGCCCAGGGCGAGATCATCCTCTTCATTGACGAACTCCACACCGTTGTCGGCGCGGGGGCCGCGATGGGCGCTATGGACGCCTCCAACATGCTCAAGCCGGCCCTCGCCAGAGGCGAACTCCAGTGCGTGGGCGCCACGACCCTGGACGAGTACCGCCGCTACATAGAGAAAGACGCGGCCCTGGAGCGCCGTTTCGCGCCCGTGTTCGTGGACGAGCCGTCGGTGGAAGAGACGATTCAGATGCTGCGGGGCGTGCGCGACCGCTACGAAGCGCACCACAAGGTCCGCTTCTCGGACGAGGCCCTCGTCGCCGCGGCGCGCCTGTCCAAACGCTACGTAACCGAGCGCCACCTGCCCGACAAGGCCATTGACCTGATAGACGAGGCGGCCTCCAAACTGCGGATGGCGATCCACAGCATGCCGCCCGAACTCAAGGAGAAGCGGGCCGCCATCCACAAACTCGCCACCGAGGAAGAGGCCGCCTGGCAGCGCCGCGACTACGAAAAGGCCGCCGTCTATCGCAGCGAGCGCCTGCGGCTGGAGCAGGAATTCAACGCCGCGCGCGAAGCCTGGCAGCGCGAAAAGAACATTGACGAAGTCGTGGACGTGCAGGACATCGCCGAGGTGGTGGCCACGTGGACCGGCATACCGGTTACGGCGCTCATGGAGACCGAAGCCGAGCGCCTGGTGCACATGGAAGAGCGGCTCCACGAGCGCATCGTGGGGCAGGACGAGGCCATCCGCGCCGTATCCAACGCCATCCGACGGGCGCGGTCCGGCCTGAAAGACCCGCGCCGCCCCATCGGGTCGTTCATCTTCCTGGGGTCCTCGGGCGTCGGCAAGACCGAGTTGGCCAAGGCGCTGGCCTGGTTCCTGTTTGACGACGAGGAGGCCCTGGTGCGCGTGGACATGAGCGAGTACCGCGAGCGCCACACGGTTTCCCGCCTCATCGGCGCGCCGCCCGGCTACGTGGGCTACGAGGAGGGCGGGCAACTGACCGAGGCCGTGCGCCGCAGACCCTATCAGGTCGTGCTGTTTGACGAGATAGAGAAGGCCCACCCCGAAGTCTGGAACGCCCTGCTGCAGATTCTGGAGGACGGCCGCCTGACCGACGGCCAGGGCCACACGGTGGACTTCCGCAACACGGTGGTCATCATGACCTCCAACATCGGCACGCAGTACACCCGCAAGGGCGGCACGCTGGGATTCCGCGCGGGCGACGCGCGCGATTCGGAAGAACGCGCCGCGCACGAGGCCATTGAGCGCGGCCTGCGCGAAACCTTCCGGCCCGAGTTCCTGAACCGCGTGGATGAGATCATCATCTTCCACACGCTGACGCTGGACCAGGTCAAGCAAATCGTGGACCTGCAGATGAAGGAGATTCGCGCCCGCCTGCGCGAGCAGGGCGTGGAGGTGGAACTGACCGAGGCCGCGCGCGACTGGCTTGCGCGGGAGGGCTACGACCCCAACTTCGGCGCGCGACCGCTGCGTCGGGCGCTCCAGAAGCATGTGGAGAACGCCCTGGCGCTGCGCCTGCTGAGCGGCGAATTCCGAGAGGGCGACGTCATCATCGTGGATGCGGGCGACACGGGCATTCGCTTCTACCGCAAGGAGAGCGTGGAACTCCCGTCGGATTCCGTCGCCGCAAGTCCATGAGCGGGGCGCCATGGCCGAAGCGCGGGGCAACTTGCTGGAGATAGACGGCTCCTTCGGCGAGGGCGGCGGGCAGATTCTGCGCACGGCCCTGACGCTGGCCGTGGCGCTGGGCCGGCCGTTTCGGATGCGTCGGATACGGGCGGGCCGCGCCACGCCTGGATTGCGCCCCCAGCACCTGCTCGCCGTGCGCGCGGCGGCGGCGCTCTGCAACGCGACGGTGGAGGGCGACCGCATCGGGTCGCAGGACTTGCTGTTCGCGCCCCAATGCCGGCCCACCGGCGGCGACTATACGTTTGACGTGGGGGCCACCGAAGCGGGGGGAAGCGCAGGGGCCGTCTCGCTGGTGTTCCAGACGCTGTTTCTGCCGCTGTCGCTGGTTGGCGCGCCCTCGCGGCTGACGCTGGTCGGAGGCACGCACGTGCCCTGGAGCCCGCCGTTCCACTATCTGGCGCACGTGTACCTGCCGGCGGTCGCGCGTTTGGGGTTTGCGGCCGACCTGGCGCTGGAACGGTGGGGCTGGTATCCAAAGGGCGGGGGCATCGTGCATGCCCACATCCGGCCCCGGCAGCATGTGGCGCTGGACACGCCCTCGGGCGAGGGCGCGGAGCCGACCCTGGACTGGACGCGGCGAGGGCGCATCGCCCACATCTGGGGCATCAGCGCGGCATCCAACCTGCCGGCGCACATCATCCAGCGGCAGAAGGCCCAGGCGCTGGAGACGCTCCGCAAGGCGGGCCTGCGCGCCGAGATAGACGAGGTGGAAGCGCCTGCGGTGGGCTTTGGCACGGTGGTCTTCCTGGTCGCCGAGTACGAACGCGGCCTGGGCGGATTCACGGCCTACGGCGCGCTGCGGAAGTCCGCCGAGCGCGTCGCCGAGGAGGCGGCCCGCGAACTCGTGCGGTCTCACGAGACGAAAGCCGCCGTGGACGAGCATCTGGCCGACCAGTTGTTGCTGCCCGCGGTGCTGGCCGGGGCGGCAGTGGCGTTCACCACGCCGCGGGCCACCGACCACCTGCGTACCAACGCTTGGACAATAGAGCAGTTCCTGGGCACGCGTGTGGACATTGAGCCGCACCCCACGGGCGCGCTGGTTCGGGTGCGCGGCGCGGGTGTAGCGTAGGCAAGCGTCCCCTCTCCCACCGGGAGAGGGCTAGGGTGAGGGTCATCGCGCACGCCCCCGCACCCGCCCATACGGGACACGCGGAGGCTGCGGCCGAAGCCCCGCGCAGCATGACAACACGATGGAGACAGCATGTTTGAACTCATCTTTCTCGGAACATCGGCATCCGCCCCGTCCATCAAGCGCGGGCTGTCATCGGCGATGGTGCTCCACAAGGAGTACCGCTTCCTGATAGACTGCGGCGAGGGCACCCAGCGGCAACTGCTCAAAAGCGGCCTGGGCTTCAAGCGCATGGACCGAATCCTCATCACCCACGGGCACTTGGATCACATCCTGGGCCTGGGGGGACTGATGTCCACCTTCGCGCGATGGGAGTCCATAGACCGCGTGGAGATCATGGGCGGGGCGTGGGCGCTGGAGCGCGTGCGCACCCTGATGAACGTCGTCTTCGGCGAGGGCATCCCGCCCATAGAAATCGTGTACACCGAACTGGAGCCGGGCATCGTTCTGCAGGACGACTCCTTTGCGCTCATCGCCTTTCCGGTGCAGCACCGAGGGCCTGGGTGCTTCGGGTTCACGTTCTACGAGAAGGAGAAGCGGCCCTTCCTGGTGGACAAGGCCGAGGCGCTGGGCGTCCCCGCGGGGCCCGAGCGGGCGCGGCTGGTGCGCGGCGAGACGGTGAGGCTGGCCGACGGGCGCGTCATCACCCCCGACGACGTGCTGGGCGAGCCAATCGGCGGGGCCAAGTTGGTGTTCGTCGGCGACGCGGGGAGCACCGAAGGGCTGGCGAGCGTGGCCCGCCACGCCGACGCCCTGGTCATTGAGGCCACGTACACCGACGAGGAAGCCGACATGGCCCGCAAGTTCGGGCACCTGACGGCGTCGCAGGCGGCGCGGCTGGCCGCCGAAGCCAGCGTGCGTCTGCTCATCCTGACGCACATCTCGCGGCGCTACTCGGAGCGGCAGATTCTGGACGAGGCCACGCGCATCTTCCCCAACACCGTCGTGGCCAACGACTTTGACACGTTCCGCATCGTCAAGCGCGAACCCGCCGCCCAGGCCAACGGCAACGCGGGCTGAGGCGCGCTACGTCCGCGCCCGCCGCACGATCAGCACGCCGAGCGCGGCCAGAATCAGCGCCGCCGACGAGCAGATCGGCGTGGGCGCAGGCTCCGTTTGCGGGCGCGGCGTCGGCAACACGGGCGGCGTGGTGGGCGCAGGCGTGGGTTGCGGCGGCGCGCCGATGGCCTCCCGCCAGCGCGCGTCCAGTTCGTCCAGCCCGAACCCGTACACCTCGCGCAGGGCATCCTCCTGGTACACGCCCCTCTTGAATGTCTTGAGGAGCGCATCCATCTTGTCCGCGCCAAAGGTATCAATGAGGAACTTCACGACCGAGTAGCACTCGCCGTAGAACAAATCCACCTGCGAGGGGTCGCCCGTGTAGGCCGAAAGCGACCGCACCGAAATCAGGGTGTTGGTGCGAATCGCCCGCTCCAAGTCCGACTGATTCTCGCCGCGCAGGTCTCCTTCGGCGTACATGGCCAGGCCCTCATCCAACCACGTGGGTAGCCCGCCAAGCGGGTTGTCGGTGAACGCGCCGATGACGATATGGCTCAACTCGTGGGCGATGGTGCGGTCGGCGTCGGCGGCCGTGGACAGGATGACGATGGTATCGCCGCCCATCGCCATGCCCAGGGTGATGGTGGCGATGTCGTAGGACTCGCTGCGCGACGGGATAGCGAGCCGCATGTCCGACTTGCTGCGGTACAGGAAGATGCGGATGGTCTTTTGGAGTTCCACCCCCGTGCCAGCCTGAAGGCGTTGCAGCGCCGCCTGGGCCGCGGCCATGATCTTGTCGGCTTCGCTGCGGCTGTCGCCGTACCAGTGGACGACCAGATTGCCCTCCTGGCGCTGCTTCCAGGTGAAGCGGCTGTCCTCATAGGTTACCGTGGCGCGCTCGGTCTCCAGCGTGCGCCCGTCGGCCAATTCTGCCCGCCACCAGTAGGTAACGACCCTGCCTGGCGGCACGTCCCCAGGCTCCAGTTCCCACGTCCACTCGGCGTTGATGCGGGTGCCAGTGTCGTCCAGGTTCACGCGGTTGCGCGCCCGCTCGCCCTCCAGTTGGTAGAGCAGGTGCAACGCCTGCACGGGCGAGGCCGTCTGCGCCTGCAAGCCGAAGGTGATGGACGCGCCGAAGTCCACCTTCGCGGTCAGGCGGCTGCCCGTCCACGGCTCCTGTGCCTGCGCCGACATCGCAGGCACAAGCGCCATCAGGAGCAGGACGGCGATAACGAGGCTACGCGTTCTCATCGGGCTTCCCCACGGTGTCCAGCGAGACTTTGGTGATGTCCAACTGCTCGGGCGGCACGTCCATATACTTGTCCCCTTCCTCAATCAGCATGACGGGGATTTCCTCCACAATCGGGTACTTGCGGCGGCATTGCGGGTTCGGGCACACCAGCCACGAATCGCCGAACAACTGCACTTTGGTTCGGCACTGGGGGCAAACGAGAATCTCCAACAATTCTGGGTCTAGCGCCATCTTCACGGACTCCACGGATAGAATTGGTCTTTGAGCACACCCCATTATATCACAAAACCTTGCGCACGGCACGCGGACATGCTACAATGAGGGCGTGAAGAAAGGGTGGTTGTGGACAATCGCAGCCCTGGCGGGGCTGCTCGCCCTGGAGGGGGCGGCACGGGTGCTGTCGCGGCCCTGGCCGACGCTGGCCGACTTCGCGCTGCGCCGCGAGACCCTGGCGGGCGCAGGGGCCAGGCGCGCCCCGACCCGCGTCCTCATCGTCGGCGATTCTATCGTGTACGGGCACGAGGTCTCGGCCCGCGACGCCTACCCGACGGTGATCGCAGCCCTGTGGGAGGCGGCGCACCCCGACTGCCCCGTCGCGTTCGTCAACGGCGGCGCGAACGGGCTGACGACGATGCACGGGGTGCAGATGCTGCCCCTGCTTCTGGACAAGTTCGGGCCGCAGGTGGTGGTCATCGCCTTCGGGCTGAACGACGCCAACCTGGCGCGGTCGTACAGCGACGCGCGGCTGGAGGCGGCCTTTGCCGCGCCGACGTGGGTTCGGGTCATGCGCCATTCCCGCCTGTTCGTCGGCCTGGAACGGCGCTGGCGCCGATGGCAGGCGCAATACGCCGCGTGGGAGGGCAAGCGGTGGGAGCCGCGCGTCTCCGAGGGAATCTTCGCCCAGGCGCTGGGCTGGATGGGTCGGCGGGCGGAGCGAGCGGGGGCGCGGGTCGTGTTCCTGACCACCACGCCGCTGGCGCCGGAGTTCCGGCCCGAATTGGACGCCGCGTCGCGCCTGGAGTTGCGGCGGTCGTGCGACGCCTACAACGCGCGGGTGCGGGCGGTGGCGTCGGCGCGGCGCGCGCGCCTGCTGGACGTGTACGCCGAACTCCGCCTCGCGCCTGGCGACTGGCTGGAGGATGGCGTCCACCTGAGCGCGAGTGGGTATCGCAAACTCGCCGCGTATGTGTATGCGGGCCTGGAGCCGCTGTTACTGGGCCTGCCCGCCTGCGGCGAACCGACGGGGGTTGTCCGATGACCAAGCGCAAACTGGTGCTGCGGGAAGTATCCGATCCGCGCGTCTTGGCCGCGATGGAAGCCGTGCCGCGCCACCGATTCGTGCCGGCGCAGTACGCCGAGGACGCCTATGGCGATCACCCGCTCCCCATCGGCTACGGCCAGACGATTTCCCAACCGTACATCGTGGCCCTGATGACCCAGTTGCTGGAGCTCAAGGGGCACGAGAAGGTGCTGGAAATCGGCGCGGGCTCCGGCTATCAGGCGGCGATCCTGTCTCTGCTGGCCCGCGAGGTGTACACGGTAGAGCGCATCCCACAGTTGGCCGAGAAGGCCCGCGAGCGGCTGAGCGAACTGGGGTATCGCAACGTGCACATCCGCGTCGGCGACGGGTACGAGGGCTGGCCCGAACACGCCCCCTACGACGCCATCATCGTTACGTGCGCGGCGGATGAGATACCCCCGCCCCTGGTTGAGCAACTGGCCGACGGCGGGCGGATGGTGATTCCCCTCGGCGAATCCGGCTGGTCGCAGAGGCTCGTCCTCGTGCGCAAGCGCGGCGCCGAGTTGGAGCAGCGCGAGATCGCCGGCGTGGTCTTCGTGCCCCTGGTGCGCGGCGTCGCGCAGCCGCCGGAAAACGCAGGAGGTCCCGATGAACCTTGACGAGACGTACATCCGCGACCGGTTGATTCTGCACGGCAAGCGGGGGACGGCTACATTCGTCTTCCAGGCCGTGCCGGTGATCCAGCAGGCTTCGGCGCGATTGGAATACCGCGTGGGTGGCGAGCGCCGCGTCCTGGAGATTGCGGGGCCAAACGCCGCGCTGGAGGTGAAACGGGAGCACATCCGCTGGGAGCGCAGCGACGACCATGTTCGGCTCCGTTGGTACATCCACCTGGGCGACGACCTGGAAGTCGTCGTGGAGGCGCAGAACATCGGCGCGACGCCCGTGAACCTGGACCGCCTGACCGTCCTGGACGTGCGGCAGGACAACGACGGCGCTGTGAACCTGGGCGCCGGCCCCAGGCGGTGGTCGTTCTACAAGCATGGGTGGCAGTCCTGGTCGCCCACCTTCGCGCGCCACATCGGGGATGGGATTTATGTCAACCCAGGCGGCGAGGAGTACGACCGCAAGCATACCCCCCACCCCAACTCGGGCACCGAGGACTTCCAGAGCGAATGGTTCACCGTGCTGCACGACCTGGACGGGGGGATGTCGGCGCTGCTGGGCTTCGTGGACGGCCGCCACGCCCTCGCGGATGTGGCGCTGTACCTGGACGGGCGCGCGTTCCGGCGGCTGGCCGCGACGTGCTACGCCGACGGCGTCGTGCTGGCGCCCGGCGAGCGGTTCCTGTCCGAGCCGCTCATGGTGGCCTTCTCCGATGACCCGCTGCGCCTGCTGGAGCACTACGCCGACCGCGTCGCTGCGCGCATGAACGCCCGAGTCCCCGCCCGCATCCCCACCGGCTGGTGCACGTGGTACTACTTCTACGGCGAGAACTCGGCGGAGGACGTGCTGGCCAACGCGGCGCAGATTCGCAAGCACCACCTGCCCCTGGAATACGTCCTGATTGACGACGGCTACCAGCAGGCCATCGGCGACTGGCTGCGGATTGACGAGACCAAGTTCCCGCAGGGGATGAGGGCCGTGGCCGAGGGCATCCGCGCCGCGGGGCTTCGCCCGGGCATCTGGCTGGCCCCTTTTGGCGTCAGCAGCGAATCGGCGGCCTACGCCGAGCACCCCGACTGGACCCTCAAGCGCGACGACGGCTCGCCCGTTGTCGCCTGGCAGCACTGGGGCACGGACATCTACGCGCTGGATTTGTCCAGGGACGACGTGCTGGACTGGATTGCCCGCGTCTTCCAGGTCATGGGCGACGAGTGGGGGTATGACCTGTTCAAGATAGACTTCGTGTTCGCGGCGGCGATGGAGGGAATCCGCCACGATCCCAAGATGACCCGCGCGGAGGCCTATCGGCGGGGGATTGAGCGCATACGCCAGGTCATCGGCGACCGGTTCCTGCTGGGGTGCGGCGCGCCGCAACTGCCCAGCGTGGGCGTGGTGGACGCCATGCGCATCGGCCCCGATGTCGCCTTCAACTGGGACCCCATCTGGGCCGACTTGAGCGCGCCGGCGGGAGCCAATGCCGTGCGCAACACCGCGACCCGTTACTTCATGCATCGCCGCTGGTGGCTGAACGACGGCGACTGCGTGCTGGTGCGCATGCGCGGCGACCAGTCGGACCTGGTGCTGAACGAGATGCGCACCGTGGTTACCTGCATCGCGCTGTCGGGCGGGCTGACGTTGGACAGCGACAACCTGCCCACCATCCGCGCCGGGCGGCTGAAGTATCTCCGCATGGCGCTGCCGCCCTCGGGCATGGCCGCCCGTCCGGTGGACTTGTTCCGCAACGAGAACCCGCACCATCAGGTCCTGCACGTGGACAAGCCCTGGGGCCAATGGTGGGTGGTGGCGCTCATGAACTGGCGGAACAAGACGGCCAAGACCGAGGTAACCCTGCGCGAACTGGGGCTTCCCGAGGGCGAGTACCACGTGTACAACTTCTGGCGGCAGCGGTACGTGGGCGTGCGCTCCGACAAACTCGCCTTCCGCCGCCACCAGCCCCACGAGAGCATCGTCCTGTGCCTGAAACCCGTCTCTGATCAGCCCGACCTGCTGACGTCCACCTTCCACGTAACCCAGGGCGCGGCGGAGATTCAGGGCGTGCAGCGCATGGTGCACGGGCCCAACGGGCAGACGCTGCGCGTGGCACTGGAGAAGGCGGGGGCGCAGCGCGGGCAACTGGTGTTCACCGCGCCTGCGCCGTGGCGCGCCAGCGAGGCCCGCGTGGACGGGCGCAAGTGGCCATTCCGCGTGCTGGCGTCGGGGCTTGTGGCGGTCCGCTTCCGCCTGAAGGAGCGGGCGCTGGTGGAGGTGGACTTCGTCCGGGATGAATAGCCTGCCGTCGGGTTTGCGCGGCAGTGCAGGTATTCCAGAAGACCGAGGAGGGAACCGATGCTTCTGTGCGTGAACGTCGGCAACACCAATACCGTCGGAGGGCTGTACAAGGATGGCGAATGGGTGGCGCGGTGGCGCGTGCGCACCGTGCACGACCGTATGCCCGACGAGTACGCCATGCTGTGGAAGGCGCTCCTGAACGACAGGGGCTACTCGTTCCGCGACGTGCGCCGGGTAACCATCTCCAGCGTGGTGCCGCCGGTTACGGGCGCTCTGGTGGAACTGTGCGAGAACTACTTTGGCTTCGCCCCCTTGCTCATCGGGCCGGGGATCAAGACCGGCATGCGCATACGGATTGACAACCCGGCCGAACTGGGCGCCGACCTGCTCTGCGACGCGGTGGCGGCGTACCACCGGTTTCGCACCGCCTGCATCGCTATTGACTTCGGCACGGCGACGACGCTGAGCGCCGTGTCCGAGAACGGCGACTTCATGGGGGTGTCCATCGCGCTGGGCCTGGGTCCCGCCGCCGACGCCCTGGCGGGACGCACGGCGCAACTGCCCCGCATCAACCTGGTGCCGCCGCCCGCCGCCATCGGCAAGAACACCGTCCACTCCATGCAGTCGGGCCTCATCTTCGGCTACGTGGGGCTGGTGGAGGGCCTGGTCGCTCGCATGCGCTACGAACTCGGAGGCCAGGCCAAGGTGGTGGCCACCGGCGGGCTGGTGCAGGTGCTGGCGCCCTTGCTCAAGTGCGTGGATGTCGTGGACCCGTGGCTGACCCTGGACGGGGTTCGCCTGCTCAGCGAGCGGAACGCGCCACCCGAAGGGAGAACCGGTGACGGATGAAACAGCGCCCAAGCGGGGCGAAGGGGAATCGCCCGTTTACCTGCGCCCCCTCACCGAAGAGGATGCGGAGATCGCCTACGCCTGGTGGCGCGACCCCATCGTGCAGGGGTTGAGCGGCGCGCCGCTGGGGCCGCGCGACCCCGAAGAGTTCCGCCGCTTCTTCGTGGAGCGCTACGTCCGCCCCAACCCGCGGCGCATCGCAGCCGGCATCGTCGTCAAAGAGACGGGCAAACTCATCGGCCTGTGCGTGGCGTACATTGACCCGGACTTCCGCGAGGCCGAATACGGCATCAAGATCGGCGACCGCTCCTCGTGGGGGAAGGGCTACGGCACCGCCGCCACCCGCGCCTTCGTGGATCAGGTGTTTGAGACCACCGACATAGACTCCATCTACGGCCTGGTGGAACTGACCAACGAGCGCGCCAAGCGCACGCTCATCTCGGCGGGGTTCCGCATCTGCTGCCTGCTGTACAACCGCGAGTTCCTGCGCGTGGACCTGACGCGGTACGAGTGGGAATGCGACAAGCGCCGGACGGCATCCACGAATAACACGAATCTACACGAATAGATAGAGGAGGCACGTGCGACGCACCTGGGAGGTGCGTCGCACGTTGTCACAAGCGCCGCCAGGCAGAGGCCGCCCCTAGCCCAAGGGGAACGGCATCCACGAATAACACGAATCTACACGAATAAATAGGGGAGGCACGTGCGACGCACCTCGGAGGCGCGTCGCACGTTGTCCCAAGCGCCGCCAGGCCCAGGCCGCCCCTAGCCCGAGGGGACCGGCATCCGCGAATAACACGAATCTACACGAATAGATAGAGGAGGCACGTGCGACGCACCTCGGAGGCGCGTCGCACGTGCTTTCAGCCTCTTGCCGTCCGCGGGGAGGGTGAGACAGGAGCGACCGGTGAGCCGCCCCTGCGCTTTGCCATCACGGGGTTACGGTGAACTTCGCGCCGCCGCTCCGCCCGAACGTCTCCGGGAAGTACATCTCGTAGGCCACCGCCGGCATGACCAGGAACTCGCCCGGCACGCTGGCCCGCAGCAAGTACGTGTACTCATACGTGCCGGCGGGCACCGACGTGGCGAACAGCGCGACCTTCTCGTCGCGAATCTCGGTGTGCGAGAAGACCCACCAGCCCCACACGTCATCCTCGCCCGTCCGGCGGAACTGCGGCTGCTCCAGCAGCTGGCTAGTCGTCCGCAGGCTGGTATCCACCGCCTCCGTGCCGCCTGGAATCGGATCTTCCACCACCAGGTAGTGCAGCGAACTCGGCGCGATGACCGTGAGTTTCACGCGGATGATGTCGCCGACCCTGGCCGTGGCGACTTCCCGAGTCGGGTCATCCGCCAGCGTGTACTGGCGCAGGACGATGACGCCGCGATTCAGAGGGCCGACCTGCTCCACCGGCAGGTAGTACTTCAGCGCGGCGGAATAGTACAGCGCGCCTTTCTCGGCCTGCCCGCCTGCCAGCGGCGACCGCTCCACGATCACGCGATTGCCCACATCCTTCAGCAAATCCTTGAGCGGGATGCTGACCACCCGCGGGACATCCACGGTATCGGGTCGCACATCGCCCGCCAGCACGCGCTTCCCGTTGAGGCCGACCTGATACCGGTACTCGCCCTCCAACTCGCCGGTCTGGGCGGCGTAGTCGGTCAAGGCCATGAGCGCCCATGCGTTCTCCTGCGTGGTGCCCCATCGGCCATCCTGGCGCGCGGCCATGAGCCAGCGAACCGCATTAGGCAGCAGCGCGTTGTCGGGCGCAAGGCGCACCAGCGCCCGCAACACGATGGCCGTGCTGCGCACGTCGGTATTCATCAAGAAGCGGTCGGCCTGGGCCTCCTCCCAATGGGCACCCGTGGCGCTCAACACCGCCTGGCCGTTGAGTTCGGCCAGCAGCGTGCGCACCTGGCCCGCGTGGGCGTCGCCGGCGGATTGCAGCGCCTGCGCCAGGAACGCCTTGCCGTAGTGTCCGAGAAGATGCCGCTTCTCAAACAGGGCCACGGATCGGGCGGTGTCGCCCGCGCCGAACTCGCTCAGGACGTACAGGATGAAGGCCTGTTCGTTGGCCGCTGTCGCATCCTGGACGCCCGCCACGTCCAGCGAGGACTGCAGGAATCGCACGGCCCGCTCCATGACCGACGAGTCCACGCCAAATCCGGCGCGTCTCGCCTCGTTCAGCCCCAGCAGCACGTAGGCCGTGATGTAGGGGTGGCTTTGCTCGGTGTACCACCAACCCCAACCCCCGTCCACGTTCTGCGAGGCGTACAGTTTCTGCAAGCCCACCGCCACCAGGTCGGGCAGTTTGGCCTCCAACTCCGCGTTGCGCACGCCAAGCCGCTTGTAGGCCTGCCACGCCGCCACGTTGGGCAGGAATCGGCTCACCGTCTGCTCGGCGCACTCGTAGGGGAAGTGCTCCAGGTAACCCAGGGCGTCCCTCATGCCAGCAACGAGGGACGGATCCAAGCGCACGGTCAGGCTGCCCTGCGAAGGCTCGTACACATCCGGCAACTGCACGATCTCCACCTGCTGCTCGCCCGCGCGGACTTCGCCCGCGGTGGCCACGACTTCCGGCGTCGTGAAGTGATAGACCGGCAGCGTGAGGGCGATGGCGTCCTCCAGCCCGCCCCCCGCGGCGCGCACAGACACCGTAACCTGCTCGTCGGCCCCGATGGTGCCGCTCCACGTGAGTTTCTGGAGACCCCTGGCCGGGATGTCCACGCTGTCGGTGCGGCCGAAGTCCGAACGCTCGCCGCGGACGTCCATCTGCACCTGCACCTGGATGCTCTGGTCCGTGTTGTTGTGGACGATGGCGGCCAGTTCCGGCTTGTCGCCGATGACGAAGAAGCGCGGCGCAACCACGCGCACCAGCAG
>DAOTVT010000288.1:0-14478 GCA_034436295.1 Anaerolineae bacterium | reverse complement strand
CCCGAGTGTGCCGTACCGTGCTCTTGTTGCTGGAAGTCTTCTCATCGCTCATGTAGTGAGTCTATCCAATTGCTCACTCACATGCAAGATTTGACAAGTTGTTAAAGTGCTTAACTTGTGAACAGTGGTGTTAGGGAGGATAGACATGCCAAAGGACAGGATTCTGATTGTAGAGGACGACCGCGATATCTCCAGTCTGCTCGCCTTCTATTTTGAATCGCAGGGATACGATGTCCTGGTTACCACGCACGGGAACGAGGCCCTGGAGATTTCTCGGCGCAAACTGCCCAATCTGGTTATCTTGGATATCAAACTTCCGGACATTGACGGCTACGAGGTGTGCCGCCGCCTGCGCACCAACCTGCGCACCAGCCACATTCCCATCATCTTCCTCACGCAGAAGGATGAGCGGGCCGACCGCATCGCCGGTCTCCAATTGGGCGCCGACGACTATATCACCAAGCCCTTTGACATGGAAGAACTGCACTTGCGGGTCAAGAACGCCCTGCGCAGGGCCAGTTATGAGAACCTCACGAACCCGGTTACGGGCCTCCCCAGCGGGCGGCTGATAGAGGAGCAACTGAAGGCCCTCATCCAGCGCGACAACTGGACGGTGCTGTATATCGGCGTGTGCGGGCTGCGCGCGTTCAACGACCTGTACGGGTTCGTCGCGGCCGACGATGTGCTGCGCTTTGCGGCCATGGTGCTGGGCGAGACGATTGACGCGATGGAAGGCGGCCAGGATTTCGTCGGCCACATCGGCGGGGGCGACTTCATTATCATTACCACGCCCGACCGCGAGGCCGCGCTGCGCGAAAGGATTACCACGCGCTTCAACAGCGAGGTCAAGAGTTTCTACAACTTCAAGGACCGCGAGCGCGGCTACCTTGTGGTGAAAGATGAGATGGGGCGAGAGAAGAAAGTCTCGCTCATGACGCTGGCCGTGGGGACGGTGCACGGCGGGGCCGGACGTTTCAGCGACATCCGCGAGATCACCGAGGTGGCCTCGGATGCGCGCCGCGCCGCCGCCATCGCCCAGTCGGGCGAGATCGGCTAGCGTCCCCTGAATCTGCGTGGGTTGGTGGGTATGAACATTTCCAGAGGAAGACTGAGAGCGCAGCAAGTCGTTGTCTGGCTGTACTGGTTCGGCTGGCTGTACGCGCTGATCTCCTCCCTGGCCAATCAGGGCCGGGTTGGGTTCTGGGTTCTGGCGCTGCTCGCAGCGCAACTGTTGGCGCTTCGCATCCGCGCGCTTCGCGCGTTCCGCGAACGTCATGCCCTCCTCGGGCTTCTCGCCGTTGAGGTGCCCTTCTCCATTGCGGCCTTCTACCTGACGGGCGGACGCACAAGCCCCGCGTCCATCCTGGCGTACTTCCTGGTTGGGCTGGGAGCCGCATGGCTGCCCATGGGGGCGCTGGCGGCCTACATCGCGGGCGTGGCCGTGGCGTTCCTGTTGCCTCTCGTGCCGCCGCTGTGGCCCGCGGGCGAGCCGATCCGGTGGTCCTTCCTGATCACCGGCCTGTTCAGTTACTACGCGCTGGGGTACATCGTCCGCTACCTGGTGCGATCGGAGGAGCAGGACCGCGCCGAGCACCTGGAGAGCCAGGAGATTCTCGCGCAGTCGCGCCGGCGCGTGAACGAACTGACCGCCCTGCAGCGCATCAGCCGCCAACTCAGCAGCACCCTGGAACTGGACAAACTCCTGCCCATGATCGTGGAGGAGACCGTGGCCGCCACGCCCGCGACCCACGGGGCCTTGCTCCTGGTGGACGAGAACACGGGCAAGTTGGCGCTGCGCGAGGCGTATGGCTACACGCCCGACCAGATCATGGCCTACAAGACGCTGGATTTTGAGTCCACGAAGACCATCGTGGGGCGCGTGCGCGAGACGGGGCAGCCGGCGCTCGTCGCCGACGTGTCGCAGGACGCGGACTACTTTGCGCTCGTGCCCGAGACCCGCTCTGAGGTTGCGGTGCCCATCCGCATGGGCAACGTCGTGGTGGGCGTGCTGAACCTGGAGGCGCGGACGCCCCAGGCGTTCACCGAGGCCGATGTCCATTTCCTGGAGGCCATTGCCGATCAGGCGGCGCTGGCGCTGGCCAACGCGCAACTGTACACGGCCACCGACAGGACGCTGGCGCGGCGCGTGGAAGAACTGGGCGCGATGAGCGAGATCACGCGCGAACTGGCCAGCACGCTGGATTTGCACCGCGTGTTGGACTTGCTCATCGGGCGCGCCATCCAGGCCACGGGCGCGACTTCGGCGCTGGCGGGCTTGTACGACCCCGACACCGACACGCTGGAACTCCTGGCGCAGCGGAACTACCCCACGCTCATCACGCCCGAAGGGGACATGCAGCGCCCGTCCCCTGGCGGCATCACCATGCGCGTGGTGCGCACCGGCAGGCCCGCCCTCGTCCCCGATGTAACCAAGGACCCCGACTACGTGCCGGCTCTGCCCGATACGCGCTCGCAGTTGACCGTGCCCATCCGCTACGAGAACCAGGTGCTGGGCGTGCTGAACCTGGAGAGCAACCGCCCTGCCGCGTTTACGACCGACAACCTGGCGTTTGTGGAGAACCTGGCCAACCAGGCAGCCGTGGCCGTCCGCAACGCGCGCCTCTACGACCAGGAACTCCGCCGCTTCCAGGAGATTTCGCTGCTGAATGAGGTGGGCCAGGCCATTTCGGGCAGCCTGGATTTGGAAGCCACGCTCCAGACCATTCTGGAAAGCGCGCGCCGCCTGCTGGACTACTACGTGGCCGAAGTGAACCTGTGGGACGAGGACCAGGGCGTCATGGTTACGTGGGCGGCGGCAGGCGAGCCTGGTTATCTGACCCAGGTCGGCGCCACCTACACGCCCGAGCAGGGATACACCGGCTGGATCACCCGCAACCAGAAGCCGCTGTTCATCCCCGACGTGCAGGCGCGCACCGATGTTCGGCCTCGCCTGGATTCGGGAAAAATCCCCTTCCGCTCCTACATGGGCGTGCCGCTGATGAAGGGGCCGAAACTGGTCGGGACGCTGGAGATGGCGGCGGAGCGTCCCAACGCCTTCTCGCAGCAGGACCTGCGCCTCCTGCAGGCGATCGCAGGCCAGGCCGCCGTCGCCATTGAGAACGCCCGCCTGTACGAAGAGACCCAGTCCAGGGTGGACGAGATGGCCGGCCTGTTCCAGATCGCCGGCATCGTTACCTCCACGCTGGACCTGGAGCAGATGCTCCAGCAGACGCTGCACAAGGCGGCCGATCTGCTCAAGGCCGAGAAGATGGCGCTGCTCATGTACAACGAGACCACCGAGCGGCTGGAGGCTCGCGCCAGCGGCGTCGTGGGGCTGCCGCCCGAAGAGGCCGAAACCCTGTCCATTGACGCGACATCGCCCGAATTCGCCTATGGCGTGTTCCGCACGGGGCGCCCGTTCCGGTCGTCGGACGCGCTGAACGACAAACGCATCATCCCCGCCTATCGCCCGCTTATCCAGAAGTACGGATTCCGCACGGTGCTGTCGGTGCCGTTGCGGACGCAAGACGTGGTGCTGGGCGAACTCCATGCGGGGAACAAGCGCGACGGGGCCTTTTCTGCCGAGGACGAGCGGCTTCTGGCGACCATCGCCGCGCAACTGGCCACCGGCATCCAGAACCTGCGGCTGTACCAGCGCACCGACGAGCAACTGCGGCATCAGGTGGACCAGATGACGGCCCTCCAGCGCATCACGCGGGAACTCAACGCCACGCTGGAGTTGGAGCGCATCCTGGAGGTGGTCATCACCGAGGCCATTCGCGCCACCCGCGCGTCCCACGGGAACATCGCCCTGCTGGACGTGGAGAGCGGCAAGTTCCACATCGTCGCCTACAAGGGATACGCCGAAGAAGAGGAGGCCATCCTCAAAGGGATGACCCTGGGCGACGGGAACAGCGTCGCCGAAGACGCCATACGCTCGGCGAAGTCCATCATCGTGGCCGACGCGCGCAAGGAGACGCGCCCGGTCTGCATCCGCAAGGGCACGCTGTCGGCGGTGGCGGTGCCCATCCTGTACGAGGGGGCGGTCGCGGGCGTCATCAGCCTGCGCGCCATGGAAGTGCAGGCGTTTGACGAGGACACGGTCAAGTTTCTGGAGGCGCTGGCCAACCAGGCGGGCGTGGCCATCGGCAACGCCTGGCGGTATCAGGAGCAGGTGCGGCTGGGGAGCAGCCTGAGCCGTCGCGCCGAGCAGTTGCGCAGCCTGCTGGAAATCGGTAACGCCCTGCGCATGAACCTCTCGCTGGAAGAGGTGCTGGATCAGATCGTGTACGCCATTCCCGAAACGACGGGGTTCAACCTGGCGCTGCTCAGCGTCGTGGAGGGCGACCCGCCGTACCTGCGGCGCGTCGCGGCGGCGGGGTTGCCCATCGCCGTCTTTGAGGAGATGCGGCGCGTGCGCCAGCCGCTGGAGCGGTTCACCCGCATCATGCGCGACGAGTACCGCATCAGCCAGTCCTACTTCTTCCCGCACCAGAAGGCGCAAGACTGGCAGGAAGGGCTTCACGTGTACACGCCGCCAGCGCCCGAGGCCGAAGAGTGGGAGCAGGGGCGGTGGCATCCCGAAGACATGCTCATCGTCCCGCTGCACTCCTCGTCCGGCGAGATTCTGGGGCTGCTGAGCGTGGATGAGCCTCGCGACGGGCGGGTGCCCACCCGCGCGGTCGTGGAGGCGCTGGAGATTTTCGCCAACCAGGCGGCCATCGCCATTGAGAACGCGCAACTGTACGAGAAGCAGTTGGCACAGAGCCGATTGATGGCGCGCCGCGCGGAGCAACTGAGCAACCTGCTCAACTTCGGCAATGCCCTGAAGGCCGAGATGAGCCTGGAGCAGGTTTGCCGCGAGATCACCGAGGCCGCGCACAAGCAGATGGGGTATCGCCTTGTGGCGCTGAACCTGATTGACGGCGAAGATCCCACCCTGGTGCGCGTGGTGGCGACGGCGGGCCTCGGCGATGGCGCGCCCGTGTCGGCGCCCTTCCCGCGCGCCGCGCTGGAAAGCCTGCTGGACGAGCGCTACCGCATCAGCCAGTCCTATCTCATCACCGGCGACGGCAAGGGCGCGCTGGAGGGGAGCGGCGCGCCGGTCTATGTGCCCGACCTGGGGCCGCGCGAGCCGGAGGAGTGGCAGCCCACCGACGCCCTCATTGTCCCGCTGACCGGCAGCAAGGGGCACATCGGCTACCTGTCGCTGGACGACCCCGTCAGCCGCCGCCGACCCGAACCGGAAGACATCGCGGCGCTGGAGGTGTTCGCCAACCAGGCGGCCATCGGCATTGAGAACGCGATGCTGTACGAAAACGTCATCTCGCGCATGCGCGAGATTTCGGCCATGTACGACGTGAGCCGAGGGCTGGTCTCCACGCTGGACCCCGAAGAGATGCTGGAAGACGTGTTGAGCGCGCTCCGGCAGTCGGCGGGGTACGACAACTGCGCGTTCCTGCTCCTGGACCCGGTTACCGACGACCTGGTGGTGCGCGCTGCCGTGGGGTACATGGAAGACGTTCGCGGGCTGCGCATCCAGGTGGGGCGGGAAGGCATCACCGGATGGGTCGCCGAGAACAAGCAGCCGCTGGTGGTGCCCGATGTTACCCAGGATTCGCGCTACATCCAGAAGGACTCGCAGACCCGTTCGGAGATCGCCGTGCCCATGATGGTGGGCAATCGGCTCATCGGCGTCCTGGACGCGCAGAGCAGCCAGTTGGACGCCTTCGGCGAGCGGGATTTGCGCATCCTGTCGGCGGTGGCCGCGCAGACCGCCGTGGCCATTGAGAACAGCCGCCTGTACGAGGAGACGCGCAGGCGCGCCACGCAGTTGGAGGCCACCAGCGAGGTGGGCCGCCGCATCGCCTCCATCCTGGGCCTGGACGAACTGCTGTCCGAGGTGGTGGAACTGGTGCACGAGACGTTCAACTACGACCACGTGCACGTGTTCCTCATTGACCCCGACACGCAAGAGGCCGTGTACCGCGCGGGCAACGGCTCCGTGGGGCGCGCCATTCGCGAAGAAGGGCTGCGGCTGAAGGTGGGCCAGGAAGGGATGATCGGCCACGCCGCCAGCACCCGCCAGCCGCTTATCGCCAACGACGTCAGCAAGGACCCCTACTACGTGCCGCATCCGCTCCTGGCCGACACGCGATCGGAATGCACGGTGCCCCTGGTCATCGGCGACCGCGTCATCGGCGTGCTGGACGTGCAGAGCCACGAGTTGGACGCTTTCGGCGACGACGACCTGTTCCTCCTCCAGACGCTTGGCGACCAGTTGGCCGTGGCCATTGAGAACGCGCGCCTGTTTGAGGAATCGGAGCGGCGGATTCGCTCGCTGGCCGCGCTCAACCGCATGGGCCAGACCATCAGTTCCACCCTGGACCTGTCGGCGCTGTTGGAGGAGGCGTACAGGCAGATTGGTCAGATCATTGACGCATCCAACTTCTACATCGCCCTGTACGACGAGGAGAACGACGAGGTGTCGTTCCCGCTGGCGATTGAGGAGGGCGAGCGCGTAACCTGGGCCAGCCGACGCGGCACGCGGAGCCTGACCGAGCACATCATCCGCACGCGGCAGCCCCTGTTCCTGCCCGAGAACGTGGTGGAGGCGGCGACCGAAATCCTGGGCAACCCGCCCGTGGGCAGGCCCGCGCTTTCGTGGATGGGGGTGCCGATGATCGTCGGCGAGAAGGTCATCGGCGTGATCGCCGTGCAGAGTTACGCCAAGCCGCGCGCCTACACCGAAGAGGACCTGAACGTGCTGCAGACCATTGCCGCGCAGGTGGCCACTGCCGTGCAGAACGCGCGCCTGTTCCAGGAGACGCGCCAGAGCGCCGAGGAGATGCGCCTGTTGTACGACCTGGGCGTGGCCCTCAGCGAGACGCTGGAACTGGATCGCGTGCTGATGCTCATCGCCCAGAGCGCGCTGCGGCTGACCCACACGCAGATTGCCACGCTGTACATCAAGGGCCAGACCGAGGATGAACTGGTCTTCAAGGTCGTGTCGGACCCGCCGGAGATGGCGCAGCAGATTGAGGTGCACAAGCCCAGGGCGCGCGGGTTGACCGCCGAGATTCTGCAATCGGGCAAGCCGCTCGTCATAGACGAGGCAGCGCAGGATAGCCGCGTCAGTTCGGTGATCCGCAAACTGGGCGTGCAGTCCATGCTGGGCGTGCCGGTGCAACTGGAAGGGCAGACCATCGGCGTGCTGTTCGCAGGCTCCACCGAACCCCACCATTTCACCGATCGGGAAGTGTCGCTCGTGAACTTCCTGGTGAACCAGGCTTCGCGTGCCATCCGCAACGCCCAGTTGTACCAGGAGATCACGCGGCTGAACCTGGAACTGGAAGAGCGCGTGGAGCAGCGCACGCGCGAACTGGCGAAGGCCAACGAGGAACTCACGATTGAGCGCGACCGCACCGAGGCGCTGTACCGCATCGCCCGCGAATTGAGTCAGACGCTGGACCTGAACCGCGTGATGAGCCGCGCCCTGCAACTCCTGAAGGAGTCCATCGGCATGCGGCAGGGGTCCATCCTGCTGCTGGATCAGGCGACGGGCAAACTGGTGCACCGCGCCTCGCTGACGCGGAGCCAGGCGGACCAGGCCGCTACGCTGTCGCGGTCCTTCAGCGCGGGCGTAGGGCTGGCCGGATGGGTGCTCCAGCACCGCCAGGCGGCCATCGTACCCGACGTAACCAAGGACAAGCGATGGCTGACCACGGTGAGCGAGGAGACGGTGCGCTCGGCGCTGTCGGTGCCGCTCCAGGCGGGCGAGGACATCCTCGGCGTGCTGACGCTGGCCGACCCCAGGCCCGACTATTTCAGCGAGGCGCACCTGAAGATGGTAACCGCCGCCGCCACCCAGATCGCCACGGCCATCGGCAACGCCGAACTGTATCGCCTCATTCAGGAGCAGGCGGACCGCCTGGGCGACATGCTGCGTATGCAGCAGACCGAGGCGTCCAAGACCCGCGCCATTCTGGAGGGCATCGCCGACGGCGTGGTGGTTACCGACACCGAGGGGCGCATCATCCTGTTCAACGACGCCGCCGAGCGCATCCTGGGCGTGCCGCGCAACGTGGTCATGAACGAGAACGTGCACGCCCTGCCGGCCACGCTTTCGGCGGGGGCCGAGATGGCCGCCCGCGGGCTGGCCGCCGTGAGCCGCTGGGTCGGCGTCGCGTCGCGCCAGCGGCCACAGATGGAAGAGCGTTTCGCCGTGGGCAACAAGGTGGCCAGCGTGCGCGTGGCGCCGGTGATGATGGGCGACGAACTGCTGGGAACCGTGGCGCTGTTCCGCGACATCTCCAAGGAAGTGGAAGCGGAGCGCGTCAAGAACGAATTCATCTCCACCGTTTCGCACGAGTTGCGCACGCCCATGACCTCCATCAAGGGCTACACCGACCTCCTGTTCATGCAGGCGGCCGGCCCCATCACCGACGCCCAGCGCAAGTTCCTGACCGTCATCAAGTCCAACGCCGACCGCCTGGCGACCCTGGTCAACGACCTGCTGGATATCTCGCGGATTGAGACCGGACGCATCCGCCTGGACCGCCAGCCCACCGACGCCGCCAAGGTCATCCAGGACGTGGTAACCGCGTTGCGCAAGCAGGCCGAGGAGAAGCAACTCACGGTTACCATCAAAGTCAAATCGCCCTTGCCGCCGGTGTACGCCGACCGCGACCGCCTGACGCAGATTCTGACCAACCTGGTGGACAACGCGTGCCGCTACACGCCCGCGGGCGGCAAGATCACCATCTCGGCGCGCCGCGTGTCGGACAAGGTGCAGATAGACGTGGCCGACACGGGCATCGGCATCTCGCCCGAGGACCAGAAGAAGGTCTTTGACCGCTTCTATCGCGCCGACCATCCGGTGGTGCAGGAGACGGGCGGCACCGGCCTGGGCCTGGCCATCGTGAAGTCGTTCGTGGAGATGCACGGCGGCTCCATCTGGCTCAAGAGCGAACTAGACAAGGGGTCCACGTTCAGTTTCACGATGCCCGTCGCCGTCTTTGACCAGCCATTGCCGCCCGCCGAAGAGGCGACCGCAGAAGCCGAGCCCATCGGCGCGGGCAAGCGGATTCTCGTGGTGGAAGACGAGCCCGACATCGCGAACCTGGTGGCCACGCACCTGCGCGAGGAAGGGTACGAGGTGAGCACCTGCGGGCGGGGCGACGAGGTGATGGACCTCGTCCTGCGCGAGAAGCCGCACCTCATCACGCTGGACATCCGCCTGCCGGGCAAGGACGGGTTTGAGGTGCTCAGCGACCTGAAGTCCAACCCCGAGACCGCGGACATCCCCGTGGTGATTCTGTCCATCGTCCCCGACCCCGACCGGGCCTACCGGCTGGGGGCGGTGGACTACCTGGGCAAGCCGGTGGACGAGAAGCGGCTCGTCAACACGGTTCACTCCATCCTGTTCGCCCACGACCTGGTGCTCATCTGCGATGACAACGAGGACACGCAGAAACTGCTGCGCGAGGTGCTGGAGCGCAACGGGTTCGTGGCGCGGGCCGTGTCCGACGGCCGCCAGGTGCTGGCCGTGGCCGAAAAGGAGCGCCCCGGCCTCATCCTGCTGGACCTCAAGATGCCCGGGCTGGACGGCTACTCGGTCCTGGAGCAACTGAAGCGGAACCCGAACACGGCCGACATTCCCGTGATCGTGATGACGGCCAGCATCTCCGAAGACAAGATGAAGCGCGAGCGGGCGTTGGCCCTGGGCGCCGCGAACTTCATGACCAAGCCTTTCTCCATCCCAGACTTGGTGGAGGAAGTGCGCAGGACGCTGGAGTCTCGGTCCAAGCCGAACGGCAAGGCGGAGTCGGCCCGCGGCGTGGCCGAGGACCGCGCCGAGTAAACCCATGGCGCATTGGATGGCAGGTATGCCGAAAATCGTTGTTGCCGAGGACGAGCACGACATTCTGGAACTCCTTCGGTTCATCTTGGAACTCAACGGGTTTGAGGTTGTAACCGCGAACAACGGGGAGGAGGCCGTACAACAGACGCTGGCGGTGATGCCCGACCTGGTGCTCATGGACGTGCGGATGCCGCGCATGACGGGGCACCAGGCGTGCCAGGCGCTGAAGGCAAACCCGAAGACGAAGGGCATCCCGGTGGTGTTTCTTTCCGCGCGCGGGCAGGAGGCCGACATCAAGCAGGGGCTTTCGTTGGGGGCGGCGGACTATATCCTGAAGCCGTTCTCGCCGGAAGAGTTACCCGGTCGGCTGCGGAATGTGCTGGCGGCCGCCAAAGGCAAATGAGGCGCAGGCGGCCAGGGAGCGGCGATGAGCGTCATCCTCATTGAGGAGCGAATCATCCACTACGAGACGCTGGGGCGAGGCAAGCCGCTGATCTTCCTTCACGGCTGGCTCGGTTCGTGGCGCTACTGGATGCACGCCATGGAGGCGCTCTCCGAGAACTACCGCACGCACGCCTTTGACCTGTGGGGGTACGGCGATTCGGACAAGCAGGGCGGCCGCCACGACCTGGATTCCTACCTGCGCCTGCTGGAAGCCTTCATGGATCAGATGGGCATCCTGAAGGCCCCGCTGGTGGCCCACAGCCTGGGGGGCATCCTGGCCGTGCACTTCGCGGCCAAACACCCGGACCGCGTGCCGCGCCTGGCGCTCGTGAGCACGCCGCTGAGCGAGGCGGGCCTCAACGCCGGCGCCATCCTCGGCAAATCGCCCGTCGGCAAGTTCCAGCAGAAGCGGCAGATCACCCACGACATCGTGTGGCAGGACATCGCCCGCATTGCGCCCAACGCGGTTGAGGAGAGTTTGGCCAACCTGAAGGGCTTTGACATCCGGCCCTTGCTGCGCCAGTTGCCGATGCCGTCGCTCATCGTGTACGGGCGCAAGGACGGGCTGGTGGATCCGGCCCAGGCCGCGGCCATAGCGGCCAACAACCCACGGGTGCGGGTGCTCACCATGACCGAGTCCCGGCACTTCCCGATGCTGGATGAGGTTGGCCGCTTCAACCGCCTGCTGGCCGACTTCCTGGAAATCGGCGAGGACCTGACCCAACTGGATCTCAAGACGGAATGGCGTCGGCGCACCCACTGATGCGGAGCAGGGCGAGGACGGTATGCGGGTTCTGATCACGGGCGGAGCCGGATTCATCGGCGCGGCGTTGGCGAATCGGCTGGTGGCCGAAGGACACCATGTGCGCGTGCTGGACGACTTGAGCGCGGGCGACCCGTCGAGGCTGGACCGCCGCGTGGTGTTCACCCGTGGCGACGTGCGCGACGTGCCCAAACTCTGGACGCTGCTCCAGGGCATCTCCTGCGTGTACCACCTGGCGGCCCGTGTGTCTGTGCCCGAGTCGGTCCTCTATCCCCGCGAGTACAACGACGTGAACGTGGGCGGGACGGTTTCGCTGATGCAGGCCGCGCGCGATGCGGGCGTGGGGCGGGTGGTCTTCGCCTCATCGGGGGCGGTGTACGGCGATCAGGAGACGCAGCCGGTGTCGGAGACGGCATGGCCGCACCCGCGCTCGCCCTACGCCGTGAGCAAACTGGCGTCGGAACTGTACGTGAACACCCTGGGCGAACTGTACGGCATAGAGACGGTGAGCCTGCGGATTTTCAACGCCTACGGCGCGGGCCAGTTTGTCCCCGCGGCCCACGCGCCTGTGATCCCCTTCTTCCTCAAGCAGGCGCTGTCGGGCGGGTCCGTCATCGTATTCGGCACCGGCCAGCAGACCCGCGATTTCGTGTACATAGACGACGTGGTGGACGCGCTGGTAACCGCCTCGGAGGCGACGGGGGTCAACCGCCAGGTCATCAACGTCGGTTCGGGGCAGGAGACCAGCGTGCGCGCCCTGGTGGACCTCATCGCCGATGCCATCGGGCGCGAGGTGCATTCGCTGCACAGCCAGGCCGACACGGGCGGCGTGTCGCGGTTGGTGGCCGATTTGACGCGGGCGCGGGCGCTGTTGGGCTACTCGCCGAAGGTGGATGTGGCAACCGGCCTGCGGCTCATGCTCCAACACGACCCCTATCTCCGCGACCTGATGCGCCGCGAATAGGCGCTCATTGCCCGCCAGAAGCACCGCGAACCTGCCCGCGTGTTCGCGCATTCGTCTGCGTCTATTCGTGTGGATTCGTGTCATTCGTGGACAGGTATTGACCACGCGGCTCCCAGTTTGATTCGTGGGAATTCGTGTTATTCGTGGATAGGTATTGACCATGCGGCTTGTGTGGATGGCGGTGGCCTGGGTGGTCGGCATTTGGCTGGCCCAACAGGCCCAGGTTCCCAGCGCGGTTTGGCTTGGCGGCTTTGGCGCGGCGGTGGTGGCGGCAGCCCTGGCCAGGAGGACCCGCGCCGGCCTGCCGCTGCTGGCTGCCGCCTTTCTCCTGCTCGGCGCCTGGCGCTACACCGTGGGCTTGCCCCGCATAGACGCGGCCCATGTGGCCCGCTACAACGAGAGCGGCTCCGTGAGCCTGGTCGGCGTCGTGCACGGGGAGCCGGAGCCCAAGGGCGCTCGCTGGCGCGTCCGCATCTCCGCGCGTGAGATCACCCACGCCTACGGCCGTGCGCCGGTTCACGGCTTCGTGCTGGCCACGCTGCCCGCGTTCCCCGTCGTGCGCGACGGCGACACGGTGCGGCTGGACGGCGAATTGACCACGCCGCCCGTGTGGGAGGGGTTTTCGTACCGCGACTATCTGGCCCGCGAAAACGTGTTCTCGCTGATGAACATGCCCTCGGTGGAGGTGCTGGAGCATGCGCAGGGGTGGAACCTGCGGCGGATGCTCGGGGCGCTGCGGGCGCGGTGCGAGTCCGTCCTGGCGGCGCTGCCACCCAACCCCGAGGCGGCGCTGCTGACGGGCATTCTCCTCGGGCGCGAGGGCGGCATCTCGGCCGATGTGATGGACGCCTTCCGCACGACGGCCACCGCGCACATCATCGCCATCTCGGGGTTCAACATCACCGTCATCGCGGGCGCGCTGCTGCGGATGCTCACGCGCACGGTCGGGCGGCGGTGGGCGGTGGCGGCGACGATCCCCCTCGTGGTCTTGTACACCATCCTTGTGGGCGCGGACCCGCCCGTGGTGCGCGCCGCCATCATGGGGTGCATCGCGTTGGTGGCGCTTCTCCTGGGGCGGCGCAGCGATGCCCTCAACGCCCTGGCGGTCTCGGCGCTGCTGATGACTGCCATCCGTCCGCAGGCGCTGTGGGATGTGGGGTTCCAGTTGAGTTTCGCCGCCACGCTTGGGATGATCCTGTATGCGGAGCCGCTCCATCGGCGCGTGGGGGCATTCCTGTCGGCGCATATCCCTGGGGCGCTGGGGAAGGCGGCGGTGGGCTGGCTGGGGGACGGGCTGGCCGCCACGCTGGCCGCGCAGGTGCTGACCCTGCCCCTGACGGTGGCCTACTTCCACAACCTGTCGCCCATCAGCCTGGTGGCCAATCTGCTCATTGTGCCGGTGCAGCCGCAGGTCATGGTCTGGGGCGGCGTGGGGTTGCTGCTGGCGCTGATCTGGCTGCCGCTGGGGATGCCGGCGGGGTGGACGGCGTGGCTGTTTCTGGCGTACACCATCCGCATGGCCGAGGCCCTGGCGGCGGTGCCTGGGGCGAGCCTGGAAGTGGCGCGGGTGCCGTGGCCGGTCGTGGCGGGGTACTACGTGGTCGTGGCGGGGCTGACCTTCGGCTCGCAGCGGGTGCGGCACTGGCTGGGTCCGGCCGCGCGCCGTTGGGCGAAGGTGGTGCGACGCTGGCGATGGCAGGGCGCGCTTGCGGTCGTGGCGGCGTTGGTGTGGGCGGCGGGGTTGCAGATGCCCGACGGGCGGCTCCATGTGCACTTCATCAACGTGGGCGAGGGCGATGCGGTGCTGATACGCACGCCAAAGGGGAGCGCCGTGCTCATTGACGGGGGGAGCGACCCGGCCCGCCTGCTCAGCGAGGTGGGGCGGCGGCTCCCGTTCTGGCAGCGCAGCCTGGCGTTGGTCTTTCTCACCCACCCGCACGCCGATCACGCCGGGGGGCTTATCGGCGTTCTGGAGCGGTACAACGTGGGCGCGTTCGTGGACGCGCGGCCGGGCAAGACGCCCGAGTACAAGGCATGCGTGGCGGAGGCCCAGGCCCGAGGCATTCCCCGCATCCAGGCCACGCCTGGGCAGAGGTTCGTGGTGGATGGCGACGTGGTGCTGGAGGTGCTGTACCCTTCGCCCACAACCCCCTGCCGCTCCGTCAACGACTGCTCCATGGTCATCCGCCTTACCCTGGGGCGCGCGACCTTCCTGTTCCCCGGCGACCTGGAGGAAGAAGGGCAGTTGCTGCTGATGAACCAGCAGGACGTTCCGCGCTCGCTGGTGCTGAAGGTCCCGCACCACGGGGGCGAAAACGCCTTGCAGGAATCGTTCCTGGCCGCCGTCGCGCCGCGGGTGGCCGTCATCCAGGGAGGCCCTCGCGCCGCCGCCGACCCCCACCCCACGACCTTGCGGCGGCTAGAGGCCACCGGCGCGACCGTGTG
>DAOTVT010000287.1:0-2446 GCA_034436295.1 Anaerolineae bacterium | reverse complement strand
CGTGCCGTAACCGCGAATAACGCCAATCCACGCGGATGGCGAACGGAGGGGTTTATCTCCATTCGTGCGAATTCGTGTTATTCGTGGATACCGATCCGCCGGCTGTGGGAAGCCACCCTACGTGTTTGGGTTACGCCATGCGCGCGGCCCGTATGTCCAACCTCACCTAACCCCTCCCACACCGTGGGGATATGTGAGGTCAAACGCCCCACGAGTGTGGAGACCCCAGATGCGCCCGCCCTGTGGTATAATGCGGGCAACACACGCGAAAGGACATGCCCTGCGAGTATGGACGAAGACCGAACCAAGCCCGAAGTCGCCATTGGCGAACTGCTTGTGCGGCGGGGGTTGACCCTCGCCGTGGCCGAATCGTGCACCGGCGGGTTGATCTGCCACCGCATCACCAACGTGCCCGGAAGTTCGCGCTACCTGGAAGGCGGCGTCGTGGCCTACTCCTACGCCGCGAAGGAGCGGCTGCTGGGTGTGGATCACGACACGCTCTACGAGCACGGCGCCGTGAGCGAGGAGACGGCGCGCGAGATGGCGAACAACGTCAGGCGCGCGTTCGGGGCCGACATCGGCCTCTCGGTTACCGGCATCGCGGGGCCGACGGGCGGCCTGCCGGGCAAGCCCGTGGGCCTGGTGTACATGGCGCTGTCGGCGCGGGGCTTCTCGCAATGCGTGCGGCGCATCTGGCCCTTTGACCGAGAGGGGAACAAGGCGGCCTCGGCCGAAGCCGCCCTGCAAATGCTCCTGGAGTACCTGAAGGGTCTGGAGGACTAGCCGCGGCTCGTTACTTGCCCGCGCGGTCGGCCTTTTCGCGCACCTTCTGGCCGAAACGCTGCACGTCTATGATGGCGCGGGTGTGGGTGCCCTCGCCGATCTTCTCCTGGTCGTCCCACGCTTCCACGCGGAACACCAGTTTGCGGCCGTCCACCTGCACGAGTTCGGACTTGGCCGTAACCGTCATGCCGACGGGCGTGGCGGCCAGGTGGCGCACGTCCAGGGCCACCCCCACCGTCCGATGCCCCTCGGGCAGGAGATGATCCACCGCCTTCACCGAGGCGATTTCCATCAGCAGGATCATCTGCGGCGTCGCGAAGACGTGGACATTGCCGCTGCCCAGGTGCTTGGCCGTGTGTTCAGGCCCCACCACCAGGCTGACCGTTCCCGTGAGGCCGGGCGCGAGTTGTTCCATTGGGACATCTCCTTGAGCGATGTAGCGGGCGCGAAAAAGGAGCCAGGCACGTGCGTCCTGGCTCCCTGGTGTGCAGCGGTCCTAGCCCGCGGGGGCAGGCTCCGTCTGGAAGAACGCCTCAAACTCCTTCTCGTCCAGCGTTTCCTTCTCCATGAGCGCCTCGGCGATAGCGATCAGGCGCTCCTTGTTGACGAGGAGGACTTCCTTCGCGCGTTCGTAGGCGGTGTTGATGATGCGGCGCACCTCCTCGTCAATCTCCTGCGCCACCTTCTCGCTGTAGTCGCGCTGCTCGCCGATTTCGCGGCCCAGGAAGACGAGTTCCTCTTTCTGGCCCCAGACCATGGGCCCGAGGCGCTCGCTCATGCCGTAGCGGGTTACCATCTGGCGGGCCAGTTGGGTGGCCTGCTCCATGTCGTTTTGCGCGCCCGTGGTTACCTCGTTGAAGATGAGTTCCTCGGCGGCGCGCCCGCCCAGCATGAACGCCATATCGTCCAGGAACTTGGACTTGGTGCGGATGTAGCGGTCGCCCTCGGGGCGCGTGGCGGTGAGGCCGAGGGCAAGCCCCCTGGGGATGATGGTCAACTTGCGCACCGGGTCGCAGTTGGGCAGGCTTCGCCCCACCACGGCATGGCCCGCCTCGTGATAGGCGGTGATGCGCTTGTCCTCGGGGCTGAGGAGCCGACTCTTGCGCTCCGGGCCCATCAGGACCTTCTCAATGGCCTCTTCAAACTCGGCCATGCTGATGCGCTTCTTGTTCCTGCGCGCCGCCAAGATGGCTGCCTCGTTGACCATGTTCTCAATGTCGGCGCCCACGAACCCCGGCGTGTCCTTGGCCAGGGCGTCCAGGTCCACGTCCGGCGCCAGGGGTTTGCCGCGGACGTGCACCTCCAGGATGCCTCGGCGGCCCTTCAAGTCGGGCGGGTCCATCACCACGCGGCGGTCAAACCGCCCGGGCCGCAGCAGGGCCGGGTCCAGGATGTCGGGGCGGTTGGTGGCCGCCATGATGATGACATTGGTGTCGGTGTCAAACCCGTCCATCTCCACCAGAATCTGGTTGAGGGTTTGCTCGCGCTCGTCGTGGCTGCCGCCCAGGCCGGCGCCGCGCTGCCGCCCGACGGCGTCAATCTCGTCCACGAAGACGATGCACGGCGCGTGCTTCTTGGCCTGGTCAAACAGGTCGCGAACGCGCGACGCGCCCACGCCCACGAACATCTCCACGAACTCCGAGCCGCTGATGCTGAAGAACGG
>DAOTVT010000286.1:0-5395 GCA_034436295.1 Anaerolineae bacterium | reverse complement strand
GGGGCCTGACCTCACCCATCTCCACCCCAGCCCTCCCCTTTGCTCTTGTGTCTTTGCGCCTTTGTGTGAGAAGAATATCCCCCACGGAGATACCAAAGGTCTGCAAGACCTTGGGGGTCTTTGCGCTCGCGGAGCCTGACCTCACCCATCTCCACCCCAGCCCTCCCCTTTTCTCTTGTGTCTTTGCGCCTTTGTGTGAGAACAATATCCCCCACGGAGACACCAAAGGTCTGCAAGACCTTGGGGGTCTTTGCGCTCGCGGGGCCTGACCTCACCCATCTCCACCCCAGCCCTCCCCTTCCCTCTCCGCCGGCGGAGAGGGAAGGGGAGGGTGTGGGAGGGGTTAGGTGAGGTAGAACATGCGGGCCACGTGCGGACACCGTAGGGCCGACCTTGCTCGGCAAGGGGAGGGTGCGGGAGGGGTTAGGTGAGGTCAAGCGTGTAGGGCGGCTTTCCGTAGCCGCCGAACGAGCAGCGCTGCGCCGGGGCAGCATCCATCGCGCCGCGCAGGTGTTTACAGATTCACAGGCGCATGCTATACTCTCACCGTCGGCTGGGGGTATCCGCTCATTATCAGAGGAGGAGCGCCATGCGAAAAATCCGCTGGTACGATTACATCACGGTCAACATCTACTGGCTCGGTCTGACCACGGTCTCCCAGAGTTTCTCCATCATCGTCCCCCTGATTGTGCAACGGTTTGTTACCACTGCCGAACAGGGCGAGGCTTACGGAACCATTCGGCTATACACCCTCATGGTGGCCTTGCTGGCCCAGGCCCTGTTCGGGATGCTCTCGGATCGCAGCACGCTGCGTTGGGGGCGGCGGCGGCCCTTCATCCTGCTGGGCACGCTGGGCAACATGCTGGCCATCATCGCCGTGGGCGCGTCGCCCTCGTACTGGTTCCTGTTCGGGGCGCTGGTCTTCTCGCAGATTGCCTCCAACGCCGCCCACGGCGCGGAGCAGGGCCTCATCCCCGACCTGGTGCCGGAAGAGTACCGGGGCCGGTTTTCGGGCATCAAGGCCGTGATGGACCTGCTGCCGGTCATCATCGTCGCCATGACGGTAGGCCCGCTGGTCGCCAAAGGGCAGATGTGGACGGGCATTTTCGTGGCGGTGGGTGTGCTGTTCGTGGCTATGGCCCTCACCATGCTGGTGCGCGAAGAGCCGCTGCGGGAGCCGCCCGGGCCCATCAATTGGGAGCCATTCCTGCGCCTTGCCGCCATGACGCTGGTCTTTCTCGCCATCATCCTGGGCCTGGGCGCAGCCGCCAAATGGGTCGGCACGCTGGTGGTCGGCGTGCAATCGGTGCCGGCGCTGCTGCTCATCATGGGCCTCGTGGGGGCCGTGGCCATCGCGGGCGCGGTGATCGTGGGCGTGTGGGCCAGCGTGCGTATCAGCATCGGCCCCGAGAACGCGCGGCGGTACCCATCCTTCGCCTGGTGGGTGGTGAACCGTTTGGCGTTCCTGGTCGGCATTACGAACCTGTCGGGGTTTGCCGTCTATTTCCTCCAGTCGCGCCTGGGGTTCACGGGTGAGACCGCGGCCAAACCGGCGTCGCAGTTGATGATGGTGGTGGGCATCCTGATTCTGCTTTTCGCCTTCCCCAGCGGCTGGCTGGCGGACCGAGTGGGCCGCAAGCGGTTGGTGGCGGCCAGTGGCATCCTCGCGGCGCTGGGCGCGCTGGTGCTCGTCCTGGCGCCCAACATGGCCGTCATCTACGTGGGCGGCTGCATCGTCGGCGCGGCCACCGGCATGTTCTTCACCACCAACTGGGCCTTGGGCACCGACATCGTGCCGAAGGAAGAGGCCGGCAAATACCTGGGCATCTCCAACCTGGCGGGGGCGGGAGCCGGCGCGGTGGGCGGCTACATCGGCGGCCCCATCGCCGACTACTTCACCCGCAATGTGCCCCAGTCGCCGGGCATCGGGTACGTGCTCATCTTCGCCATCTACGGGTTCATGTTCCTCGTGTCGGCGCTGGTGCTGACGCGCGTGCGCGAGGAGTGGAAAGGCAGAGCGGCGGAAGGGTAGGCAAGTTGGCGTATAGGGGGCAGACCTGGCCGTCTGCCCCTGGCCATCGCCACCTGTGGGCGCGAGGTCATTGCGCGGCGCGCGTCCGAATGGCCTCTTTCTCCATCGCCACGAGGACCTTCGCCACCTCCTCAATCGCCACGCGCTGCTTGCGGTACAGGTCCGACTCGCTCATGGCGAGTTTGCGGGCGATGTCGCTGGTCTTCTGGCGCTGGATAAACTTCATCTCCAGGATGTTGTACAGCAGCCAGTCGGGTGCCGTGAACGAACGTTCTCCGGCGGGCTTCAGCATCTCCACCGCCTGGATGAGGGTCTGGCGGAGCGCCTTCGCCGGATTGCCGTTGGCCTCCCCTACGGCCTGGCTCACGGCGTGCAGTTGAGTCAGCGGATTGCGGGTGAGTTTAGGCCCGCCCCAAAGTTGGCTCAAGGCGTCCTTGACCGCCTGGCGGAACTCGGCGGCGTCGGCATCCACCCGCAGCGAGGGGATCGGCGGCGTGGTGGCGTAGCGCGGCTCGGTGCGCCACTGCTGAATCTGCTGGATTTCGGGCGTAATCTGCTTGAGCGCCGCGAACACCGTCTGTTGAAGCAGGCGGTCTTCCAGCGCGATCTCGGCCTGGCCCACCAGCGTCTCCAGCGAGGCGATCTCTTCTTCCGTCAGCGGGTAGATGCGCGCTTCCATCCCCAGGACGCCGAGCACGCTCTGTCGGTCTTTGGAGCGCAGCGGGATCAGCCAGTGGCCATGCTCCTCGCGGAAGTTGTCGCGGCGCAGGGAAAGCCGCCTGCCGTTCTGCGAAGGGGCGTCGGGGGACGAGAGCGCCCATCCGTTGGGCCGCAGTTCGCGCAGGCACGCGCGCGCCTTGTCGGCCGAACCACACGCGGCTTCCAGTTGCAGACCTTCGCCGCTCAACAGCGCCACGAACCCGCCGCCCACCCGCAGCCGCTCGCAAATCGTGGCGAGGATGTTCTCCAGGATTTGCGACAGGTCGCTGCTGGTCAGAAGGCGATTGTCCAGTTCCTGGAGCCAGACGATTTCCTCCCTGTCCTGCCGATAGATGATGCGGTCAATCCACGGCTTGCTCACGTTGATGAGCACCTGCAGGACGACGATGAGGCCCGTTACCGAGAAGACGAGGAACGTCTCGCGGGGCAGACCCAGGAGCCGCTCCGTGTCGGGCGTGAGCAGGATGAGAGCCAGGACGCAGGTGCCCACGAACGGCCCGCGCAGCAAGTAGTGAATCAGGCTGTGCTTGATCACGCGGTCGGGCGTCAGCGCGCCGAAGTAGGCGACCGCGTACCCCATGACGACGATCATGAGCGAGACGGCCACGTTGCCGACGAACAGCAGGCTCTCCAGGGCCACCTGCACCAGCGGATCGGGGGGCAGGCTGGCGACAAGAAGATACGGGAACGCGCCCAGCGCAGGGGCGACGAACGCCACGGCCAGGTAGGTCATGCGCCGCCGCGTGGCAGGCGTCAGCGCGCGAAGCCGCGCCCGCTGGATGTTGCGCGCTCCTGTGAGCGTGGCGATGACAAAGTACAGGGCGAAGGCCCAGAACAACGGCCCGGCCTGCAAGTAGGCGAGCGAGGGATACGTCTCGCGGCTGCGCACGATGAGGTCCGAGAACAGCACGGCCCCCAGCGTCAGCACGCCCAGGCCGTAGCCGACGAGCACGCGCGTCCGCCGCGGCCGCGAAGAGATGCCCGTCGTACGCGCCAGAGCGTCCGAGAAGTGCAGGTAGGCCGCGGGGACAAACGCGATACCCAGCCACTGGAAGCGCAGCCAGCCCTCAATCGCGCGCGGGACCTGGGCGTTGGCCACCATCACGTCGCCGCAGTAAACCACCGCCACGAAGAGCAGCAGCAACGAGAACGCCCGCGCGACGGCGTTGCGGAAGTTGTGGGCCAGCATGTAGGCCACCAGAGAAAACGCCGTCAGCACAATCGCCGAGGCGACGGTCAGGTTGATGGACGAGAGCAATTTCAGGACAAACTGCAAATCAGGCGACACAAAGCCCGCTCCAGTTTCGCTTCTACTGTTCTAGCGCAGCGGCAGGATGAAGAACAGCCGAATGCCCTGGTTCACCACCAACTGGTCGCTATAGCCGCAAAACGCGAACCCCTGTCGCTGAAGGAACGAGATGGCGGGATGATTGTTGGTCTCGGTCTCGGCCAGGATGCCGCTCACGCCCTGGTCGCGCGCCCATGCGGCTACGGACGTCAGCAAGGCGCTCCCCACACCCTTGCGGCGGTGCGGCGCGTCCACCACCAGGTGGCGGATGCGCGCCACAGGTTCCGATGGCACCACGGGCATGTTCAGGAAGCCAAGAATCTGGCCGTCGTTCTCGGCGACGACAAAGCATTCATCCTGCTGCCAGCAGGTTAGAAGGCCAGTTTCCAGTCGGGGAACCCGAATCTGCGCCGTGCGCGGCAGGCGGACCGTCCGAAACGTAACCGAGATTTCGCCGCTGCGGGAACGTTCCTCCACCTGCCACACGTAGTCGGTGGAATAGGAGCGGTCCATGTCCATGCACACGTTCAGATCCACGAGTTCCGCACGACGGATGCGCATACTCCTCTCCCGTTCTGGGTTGTTGGCCCTGCAATTTTAGCATCGCGCGGGCAAAATGGCAAGCGCGGCGCGGCTTGGCTGTGGAACCGCGAATAACACGACTCCACGCGAATAGGAAAAACGAGATTGGTTAGCGTAGGGCAGGTTTCCATACCTGCCCGCTGCCCACGGAACCGCGAATGACGCTAATCCACGCGAATGGGGAACAGGGCAGGTTTCCATACCTGCCCTACGCCTCTGGAACCGCGAATAACGCTAATCCACGCGAATGGGGAACAGTAGGGCAGGTTTCCATACCTGCCCCTGCCTCTGGAACCGCGAATAACACGAATCCACGCGAATGGGGAACAGTAGGGCAGGTTTCCATACCTGCCCCCTGCCTCTGGAACCGCGAATAACGCCAATCCACGCGAATGGGGAACAGGGCAGGTTTCCATACCTGCCCTACGCCTCTGGAACCGCGAATAACGCCAATCCACGCGAATGGGGAACAGTAGGGCAGGTGTCCGTGCCTGCCCTACGCCTCTGGAACCGCGAATAACGGCAATCCAAGCGAATGGGGAACAGTAGAGCAGGTTTCCATACCTGCCCCCTGCCTCTGGAACCGCGAATAACGCCAATCCACGCGAATGGGAAACAGTAGGGCAGGTTTCCATACCTGCCCCCTGCCTGTGGGACCGCGAACAACGCCAATCCACGCGAATGGGGAACAGTAGGGCAGGTTTCCATACCTGCCCTACGCCTCTGGAACCGCGAATAACGCCAATCCACGCGAATGGGGAACAGTAGGGCAG
>DAOTVT010000285.1:0-11768 GCA_034436295.1 Anaerolineae bacterium | reverse complement strand
GCGCGGCGTTGCAGGGGCCGCGTTGCTGCGGATGCCCTGCGCCGAACTGTAGTTGCGCCCGCTCAGGCCGATGGCGGTGCAGCACAGCAGCACCACCGCGATCCAGAGGAAGCGAGATCGGCGAGTTTTCATTTGACAATCGCTCCTGGCATCGGATGTAGAACCTCTAGCATACAGTCTATTCGGTTTGGTCATCGCAACAATGGGGAAAAGGTACTACAAACGCATCGGGGCGGGCCACGGCCGGCGGTGGACGCAGCGCGCCCCGTGGGAGGCTCACCAACTGTAACGCGGCAGGCGGGCGCGCGGATACGCCGACTCGGCTCCAAAGTTCGTTCGCGCCTGACAATGCGGGCACAGCGATCCCGCGGAGTCGTAACCGCGAATAACACGAATCCACGCGAATGGAAAACGGAAGAAGACAGGTGTGGAAAACCCGCCCTACGCCCTGACGGGCGAAGCCCTGGGGGTCGCCAGCCCCGAAGGGGCTTCGTGCCCGTAGCGCGGGGGTTTAGCCCCGCGCGGTCTTGCCTACCTCGTCTCCTCGTTCCCCAACTACCATCGCGCCAAGCGATCCCGCGGAGTCGTAACCGCGAATAACACGAATCCACGCGAATGGTCTTGGTACGGGCAACCCGCCACCACGGGTGGCAAAACCCGTAGGGCGGCTTTCCATAGCCGCCCGCCCCCAGCCCCGCCCCGCCGACAGAACCGTAGGGCGGCTTTCCACAGCCGCCGGTCGGGTATGGAAACCCGACCTACGGGTAGGGGAGGCACGTAGGGCGGCTTTCCATAGCCGCCCGCCCGTCCCCTCGCCCCGCCGACAGAACCGTAGGGCGGCTTTCCATAGCCGCCCGCCCCCTCGCCCCGCCGACAGAACCGTAGGGCGGCTTTCCATAGCCGCCCGCCCGTCCCCTCGCCCCGCCGACAGAACCGTAGGGCGGCTTTCCATTGCCGCCGGTCGGGTATGGAAACCCGACCTACGGGTAGGGGAGGCACGTAGGGCGGCTTTCCATAGCCGCCCGCCCGTCCCCTCGCCCCGCCTTGCGGGGAGAGGGCTAGGGTGAGGGGTGGCCCGCCCGCCCCCAGCCCCGCCCGCGACGAGAGGGCTAGGGTGAAGGGTAGGGCACGGAAACCCGCCCATCCACACAACGCGATTGACAGAATCACACACCCACCGTATAATATACTCGCTGCGGGCGAATAGCTCAGTTGGGATGAGCGCCTCGCTTACACCGAGGAGGTCACAGGTTCGAGCCCTGTTTCGCCCACCTGCAAGCAAGGCCGCCACCCAAAGGCGGCCTTATCGCTATCCGCGAACAAACGAACGGATTCGCGGATGATCCTGCCGGTAGGGATATGGCGGAGCGCATCCTGGTCGTGGAAGACGATACGAAGATCGCCGACCTGCTGCGGCGCGGCCTGGCCTTTGAAGGCTACGCCGTGGACGTGGCAGCCGATGGCGAGTCGGCGCTGGCCATCGCGCGCGACCGCGACCCCGACCTGGTCATCCTGGACCTCATGCTGCCGGGCATGAGCGGGCTGGAGGTGTGTCGGCGCCTGCGGGCGGGCAGCGACGTGCCCATCCTCATCCTCACGGCCAAGGGCGCTGTGGCCGACCGTGTAGCCGGCCTGGACAGCGGAGCCGACGACTATCTGGTGAAGCCCTTCGCCTTTGAGGAACTCCTGGCCCGCATCCGCGCCCTCCTGCGCCGCCGCCAACGCGCGGAGCAGGAAGAAGTCCTCCGCTTCGCCGACCTGACGATGAACACCTCCACCCGACGGGTAACCCGCGGCGACCGCGTCATAGAGCTCACGGCCAAGGAATTTGACCTGCTGGAGTTGTTCCTCCTCCACCCGAATCATGTCCTCACCCGCGACGTCCTCTACGACCGCATCTGGGGCTACGATTTCGGCGGCGAGTCCAACATCCTAGAGGTGTACGTGCGCTACCTGCGCGCCAAACTGGAGGCGGGCGGCGAGCCTCGGCTCATCCACACCGTGCGGGGGGTCGGCTATGTCCTCCGCGAGGAGTAAGGCCATGCCCATTCGCGCGCGGCTGACCCTGTGGTACGTGGGGCTGCTGGCGTTTGTGCTGGTGATTTTTGACGTGGCCGTGTACGCGGTGCTGGCCTACCGCACCTACGCCGACGTGGATCGGCAGGTGCAGACCCTGGCCGATCAGATCGTCATGTCCATTCGGGCCGAGAACAATCCCCTGTCGGTGCTGGTGTCGGGACGGGTGCGCCTCCCGCCGATGGACGCTTTCTCCACGCCGGACACGTACTGGCAGATCGTTCGCGCCGATGGAATCATCGCGGCGCGCTCGGCCAATCTCGGCGACCAGAACCTGCCCCTGGACAGCGAGACCCTCCAGAAGACCGGCCAGGGCGAGAGTGTCCTGGCCACCGTTCGGGCGGGCAATGCGCGCGTGCGCATCTTCAGCACGCCGCTGGTGGTGCTCCGCAACAACGTCGGCACGGTCCAGGTGGGCGCGTCGCTCCAGAGCGTGGACGCCACGCTTCGGCGGGTGGCAGGACTCCTCACGGCCGGCTCGTTCCTGGCCATCCTGGCGGCGGGAATCGTGGGGTTCGCGCTGGCGCGGACGGCCCTCCGCCCCATTGACCAGGTAACCCAGGCGGCGCTGCGCATCACCCGCGCCGAGGACTTGAGCCGCCGCCTGCCCGAGCCAACCGTCCAGGACGAGGTGGGCCGCCTCACGGCCACCTTCAACGAGATGCTGGGGCGGCTCGAAGACCTGTTCCGCGCGCAGCAGCACCTGGTGGCCGACGTGTCGCACGAGTTGCGCACGCCCCTGACGACGATTCAGGGCAACCTGGACCTGCTGCGGCGCGGCGCGTTGGAAGACCCCGACGCCCGCCGCGAGGCCCTCCGCGCCATAGAGGTGGATGTCGGCGCCATGTCGCGCCTGGTTACCGACCTGCTCCTGCTGGCCCAGGCCGACGCCGGCGTCAAACTGGAATTCCAGCCCGTGGAATTGGACACCCTCCTGCTGGACGTGTACCGCCAGGCGCAAAGGCTCTCCCAGGGCGTCAAGGTGAAACTGGGCGAAGAGGATCAGGCGCTCGTGATGGGCGACCCCGACCGCCTCCGCCAGTTGCTGCTCAACCTGGTGGACAATGCCCTGAAGTACACGCCCCCGGGCGGCGAGGTAACCCTCTCCCTCCAGCGCGAGCCCGGCTGGGTCTGCATCTCCGTCGCCGACACCGGCATCGGCATCCCGCCCGAAGACCTTCCGCACATCTTTGAGCGATTCTATCGCTCGGACAAAGCGCGCACCCGCGGCAAAGGCGGGACGGGCCTCGGCCTGGCCATCGCCAAGTGGATCGCCGAGGCCCACAACGGTCGCATCACCGTGGAGAGCGCCCCCGGCAAGGGCAGCACCTTCACGGTCTGGCTCCCGTCGCCCGCCTGAAACGGCACAGCGTTAGTACGCCTGGTTCTCCATGACCACCGGCAGGAAGCGGCGGAAGATGCGCACCAGCCCGTACCAGTAGCCCAGGTTCGCCTGGTAGTTGGTGCTCGCCATCGTGCCGATGACCGTCTGCCCCACGGTGAAGTGGGCCACGTAGTTGGACGACGTGGACGTGCCCCCGCCGTTGCTCGTCGCTGGCGTGAACCAGTCCAGCCGGTAGTTGGACGAGGTCATCGCCACGGCCCCCAGCGCCAGCGCCACGGCCACCGCAAGGAGCAGCCCCATGCGCGCGAATCTGCGTCTCATGGCCACCCTCCTAGTACAGACTGTGATGGCCGAGTTGGATGCGCACGCCGCCCAACTGGATGTAGGTACTATCGTCTGGGAATTGCAAGTTGAACCACATGCCCAGAATCCCCTGGTTTGCCGACAGGGCATTGTTCACCGTTAGCGTGTAGGACGTCGCCGTATTGCTTTTGCGGTCAGTGTGGTCAGAAACGAGGGTAGCCCAGTCATCCGCACTCGTTTGCTTTGCCAAGAATGTTGAGGTGATATACGCCTTGCTCCCGTCCTGGCACTTGTAGTATACGGTTATGTTCTCAACGTCCACGGGCTGGCCGTACAACACGGCAGGCAAGACGATGGAGAGATACACCGTCTTGCTGCCCGGCTCGGACCCGCGCCATATTTGGACCGATCCGTTTTGCTGCACATCCCAGCGAGTCGTGTCGCTGCTCAGATTCTTGATGATCTGCGTGCCGGGGATGAAGACATACGAGTCGGCCTTGGTCTCAATGGAGCCGTTGTTGTTGATGCGGATTTCATCCTCGCCGCCGTCCCCGCCAAACCCCTCCAGCAGCGGCCCGGCGCCATCGTTGCTGATGACCACCGAGGCGTCGCTGCTGTTGGCGCCCGCGTGAAGCGCAATGCCATTGGCGCCTCCCGCCACCGCCTTCATCGCCGGCCCGCTCAACCCCGCGCCTGCACTCCACGCGTACACGCCGATCCCGCCGCCGGAGTTCTCGCCCGACACCCCCGCATGGTTGTTCGCGTCGCTGCGGCCGTGCACCGCGTCATGGCCCTTGCTGTACGCGTCCAGCCCCCAGCCGCTGCCGTGGTTGAACACGTTTAGCACCGCGCCCGACAGGCTCTCGCTGATCACCGCCCTGGGCCGCAGGCTCCACGCGTACGGCACCGCGTAGATCGCCTGCCGAGGCGTCATCTCCGCATCGCTGCCCACCTTGATGCCCAGCCACACCTGCCGCCCGTTCAGGTCCGAGGCCTCGCAGGTATCCATGTACGCGTTGAACAACCCGTTGACCGCCGTAACGGGGTCTGCGTCTGTACAAAGTGCCGTACCACCTGTAGCCGCGTCATACAAGGTCATCGTGACGGTACGTGTGCCATTGATGGGGTTGCCGTTGCGGTCCAGCAACCGCCCTTGAATGGGAATCACATCATCCATAGCGGTCGCCACGCCCACGTCGCCTTGAGGCAGAACGTCGTCGTCCTCCCCTGGCCCCTGGGCCAGCGTCAACCCCACCGCTCCCGCCAAGACGAGAGCCGCCACCAGGAAAACCACACCCTTGAGGATCCGCTTCCGTTCCATGTGCCTACTCCTTTCGTTTTGTGGGGCGCAGTGCGCCTGGGTGGATACGCCGCACAAGCGGCACACAAACGATTGGGGAGAGCCATTTGGTGTGAGGAGAGCAGCCGCCAGGCCGCCCTGCAGGTCTGCGATGCTCCGCAACGGGCGTGCGACGAACCGTGGCAACTCCGAGCGTATTCTAGCACAAATCCTAACGCTTGCAAGGCGGTTTCGGGTACGTCGCACCCGCCCCGCCTTGCGGGATAGGAGACCCTAAAGGTCTGCGAGACCTTTAGGGTCTTCGCAATCCCCTCGCCCCGCTCCGCCGCCAGCACACGTAGGGCGGCTTTCCATAGCCGCCATGTGGGGAGAGGACCAGGGCGAGGGGGGCACGCAGGCCCACGCACCTCACCCCCGGCCTTCGGCATCCCCCTCTCCGCCAGCGGAGAGGGGGAACGAGGGGGTGAGGTCAGCCCAGCCCGGCGCCTCAGCGCCAGGCGGGCCCGCGCCCTGTCCCCTCGCCCCGCCCCGCCGACAGAACCGTAGGGCGGCTTTCCATAGCCGCCATGCGGGGAGAGGACCAAATGGGGCCGGATATACCTCTTGTCCCATTGACCTCCGCGCGGCCCAGTGCTATAATGGGTGCGTAGGGCTGCCCCCCGAAACCCGCAGCCCTGCGGAGTAGCGGCCATGCGAACCCTGGACCTGAGCGCCTGGAGCCAGCAGGAACTCATGTACCTCCTGATCGGCACGTTCCTCGCGATCATCGCGCTCATCGTGGCATTGCTCGTTTACCTGCGCCGGACGCGCCCGCAGCCGACAAAGGCCGACGTGGGCGAGATGGCCCCGCCGCCCGAAATCGTGTTGCGGCGCCGCGGATGGGCCGGGCGACTGGAGGTCATCGTCGGCGGGCGCACCTACCGCCGCATCAAAGATGTGGATGACCCCGCGGCGCGCAGGGCCATCCTGCTGGCTGCCGGAGACCTGGTCGCCTTCGCCGAGCCGGCCGCGCCGCCCGCACAGCCTGCGCCCCGCCCCGCTGCCCCCGAAGAGCAGCCCGTGCCCACCGGCAAACACTACGCGCCGGCGCGCGAACTGGCGCAGCAAGCCTTCCTCGCCCAACTGGAGAAGGCCAATCTGGCCGCGCCGCAGTCCCAGGGCTGGCTGGCCGTCCTCGGACGAGGGCTTGGCTCGCGCATCGCGTCCGGCGGGGCCGGCAGTTCCTTCGTGGACGAGATTGAGGCCATCATCCAGCGGCGACGCAAGGAGCAAGGCATTGACGTGCAGGTTCACCTCCGCACCGACGGCCAGGGCATCGTCCGCGTGGAGGTGGACGGCGTGCTGTACGACAGCCCCGCCGACATTCCAGACATCGCCATCCGCGGGTTGATCCGTGCTGCCGTGGGGGAGTGGGAGGCGCGCTTCTAGCCCCGCAGGCCCGTCCGACGGCGCCATGCTCAAAGCCCGCTCCGGCTGCAGCCCAGTGAAAGGAGTAGGGAAATGGGTACCAATGTGTTGCGCCTGCGTGGGCCCCGCGCCCGCATCGTCCTGGCCTGGGTGTCCGCCGCGGTGGGCGTCGCCCTGGTGCTGGGCCTCGCCGCCGAAGCGATGAGCGCGCCCGCGCCGCAGGCCCCGACCGGAGCGGAGATCGTGTTCCAGCAAGCGCCTCTTGCGCCGCCCGAACCCTATGAGCCACATCCCCAGGGCGGCTATATCCCTCCGTCGGTAAACCTCTCGCACTTCCACGCCACCTGGGATGGCCCCGCGCCTGCGGCGAACCTATCGCGCTTTGACTGGCGCGAGCACGGAAAGGTAACGTCGGTCAAGAACCAGAACCCCTGCGGCGCATGCTACGCCTTCGCCAGCATCGCCGCCTTTGAATCCAAACTCCTCATTGACAACGCCGGCACGTGGGATTTCTCGGAGAACAACGCCAAAGAGTGCGACTGGTATGCCGGCTCCTGCGGCGGCGGCAACTACTACCGCATGGCGAGTTTCTTCTCGCAGGCCGGCACTGTGCTGGAATCGTGCGACCCCTATGTGCCTTCCGACGTGCCCTGCACCACGGGCTGCCCGTATCAGAAGACCCTGCTAGACTGGCGCGTCATCTCCGGCTCAGAGATGCCGGACACCAACACGCTGAAGAACTACATCATGACCTACGGGCCGGTGATGACCACGATGTACGCAGGCAGTTCCAACAACGCCTGGCAGCGGGAATTCAGCGCCTACGACGGCAGTTACACGCTCTACTACACCGGATCGGGCAACCCCAACCACGGCGTGCTCATCATCGGCTGGGATGACTCGCTGCCGCACGCGGGCGGAACCGGCGCGTGGATCGTGAAAAACTCGTGGGGCACGAACTGGGGCGGGGCGTGCGGCTTGGGATCGGAACGCGGCTACTTCACCATTGCCTACGGCTCGGCGAAGATCGGCTACAACTCAGCCTTCCTGTACCAGTGGCAGGACTACGACACCGCCGGCAGCATCCTATACTACGACGAAGCCGGATGGCAGGGCACTGCTTGGGGCGTCGGGAGTACCACCTTGTGGGGTCTGGCCAAATTCTACCCTCCCGCGAACACAAATGTGACCCGCGTGGAGTTCTGGACGACCGACAAGACCACCGACGTGGATGTGTACCTCTACGGCGACTTCAATGGGACAACGCTCAGCAATCTGTTGGCCCAGAAGTTGAACAACGCCTTCAACGAGCCAGGATACCATTCGGTTGCACTGGACGCGCCGGTACCGGTCAGCGCCGGGGATGACGTGATCGCCGTGGTGAAGTTCACCAACCAATCCTACACGTATCCCGTGGCCTCCGACCGAGACGGGCCGCACGAGACCGGCCGCACGTATATCAGCCCCAACGGGACATCGTGGACCGACCTGGGCGCCCACTATTCGCAAGATGTGGCCATTCGCATCCGCACGTCATCACAGGCGGCAACCACCACGACGCCCACGGCCACGCCCACCGCCACCCACACGCCAACCCCCACAGCCACCCGCACGCCCACCGCGACGCGCACCCATACGCCTACCCGCACGGGCACCCCAACCCACACGCCCACCGAGATGCCCACGCCCACCATAACCTACACGCCGCGCCCCACGAACACGCCCGGCCCATCGCCCACCTGGGTGCCCGGCGCGCAGGCGAGGCTGTGGCTGCCAGTCGTATTCCGACAGTGGAACCTGACGCCTTTGCCGACGGGCACACCGACGGCGACGCGAACGGCCACAGGCACCGCCACGCGGACACCCACGCGCACGCCGACGCGGACCCCAACGAGGACACCGACAAGAACGCCGACGCGCACGCCGACCGCAACGCCCGGCGGAACGCCGCAAGGGCTGCGTGTGCTGGACAACTACTCTCATTACGTGGACGAGGCGAATTGGCTGCACGTCGTGGGCGAGGTGTTCAACGACACGGCCGACGATCTCTGGCTGGTGGAGGTTCCCATCGCATTCTACGATGGCAGCGGGCAGATGATCACCGCGAATTTGGCATGGACGCCACTGGACGACGTGCCTGCGGGGGAGACAACCTGCTTCCATGCCCTCCTGCAGAACCCGACAGGCTGGGCGTACTACGAGTTCGGCCAGCCCGACGGCCTGGTGATGGGGGAGAAGTGGCCCAATCTGACGTTCTTGGCGCATTCTGGGGGTTTGGACGACCTCGGCTTGTACCACATCACGGGGCAGTTGCGCAACGACCACGGCTCCACCGTACGATGGGTGCAGGTGGCGGGAACGTTGTACAACGCTGGGGGCATCGTGGTGGGGTGCGAGCCGGCCTTAGCGGACCCGGAGGACCTCAACCCATCGCAGGTCGGCGCGTTTGACATCCTATTCTTTGGGCGCGATTACTCTGACGTTGCGTCGTACAAACTCCAGGCGGATGGCGATCCGCAGTAGGCAAGCCCGCGATTCGCCACAGGTTCGGCATCCGTTCCGAGCCACGTCCGGCCCTCCGGGCGTGGCTTTTTCAAGGGAACTGCGTTATAGTCTATGGCGTCGGGTGTTTTGACAGCCGGCCGCCGATAGGCTACACTCACCGCCGGAGGACTCGGATTCCCATGGACAATCTCTCTCGTGCCCATCGGCGCCGATGGCAGCGAATCGGCGCTCTTGTTTGGGTTTGCCTGATCGCGGCGCTGGCCACCGCGCCCGTGGCCTCGGCCGCCGTGCAGCCGCTCTCCATCCGCCAAATCGCCGAGCAGGGCGACACCGGCATCGTCGGCACCGTCGTCGGCCTGACCCCGCATTGGAACGCCGCCCACACGCTCATCGTAACCACCGTTACCCTGCGCGTGGAGCATGTGCTGAAGGACAGCACCGGGCGGGTTTCCAACCAGCCCGACGACCCGCCCACACCATACTCCTTTGACATCCCGGGCGGCGAGGTGGACGGGCTGGCCCTGGGCGTCTCGGACGTGGCCACCTTCAATGTGGGCGATCGCGTTGTCCTGTTCTTGCGCGACACCGACCTGCGCACCGTGGGCGGGTTCCAGGGCCGCTTCTGGATGGAGCGCGGCCGCGTGTACCGCGAAGACCTGGCGCCGATGCCGCTCGCCGACTTCCTGCGGGAACTCGTCGGCGTCCCCGGCGTGCGCATCCCCGACGCGCTGTGGGCCGAAGCCGCGGCCGCGCCCGAAGAAATCGGGGCCGCGCTTGCCGCGCCCGTCATCACGAACATCTCGCCCACCTCCGGCCCCGCCCACCAGGACTACCTGCGCACGTCTGGCACAGGCTGCGCGACGACCTCCACGCTGGTTACCATCAACGGCTCCGGTTTCGGCGCGACTCAGGGCAGCGGCCGCGTGGAGTTCTTCCAGGTCGGCTCCCAACGGGTGCAGGGCTGTGTCGTGTCGTGGTCCGACTCGCAGATTCGCGTCCGCGTCCCGGGCGGCGCATCGTCGGGGCCGGTTCGCGTCGTAACGGCGGGCGGCACCAGCAATGGGGTGAACTTCACCGTAACCTACTCCTACGCGGGGGCCAAATGGTCCAAAGGCGCCTACCCCCAGCCCATGCCCAATTTCTATTATGTCAACCCAAACACGACCGACATCACCGATGAACTGGACGCCGTCCTGGCCGCCATGAACACCTGGAGCAGCGTGGCGGGAGCCGATTTCGTCTTCCGCGACGGCGGCACGACGACCAAGTCCGATGCCGCCGCCGACGGCCAGAACGTGATCTCGTGGGTCAACCGCGACACAGGCTCCATTGCCACCAACTACTTCTGGTGGCAAATCTCCAAACCCACCGAGATTGTAGAATCCGACATCGTGTTCAACGACCTGACCTACGACTGGAGCACCAACGGCGCGCCCGGCACCATGGACGTCCAGAACATCGCCACCCACGAGTTGGGCCATTCGCTGGTGCTGCTGGATTTGTACGGCTCGGCCGACACGCACAAGACCATGTACGGGTTCGCCAGCGCGGGCGAGACCAAGAAGCGCTCCCTGGAAGCGGAAGACGAGGCAGCCATCGCGTATGTGTATCCGGCGGCATCCACGCCCACCCCCACGCCGACGCCAACGCTAACCCCGACGCCCACGCCCACGCGCACGCCCACCGCGACGCGCACGCCCACCGCCACCCGCACCACGACGGCGACGGCTACGCCCACGCGCCGCCCCACGAACACCCCCGGCCCATCGCCCACGTGGGTGCCCGGCGCCCAGGCGCGGTTGTGGCTTCCCGTCGTCTTCAGCCTGCAGAGCCCGCCCGCCACGCCCACCGCGACCCCAACACCAACGCCCACGCCAACCCGCACCGCGACGGCAACGCCCACACCCACCCGCACCCCGACCGCCACGCGCACGCCCGCGCTGTCGGAACTGGCGCGCGACAACGGGGCAGCCGAGGCGTACAATGAGGCCTACACATCCGGCGACGCCGTGGCCATCGTGCTGGAAGCCGCGCCCGACCTGTACCCGATCCGGCCCGTGTCGGTGCGGGCGATGCTGTACCCCGTTGGCGGCGCGACGAGCGTGATCGTGAAACCGCAAATCTACGCCATGAGCGCGGGCACTCCCGGCCCCCTCTTGGCCGAAGGCGCTCCGCAGACGATCACGACCTTCTATCCGAACTGGGCCACCGTGGATCTCTCGTCGGCGGGACTCGTCTTGCTGAATCCCCAGCCGGTGCTCGTCGCCATTCGCTACCAGAGCGGCACCGTGGGCACAACGCCGTCCATCACCACGGACTCCTCGGCAATCATCCCAATGGGGGCGAACTTCTACGACCGCGGCCTCGGTTGGGAAGAGCACCACTCGTTCTGGCAGGACCCCTGGAGCGTGGGCTACAACATGATCCGTCTGGTGGTGCAGACCAACGTGCAATGAGCGCGGGCCGCCCTACCGCGTCCACCGCCATAGAGGTAGGGCGGCTTCCCATAGCCGCCGCAGCGGGCCAGCACGTAGGGCGGCTTTCCATAGCCGCCTCACTCGCGACGAGGACGTAGGGCGGCTTTCCATAGCCGCCACAGCGGGCCAGCACGTAGGGCGGCTTTCCATAGCCGCCTCACTCGCGACGAGCACGTAGGGCGGCTTTCCATAGCCGCCTCACTCGCGACGAGCACGTAGGGCGGCTTTCCATAGCCGCCGCAGCGGGCCAGGGAGGGGCCGCCCTCACCTTTCGCGGCGCAGTCTCGCCCGATCGCCCAGGGCGCGCCGCACAATCTCCCGAAAGCGCGCGATCTGCTCATCCGAGGCGAAGCAC
>DAOTVT010000284.1:0-10421 GCA_034436295.1 Anaerolineae bacterium | reverse complement strand
TTCGGTTTGGGCGCTGGAAGTAAGGGCTTTATGCGCTCCCACAGCTCGTCAGGAATCTGGTATTCGGGATCCACACCCAGTCCATCATCGGCCATCTCGGTTGCCTCCTCGAGTCATGAGATGGCATGAAGTATACCACACTCGCGGCTTTTCGGATAGGCTCTAATCGCTTCTGGCTTTCCAATGCTTCCAGGAACTGCCTGGCTGCGGTGTGAGTCGTCTGGCGGATGACCTCGGTAGGGTATTTCAGGCTGAGCGCCTTGGTGGGGCAGGCTTCTACGCAAGCCGGCCCCCCGGGCCGGTCCACGCACAGGTCGCACTTGAAAGCCGCGGCCTTCTGGCGGCCAGCCACTTCCGTTGCCGACACCTCAATCGCGCCGAAGGGGCAGACCATCATGCAAAGCCTGCACCCGATGCACCGCCGCTGATCCACTGCCGTGTAGGTCTCGGTGCGATACGTTGCGCCGGTGGGACAGACTCGCACGCAGGGCGCATCCTCGCACTGGCGGCACTGGGTGGACAGTTTCACAGTGCCTACCTGGACTACGCGATTGCGGCGGTGCAGCCTCTCACCAGCCAGAACCGCGCCGATGATGTTGCCCGCTGAGGTGTGGGCCGCAGCGCATGCCAGTTCGCAGGTGTGGCAGCCCACGCACCGCTCCGGGGTGACCAGGATAAAGGGGCCTTCCAGTTTCTCCATGCTTTCTCACCTCCTCCTACATAAACATCATGTGTCGTCTGGGTGACGACAGCCCACCCAATCCGAGAGTTGAGATTCCCAGGAGTCCCTTGAGAGTCGAGGGGGCTTGCGCTTCCACCTGCGTGAGCGTTCCCAGTCGGTCGGCTCTCATGCCCATTCAGGGTCAAGAAGGCAGGCAACGCGGCGGTGCGGCAGGTGAACTTCCAGACACAGGCGCATCGTCGCCATGTCTGCCGCTATGGAAAGTGTACCACACTTTTGCAGGGAAGTCAAGGGTTTTTTGAACTGTCCGTCCTGGCTACCTCACTCATCCGCTGGCCTAATCGCCCGCTGCGGCCCCGCTGCCAAATATGACAACATCCCGCGAATCAACTGTCCTGCTCCAGAAAACACGATCCCCAATTTTGCTTGACAAAATTGCGAGTTCGTGGTATACTAATACGTGTTAGTAACGCGCATTACCCAGCCAGTGGCTGGACAGGGAGGAGCCCTTGGCCCGCAGACAGGTTACCAGCCGAGAAGTCGCGGAACTAGCAGGTGTCTCGCGCACGACGGTCTCTTTTGTCCTCAACAACGTGCCCGGCATCAAAATCAGCGACGAAACCCGCCGGCGCGTATGGGAAGCTGCACGCCACCTGGATTACTACCCCGCGTCCGCTGCTCGATCCCTTGCCAGCGGCAGAGCGTATCGGATCGGCATCATCCTTGGCGAAGGTCAAGATCCCCTCTCTGCTGACGCTTTTTGGCCCGGCCTGTTACAAGGAGTAACCGCCGCCGCCCGAAAGAACGGATACCGTATCATCGTCCAGACCTCCGAGGACGTGGTGAGCCACGACGCATACCTGGGCCTTATCCGCGAGCAAGAGGTGGACGGCCTTATCTTGTCAGGCCCTCGGTCTGATGACCCCGTTCTCCCTCAATTGGCTGCGGAAGGCTTCCCCCTGGTCATACACGGCCACCTACCCGGCCTCCCGTTCCCCTGTGTGGACGTGGATAACCGTTCCGGCGCTCGCCAGGCCGTACGCCATCTTGTGGCCCTGGGCCACCGCAGGATCGGCTTCATTTCCAACGCGCCCCTCTCTCAGATGAGCGCTCAGGAACGCCTCGCCGGCTACCGTCTGGCACTGGAAGAGAATGGCATTCCCTTTGACCCGGACTACGTAGGTGTAGGCAATTTCCTGCCCGAGAGCGGGCGCGCGGCTATGGAGAAGTTACTTGCGCTGCGTCATCCCCCTACAGCCGTATTTGCTGCAGGCGATGTCATCGCCCTCGGAGCGGTGCACGCCATTCGCGCCGCCGGGCTTCGGATTCCCGAGGATATCGCCCTTGTCGGATTTGACGACCTGTTCTTCGCCAGCTACATCACCCCGCCACTGACAACAATCCACGTACCCGCCTATGGTCTGGGATGGACGGCAGCAGTGGTGCTCATCGCGCTTCTTGAGGGGGACACCGACGTGCCCTCCGTCATGCTGGACACGGAACTGGTGATTCGCGATTCCTGCGGAGCCAAAGGCGTCCGCACCGTTTGAGGTTGCTGCGCGCGCACGATGAAACCAACTTCGGCACACGAAATGAACACGGCCCTACGATGCAGCATGTCATCGCATGCGGCTCAGGAAAGGAGGTGATGAACCCTGACGGCATTCCGTCGCCGTCCGCCAGACACAGCAAGACGGTAAATCGGTTCAACATTTGTAGTCAGTTTGGAAAATGGACCCCGAACCCGCTTTCAGAGAGGAGAATGAGATGAGACGCAGAATTTTCGCTTTCGTGGCGCTGACCCTGGTTGTCAGCATGGCTCTCGCCGGCTGTGGCGCAAAGCCCGCACCCACGGCCCCGCCGCCCTACCAGGCCAAGCCAACGCCGACCCCTGCGCCGACGACTCCGCCCGAGCCGACGGCCCCTCCCGCCCCCGCCATTGACTGCATGGGTGCCAAGGCGGGCGACACCCTCACCCTGCTCTACCAGTGGTCCGGCGCAGAAGAAGAGAAACTCAATGCCGTCCTCAAACCCTTCGTGGATGCCTGCGGCGTCAAGATCGTCGCCCAGTCCACCCGCGACGCTGCCGTCCTGGACACCAAGGTCAAGTCCACCCCGCCAGATGTCGTCTTCTGGCCCACCACCGCGCCCCTCACCCTCTACACCGACAAACTCGTAGACCTCTCCACCCTCGGCGCGAACCCGGCCAACTACGCCGACTTCTGGAAAACCATGGGCACCGTCAACGGCAAGTGGCTCGCTGTCCCCGTCAAAGCCGACATCAAAACCATCATCTGGTACAGCCCGGCCAACTTCAAACTCTTCGGCTACGAGGTGCCCAAAACCTGGGCCGACCTGGAAGCCCTCGTAGAAAAAATGGTCGCCGACGGCAACGTCCCCTGGTCCATGGGCATGGAATCCGGACCCGCCACCGGCTGGACAGGCTCCGACTTCATCCAGGACATCCTCCTCGTCCAGCAGGGACCCCAGTACGTCATGGACATCATCGCCGGCAAGGTCCCCTACAACGACCCAGGCGTCAAGAAGGCCTATGAAACCTACGGCAAGTGGGCCAAAGACCCCAAGTACACCGTAGGCGGCGCCACTGGCACCGTCTCCACCTCCTTCCTGGACGCCATCTACAAGGTCTTCTCCGACCCGCCACAGGCCATGATGGTCAAACAGTCCGGCTTCGCAGGCGGCGAAATCGCCAAGCAGTACCCCAACCTCAAGTACGGCACCGACTACGACTTCTTCGCCGTACCCGGCGCCAAGGGTATGCAGGGCGGCGCCGACTTCATGATGGCCTTCGGCTCCTCCCCGGCAACCAAGGCCCTCGTCGCCTACCTCACCGGCAAAGAAGGAGCCGCCCAGTGGGCCAAGGTCGGCTTTGACCTCTCGCCCAACAAACTCGCCCTCGGCAACTACTCCGACCCCGCCCTCATCAAGAAGGCCGAGGCCCTCGCCGCTGCCGCCGGCTTCACCCCCGACATCGGCGACACCATCCCCGCCCCCTTCGGCGAGGCCGAGTGGAAAGCCATCGTGGACTACGTCAACGGCGCCGACCTGGACACCGCCCTGGCCGCCGCCGCCAAGGCCCAAGCCGATGCGCTGAAGAAGTAGCACTGCACATACCCAACCCTCAGGGCGCTCCCCACGGAGTGCCCTGAGGGGACCAGCGCAGGTGCGCCGCAACGGTTGTCCGATAGAGGAGAGCAACCATGACACCCAAGGTCATGAAACAAAGCAAGTGGGTTCCCTGGCTCTATCTGTCAGCGGCCCTTGTGATCATGGCACTCTTCATCGTTTATCCGACCATCAACACGATCGTCTTGAGTTTTCGGGACAAGACCGGCGCGAACCCAGCCTCGGCCGACTGCCTCCCGGGTCAACCCTGCTGGGGCCTGTTTGAGAACTACCGATACGCCCTGACCGATCCGGAGATGCTCCAGGCCCTGCGCAACAACGCGCTCTGGATACTCCTGACCGTGCCGGGAACCGTAGCGGCGGGTTTGCTGTTCGCCGTGCTCACCGACAGGGTGCGATATGAGCGGTTCGCCAAGACCATCGTCTTCTTACCCATGGCCATATCCTTCGTCGGCGCAAGCGTCATCTGGAAGTTTGTCTACCATCTGGAATCCGGCGGTGGTCCACAGATCGGCGTGCTCAACGCCGTTCTTGTAAGCCTTGGGGCGAGCCCTGTCGCATGGCTCACCAACAAGAGCTGGATCGTCAACAACATCTCCCTGTGGGTCGTCTGGATTTGGCTTTGGGCCGGGTTCTGCATGACCATCCTATCGGCAGCGTTGAAAGCGGTACCGGGCGAAATCATTGAGGCCGGGCGTGTAGACGGCGCAACGGAATGGCAGGTCTTCTGGCGCATCATGTTTCCCGTCATCCTGCCAACGATCACCGTCGTCGCCACGACCATGACCATCAACGTGCTCAAGGTTTTTGACATCGTGTTTGTGATGACCAACGGGTTGAACGGCACCGAGGTCATCGCAAACCGCATGTTCAAGTTCATCGTTACCAACCAGGGCCGATCCACCGCCATCGCCGTACTGTTGATCGCGCTTACGATACCCATCATGATCATCAATGTGCGGCGGTTCCGCGAACAGGAGAAGATGCGATGAGCGCCCAACGGCTCAAGAACCTGCTCGCCCAGATTCCTCTACATGTCGCCATCATTGCCTTGTTGGTTGTGTGGCTCATTCCCACCGTGGGCACGTTCATCACCTCGTTCCGCTCGCGCCAGGCCGTGCAGGAATCGGGCTGGTGGACCGTGTTCACCGCTCCCCCGGTCCCTGGAGCATCAGAATATCGCGTCGCGTGCGCCTCATGCCACGGAGCCGACGGCAAGGGCATTGCCACAGCCGACCTGAGCGACCCTACGTTCGTGGAGCCGTATCTGAAGAGCAATCGCCTGCTTCCCATGCTGCGCCAGAGCGTCGGCGGACAGGCCCACGTTACCCATCCGGAATGGCAAGCCCTCATCCAGGACACATCGCGCACAAAGGAAGCCCTGGATAAGCTCTCCGCCATTTCCGCCTATCTCGGGACCCTGTCGGGCACGGGAAAGGCCGCCCAGTACAAACTCACGGCGAACAACTGGATTGACGCGCTGGTCGGATACAAGGGTACGGCCACCTACACCGAGGACTGCGCAACAGGCGTGAGCGTCAGCGGGAAGTTCAAGTGCAACGCCAGCGACCTGCTCAACCCCGAAGGAATGGCGCGGGCATTCCTGAACAGCATCGGCGTTACCATTCCTTCCACCATTCTGCCCATCCTATTCGCCGCCTTCGCCGCCTATGCCTTCGCCTGGATGGACTTCCGGGGCCGCTCGTGGATGTTCGCCCTTCTCGTCGGCCTCCAAATCGTGCCCTTGCAGATGACCTTGGTGCCCATCGCTCGTCTGTACAGCAAACTGGGTCTGCAGAGCACGTTTCTCGGCATCTGGCTGTTCCACACGGGGTTCGGCCTCCCCTACGCGATCTATCTGCTCCGCAACTTTCTGGGTGGCCTGCCGCGCGACCTGTTTGAGTCCGCCTATCTGGACGGCGCGAACCACTGGACGGCCTTTCGGCGGCTGGCCCTGCCGCTCACGGTGCCGGCCATCGCTTCGCTGGCCATCTTCCAGTTTCTGTGGGTTTGGAATGACCTGCTGGTCGCCATCATTTTGCTGCCCAGCAACCCGGTGCTGACCTATCAGATCACCAACTTGATTGACCCGCGAGGGGGCAACTGGCATCTCTTGACCGCAGCGGCCTTCCTGTCCATGATCGTGCCCATGATCGTCTTCCTGGCATTCCAACGCTACTTCGTCCGCGGCTTGCTCGCGGGCGCAGTAAAGGGGTAATCCTGCCCCAGCCGATCCTGTCCAACACTCGCCCTGGCACCAGCCACAGAAAGACTACCAATGAGATACGACTGGTACAAGGATGCAATCTTCTATGAAGTCTTCGTCCGCGCCTTCGCCGACGGCAATGGCGACGGAATCGGCGACCTGCGGGGCCTGATGGCCAAACTGGACTATATCCAGGACCTGGGCGTGGATTGCATTTGGCTTTTGCCCATTTATCCATCTCCCCTACGAGACCAGGGATACGATGTAACCGACTACCGCGCCATCCACCCCGACTATGGCACGCTGGACGATTTCCGGACACTCCTGGACGAAGCGCACCGACGCGGCCTTCGCGTCATCACCGACTTCATACCCAATCACACGTCCGACCAGCACCCCTGGTTCCAGGCTTCCCGCAACCCCAGACACCCCGAGCACGCGCGCTACCGAGACTGGTACGTTTGGAGCACCACCGACCAGCGTTACCGCGATGCTCGCATCATCTTCCTGGACTCCGAAAAATCCAACTGGTCCTGGGATTCGCTCCGTGGCGCCTACTATTGGCATCGGTTCTTCCACCACCAACCAGACCTGAACTACAACAACCCATCGGTCCAACAGGAGATGCTGAACGTGGTACGGTTTTGGCTGGACATGGGAGTGGACGGCTTTCGCGTGGATGCGGTGCCGTATTTGTTCGAACGGGAGGGGACCAACTGCGAGAACCTGCCCGAAACCCACGCCTACCTGAAACGCTTGCGTGCCTTTGTGGACGCGCACGCACCGGGCACCTTGCTGCTCTCGGAAGCGAACCAGTGGCCTGAGGATGCGCGCGCCTACATGGGAGATGGCGACGAGTTCCACATGAATTTCCACTTCCCGCTGATGCCCCGCATCTTCATCGCCCTCGCCCGCGAAGATCGGGAGCCCATAGAATCCATCCTTGCCCGCACTCCTCCCATCCCCAAACTGTGTCAGTGGGCCACGTTCCTGCGCTGCCACGATGAACTAACATTGGAGATGGTTACGGAAGAGGAGCGGCAATTCCTGTGGGCTTTCTACGCACCTGAACCTCGCATGCGGCTGAATCTGGGGATTCGCCGCAGGCTTGCGCCTTTGCTGGGCAACGACCGACGTCGGATTGAACTGGCCTACTCGTTGCTGTTCACGCTCCCTGGGTCGCCCGTGCTCTACTACGGCGACGAAATCGGCATGGGAGACAACATCTGGCTGGAAGATCGCACCGGCCTGCGCACCCCGATGCAGTGGTCAGCCGCGGCGAACGCGGGGTTCTCCACAGCCGCCCCGGCAAGGCTCTACTGCCCCGTCATTGACGACGACATCTACGGGTATCGTACAGTCAACGTTGAGGCGCAGATGGCCCGTGCCGATTCCTTGCTCAATCGGCTACGGGAAATGATCCGCGTCCGCAAGGCCCACCCCGTGTTTGGACGTGGCGACCTCCGCTTTCTACAGACGGACAATCCCGCGGTCCTGGCATACCTGCGACGGCTCCCGGAAAGGGAGGAGGCCCTCGTCCTCAACAATCTATCGGCACGGCCACAGAGCGCCAGCCTCAACCTGAAGGACCACGCGGGCGCGGTGCTCGTAGACATGTTCACCGGCGAACAACGGCACGCCATCACTGCCGAACCCTGGCGTCTGGAGATGCAGCGCCATGAGTATTGCTGGCTCACAGTCTGCCGGGAAGCCCGGTAGCCCGCCCGACCGTTCCCTCACCTTCCTTACGTTTGGTTCTTGACAAGAAAGACAGCGGCGGGGTGCGAAGCGAAGCAATCTTGCGCCCACACAGGGATGGCTGCGCTTCGCGCGCAATGACGCAGAAGAACATCCGCTGTATGGCGACATCCACAGCGGATGAGGCCAAGCGTCAACCTGAGGATTATGGACGTCGCAGACCCACGACCCGAAGGCGGGCCACTAGCGAACGGGATGAGAAGCCCACAGCACATGACATGGGCGGCTGGCCGTGAGCAATTGGGGTCTCGGCGGCCCGGGTTGGCATTCACGCAAGGCAACTGCAGCGCCCGATGACAGGGCGGTGCTAACCATGGCTTCTGACCTTTCCACGTGCGGCATGCCATTGGAGCAACGAGTTCCCACTCATGTCCACTGTCAGCCGCCAGCCGGGGTTGACCACGGTAGTAGATCCATCTTTCCTCACGACGGCCGGGCCTTCTATCTCATCGCCGGGTTGAAGGGCTGCCCGACTGATCTCCTCGCACTCCAACAGTTGACCCCCCAAACCACAGTGAACCCCTTCTACGAGGCGCTGCACCGGCAGGTTCACGGGCTGGCGCGAGCGGTGAGGCTCCGGTTTTGCCATCCGTCTCACCGCCCGTACCCGCAGGTTGACCACCTGAATCGTCTCACCCGGACTGCTGTGCCCATAGGTTGCCGAATGCACCTCGTAGAATCGCTGGATGATGCTCGCCACATCTGTCCGAGACAGGATGGCGAGGCAATCCAACGTTGAGTTCGTAGTTTTGACGCTGGTACCGTAGATCCGCCGACAGCATCACCGTGCGGTCAGACGGCGCAGCATCAACGCGGGCGAACCAAGATTCGGCCGCAGCCATGAGGTCATCGCACGCTTCATTTATCACACCCAGGGTCTCCGTGACGAGGGGGCGCATAATTGTCGCCACGAAGTCGGCACTCATGTCGGCATACAGCAAACCCAGCGCCGAGAACAGCCCAGGCAGCACCGGCACGATCACCATCTGGATACCCATCTCTTCGGCGAGGTCTGTCGCGTGCAGTGGCCCTGCCCCACCGTAGGCAATCAGGGTGAAATCGCGCGGGTCGCGGCCACGCGCTACCGACACCGCTCGCAGAATCCGGATCATCGTTGCATTGGCGATGGAGAGGATACCCTGGGCTGCCTGCTCTACCGAGAGTCCCAGGGGCTCCGCGACACGCTGGCGTATCGCCCGCTCAGCCAGTTCTGGCTGCAGGGACATCTCTTCACCGAGGAAGAGGTAAGGACTTCAACTGCTTCCAGAAAGGTTCAATCAAGTTCAGCCAACAGGCATACTTGGGCAAGAACAGCACCTGCACCTCTGGCCACGCAGCCAGCGCCAACCTCACCAGATGACTAGTGTGGGTCGACAAGTTGTCTTCAATGAGCAGCCACCGATCCGCCGGGAACTCGCGCATCACCATCTCTATCAGGCGAATATGACTGGCGCTATCCCGAGCGGCGGTTGTCAGGATCGCCGCTTGGCCGGTAGCCGGCTCAAAAGCGCCATGCACCCAGATCTTCCCACGCCGCCCGTAGTCGGGCTCAAAGGTGGCCCGATGGCCTCCGGATACCCATTCTTGTCCGGGATAAGTCTTCACGGCCAGCGGCCCCAGTTCGTCTATGCAGATCACCCGCGTCCGCGCTGGCGGCTTCATGTACGCCGCAATGATGGCCCCCTTTTTTCCACGAACTGCGGGTCGTGCTTCTCGGCTTCATGGAACCAACTTTGCTGGCGCTTCCATTTGAATCCCTCTTCCTCCATCCATCCATGTCCAGATGGTGGAGTCAGAGAGGTGGACACCATGGCGCTCCTTGAAAGCACGTTGGAGTCGTTCCAGCGTCCAGAGTTCATTTGGCACAGTCCGCAGGGAAACCCAGCCGTACCCCTGGCCTCTTATATGCGTTTGTGCAATTGTCATGTGAATGATCCTGTGATATACTGGGAATGACAACAGCGCATCGCAAACTCGTCGCGGCAATCGCGCAACGGCGCCCAAGCGTTGCAGTCATCCTCAAGCAGCGGGCAATTGTATGCCACAGGAGGCAGAGATGCTTGGAAAGCATCACGCTGGTTGGGTCCGTCTGGTTCACTTCATCGCTACCCTCTCCATGCTCCTTACCATGTCCAGCCCTGCCCTGCAGCCCTCGCGCGTTCTGGCGGCCAGCTCTGAAACCGTTTCTGCCACAGTATCGGCCAACGCGCCGCTGTGCCGCCAGCCCCACCCTGCAAACCGACTACATCTACTTCGGCGCCGGCGGCAACTTCCGCCTCCAGTGGATCAAGACCGGCCCCACCAGCCCCTTTGAGGGCTTGCAGAAGATGGAGTATACCTACGACTCCGTCGGCAACGTCCTCACCATCAAGGACTACAAGGCAGGCGGAACCCAGACACAGACATTCACCTACGATGACCTGGATCGCATCCTCACCGCGAGCGCCAGCGGCGGCTCCGGCGGAACGTATTCCGAGTCTTGCGAATACACCGGCAACCCGGGCAAGATCGGCAACCTGACGAAGAAGGGAACAAACAACTACACCTACGGGACCCAGAGCGCCAGTTGTCCCGACGGTGCATTGACCAAGCCCCACGCCGTCGTCACGGCGGGGACGAACACCTACT
>DAOTVT010000283.1:0-2762 GCA_034436295.1 Anaerolineae bacterium | reverse complement strand
TAGGGTCGCATGGACAATGTCCGATGGCGCGACCGCGCTGTACCCCCACGTGCCCTCAACACTGATCCAGGAGTCCACGTCCTGCTCCCACGATGCGCTGGACAGCAACTGGATTCCGATCTTCGGCGTTACATTCCGCGGCACAAGGACATAATCCGCGCTGCTGATCTCCGTCCCGTCGCCGTTGGTCAGCGTCGTAACGGTCAGCAGGTCTTCGTCCACCAGGAGCGTGTCGCCGATCACGTCGTCCAGGGTGTAGTACCGCGTGCCGGAGACTGCCTCAAACCTGCGACGCAGTACCTATCAATCGCCGCCTGCGCCCGCGTCAGCAGGTCTCCGAGCAGCGCGTCTTCGCCGCTCCCCGTGATGTTGAGATACGTCTTCAGTTGGCTCGTCGTCGCGTATGCCATTTGCGCTCTCCTGCTCTGCTTCCACCAGTACCGCATAGCCTGTGCGCGTGAGGTCGTAGACCGCCGTCTCGTCAGACACGGTGATCTCCGTTCCGGCGCGCAGGGCCATGTGCCGGTAGTTCACATCTTTCACAATCTTGAGTTTCCAGGTCATAGACTCCTCCAAGCCTGGCCACAGAATACGACCGTCCGGCGTCTTGTGGCCGCACACCACCCCCAGGTGCGCCCACTGCTGGATGCCCAGCCGTAGGCAATCCTCCGCAAACGACCAGTCGGGCGCGGTGTTGCCCGGTCCGGGACGCATCGGCAATTTCAGCAGTACATCGCGGCGGATCAGTGCGCACCCATGCCCGATGCCGCTGCAGCGGATGGCCTTTCCCCAGGCCGCCCGCAGTTCATCAGGGTACAGCGACAGCGACATGCCCAGGTTCTTCCCCTCGTAGCGCCAGACATTGACGACGGGCTTGCCATGCCGGAGCGCATAAACCCCATACGCTACTGGCACGCCCAGTTCCGCCAGGCGCTTCAGCGCGTCCGGCGGCGGGATCATGTCCGACTCCACGATGTACAGCGCGTCGTAGCCGCCCGCAATCGTGAGCAACTGCGCTTTGTGGTAGGCGTGCGTGATGTTGGCCAGCCGGTTCGGATCCGTAGATTCCTCCGTCGGCCCCGCGAACGGATTGTCGCGCGTGAACATCACGTCCAGCCCGCCGTCCCACTCCTGCGCCAGGATGGCCTTGACCGTCTCCGGCTCAAGACGCAACGTCGGACAGAACAACAGGACTCGCATCGCCCCTGTCCGCCAGGGCGGGGGGGCTATACCCCCCGCCCGTCATAGCATGTGTACTAGGCCGTCGGATGCTGGCCGTACTGGAACGCTTCCGCCTGTGCCACCTTCATGCCCAGCCTGATCTTGGCGAAGAACCCCGTGATGTCGTTCGCCTGGTACAGGTACGGGTTGCGGGACACGGTCATGCCCGTGCGCTCCACAATCACGAACTTGCTCCAGTCGCCGATCACGATGGTCTTCGCGCTCGCTGCAATGTCCGGCATCTGGCTACTGTTGAACACCGGCTTGCCAAGTAGAGAATTCGGGTCAATCACGCCCGCGGGCGTTACCTGGAACAGGAACTCCCCAGCGCTGGACGTGGCCTGGATTTTGCGGATGACCTTCTCCGTACCGTCTGCCATAACCCACGCGACGGTCGGGTTGGAGCGGTACACGCTGGATAGCGCGTAGTACAAATCCATGACCTCCGCCGCCGCGATGGTGCTGGCGCTTGCGAATGTCTTGCCGAGGGTGCCTCCTGCCAGCACGCCCTCCGGCTGACCTGAACCGGTGCCACGCAGGGCGTAGTAGTTCTCGGTCAGCGCGATGGCGTCGGCGAACATCCCCGACAGAATCTGCTCCAGGTTGAAAGCCGAGTCTTCCAGTAGTTCGTTCGTGACCTTCACGAGGCGGGTCAGTTTGTAGACGGTAACGTCGCCGCCGCCGAAGGGCTCGACTGCGGTCTCATCGTAGGAGCCGGACTCCTCCGCGGTCAGGGCAAATTTGGCCAGCGGCGTGCCCTCCGTTGGGACGCGCACGACGTCGCGGCTCGTGGTGATCACCATCGCACCCATCTTGCGCGGGATACTCTGCTCGTGCGCCTTCATGATGATCTGGTTGTAGAAGTCGTCGGGCACGGTTACAGCACCCTGGGTGTCGTTCGCCTCGTCCCAGACGACCGCCGTCTTGACAGCGCCGATGTCGCCGGTGCGGGCCCAGTGCAGGAACGCCTTGACCGGACTGTCGCCCAAGCCGCTCTTCTTGATGACCGCCGGAGTCGCAATCGCGCCCTTCACGGTCGGTGCCAGCCGCTCCGCTACCTTCGCGGCCAATTCGTCCAGGTTCACTTGTGGGGCCGGGGCCTGAACTTCCCCAGTCTTGATTTCGTCCGCCATTTGCTCATCTCCTTGTACTTGTGTAGTTTTTTCGTCTTCGGGCTGCTCTGCTTCGGGCAACGATCGCCCAGCGCCGGAGGGCGCTGCTTCGGCGTCGTCCAGGCCCGGCACGCGCAGTCCGAGTGAACGCAACTCGTGAACCCCCAGCGTCCGCGGCTCGGCGGGCGCGGGCGTCAAAGACACATCAACGACAGGCCATTGCTTGATTTCGCCATCATCGGCCACCTCCACGAGGTGCTTGGCGCTGCCGGTAGACCACCCAAGCGCGCCCGCCTCCATGAGTTGCGCAAGCGCCTGGCGATATTGCTCATGGACTTCCAACTGCGCCTCGATCCATTCGCCGATGTCGTCTCGCCTGCGTTCTATCACTTTGCCGATGGGGCGCTTGCCGAGTTTCTCATCAAAGCC
>DAOTVT010000282.1:0-5762 GCA_034436295.1 Anaerolineae bacterium | reverse complement strand
TCTCGTTTGCAATGTGGTATCATTCATTTCGGGGTGCCTCCTTCGTGTGGTGGTTTCGTATAACTCTACTTTACACCAAGGGGCACCCCATTTTCAAGTCCTCCCTCAAAAAGGCCAAACTCCAGGGCCGGGGTGGGGATAGGTGAGGTAGAGACTATCCACGAATAACACGAATCTACACGAATGAAACAGATGTGGATACGGACGCGCGGGCAGGTATGGAAACCTGCCCTACGCTCGCTACATTCGCGTGCATTGGCGTTATTCGCGGTTGCAGAGGCCGAGGCTGGTATGGAAACCTGCCCTACGCTCGCTACATTCGCGTGCATTGGCGTTATTCGCGGTTACAGAGGCCGAGGCTGGTATGGAAACCTGCCCTACGCTCGCCCTACCACTCGGTCAAGGCAGGGGCCGTTTGACACCCCGCCGCACTGAGGGGAAAATGCAGCATCGCGACCGCACATCGGAGAAGACAATGCCATCGGGAAAAATCCACCAGCGAATCAACGAGGCGGCGCTGGCGCTTTGCACCCCCACCGCCTTCGCGCTGACCTGGTATGCCACTTCGGACGTCGCCTATGCGCTGGAAATCACCGGCTACGCGCTGGCGGGGATGCTCTTCGGCACGTACTTCGCCGACCCCGACCTGGACCAAGACCACATCACGCGCACCGAGGCGCGCATCCGCCGGTGGCCGATTGTGGGGCTGCCCCTGTATGTGGCATTCGTGATCTTCTGGTACCCCTACGCCAAGCAGACGCGCCACCGCGGGCTGTCGCACCAGCCGGTCATCGGCACGCTGCTGCGCCTGGGGTACATTCTGCTGTTCTTCCTGGTCGCCAACACCATCGGCCGGTGGGTGATCTTCGGCAAGCCCAAGGGGTGGGGCGAGTTGCCCCTGTCGCTCCTCGTGTGGATTGTGCGCCACCCGGCGCAGGCAGGCGCGTGGATCGCGGGCGAGTGCTTTGCCGATGCGCTCCACACCCTGGCCGACCACCTGTGGCCCGTCGCCGTCCACAAGACCGCCGTCCGCTGGCGCGTGCGGGGATGGGGGTGAGCCAGCAGCCTATCCCGCGCTCACCCAACCGGCGCCGCCACGGGGTTCCGCAACGTCCCCAGGCGCTCTATGCGGGCCTCCACCACGTCGCCCGGCTTCAGGTACCACGAAGTGTCGGGCTCCCGGCCCAGGGCGACGCCCGAAGGCGTGCCCGACGAGATCACATCGCCCGGCTCAAGCCCCATCCGCGACCAGTACGCGATGATGGCCGAGAAGTCGTGGATGAGGTCGCTGGTGTGGCCCTGCTGGCGAATCTCGCCGTTCACGCGCAGTTCCATGCTCAGCACGTGCGGGTCGGGCAGTTCGTCCGCCGTGAGCAGGTATGGCCCCATTGGGCACGAGGTGGGGAAACTCTTGCCCAGGGTGAGGAAGCCAGCCTGCCTCTCCGCTGCCTGCACCTCGCGGGCGCTGACATCGTTGAGGATGGTGTACCCGGCCACATGCTGCAGCGCCTCTTCGCGCGGAATGTTCGTGCCGCCCACACCGATCACCGCCGCCAGTTCCACCTCGTAGTCCAGTTTCTGCGTCCAGATGGGCATGATGATGGGGTCATCGGGGCCGATGACCGACGACGGCGCTTTGAGAAACCCGTAGGGCTTTTCGGGCGGCTTGGCTCCCGGCCCCTGCGTCTCCTCCAGATGCTTGCGGAAGTTCAGGCCCGGGCAGATGATCTTGCCGGGCCGTCCGATGGGCGCTTCCAGCCGCACGTCGCCCAGCGGCATGGCAACGCCAAACGGCAGGTCGTCCCACCGGCGCAGGGCCGCATCCAGCACCTTCTGCGCCATGGTCAGGGCCTTCTGCCCCGACCGCAGGAGCGGCAGCACGTCGTTCGGGATGGGCGACTGGCGACTGCCGGGGAACGCCCAAACCCGCGCCCGCGCCAGGTCCAGCACGTAGGCCCCTTCGGGGCGCTCCACCAGCAGGCCGAGCCTGCCGCACTTCCGACTTTTCGCGGGGCAATAGCGCACGATCTTCATCACAGCCTCCTTGAGCGTTATCGGTAGAACCGTCCGCGGCTAGGCGCGAATCATGACCAGCATCATCTTGAAGCGCCGGACGGCCTTCAGGGCGTGGGGCTTGTGCGCGGGCATGAGGATCATCTCGCCGGCCTGCACCCGGAAGGGAGTCCCCGCAATGGTAATCTCGGCTTCGCCGTCCAGGACGAGCACCAGCGCGTCAAAAGGCGCGGTGTGCTCGCTCAAGCCCTGGCCCGCGTCAAAGGCGAACAGCGTTACGGTTCCCGTCTTCTGGCTGACGATTTCGCGGCTGACCACCGCGCCATCCTGATACGCCACCAGTTCCGACGGGTTCACAACCTGGGCAGCAAGTGCGCTCACGGCGTCCTCCTCGCAGTCTGACGTGGATGCGGGCCTATGATACCATAGCCGCGACGGTGAATCAACTCCTCGGCCTCCGCACACGGTTCGCCCCGCCGACCGGCGCGGCTTTGACGCTTCGCGAGACCTGCGGTAATCTTGCGCCAACGCACAACGCCCGCCAGCGGGCGCGATCGGAGGAGCGAAAGGGATGGCCGAACTGACCGAAGTCCGCATACCCGCGTCCGACGGGATTCACCTGCACGCGATGGTGGCCGGGCCAGACGATGGCCCCCTGGCCGTGCTGCTCCACGGGTTTCCCGAATGCTGGTACTCGTGGCGGCGGCAGATGCCGGCCCTGGCCGAGGCGGGGTTCCGCGTGGTGGCCCCCGACCAGCGCGGCTACAACCTCAGCGACAAGCCGTCGGACGTGCACGCCTACCGTCTGGACGCGCTGACGGCGGACGTGGCCGCGATTCTGGACTGGGCCGGGCGCGAGCGCGCCGTCATCGTGGGGCACGACTGGGGCGGGGCGGTGGCCTGGCGCTTCGCCATGGACTACCCGAATCGCGTGGAGCGCCTCGTCGTGATGAACGCGCCGCACCCCGTGGCGTTCGCCCGCGAATTGCGGCACTGGAGCCAGAGGCGGCGCAGTTGGTACATGTTTTACTTCCGCATCCCCTGGCTCCCCGAAGCGCTGTTTGCCCTATCGCCCAGCCGCACGGCCCGCTTCTTCTTCCGCAGGGTTGCCGTCCGCAAGGCCGCCTTTTCGGACGACGACCTGCGGGTCTTTGCCGCGGCCATGGCCCAGCCCGGCGCGCTCCGCTCCATGATCCACTGGTACCGCGCCGCGTTTCGGTATCCCCCGGCCCAGCGCGTGCGGCCCATTGAAGCGCCCACCCTGCTCATCTGGGCGGTGGACGACATCGCGCTGGGCGTGGAGTTGACGCGCGGCCTGGAGAAGTGGGTGCCCAATCTCACCATCCACTACATCCCGGACTGCGGGCATTGGGTGCAAAACGAGGCCGCCGAGGAGGTCAACGGGGCGCTGTTGGATTTCCTGGGCACGCTCGGGGCATAGGCGTGCGCACTCACCCCATCTGTCGCCCTGGGCGGGGGCGTTTGGATCACGAACGCCGCGAATGGGGATCCGCGGGTTCGCGCCAGCCCGCAGGGCTTCGCCCTTTCAGCCCGATGTTTCAGCGTCGGGCGGGCTCGCGGGGAACAACACGAGGAGAGGCTTCCCAAATGGCAGCACTCAAATGGTGGCAGAAGGCCGTGTTCTACCAAATCTACCCCCGCAGTTTCGCCGACGGCAACGGCGACGGCATCGGCGACCTGCCGGGCATCATCGGAAAACTGGACTACCTTCAGCGCCTGGGGATTGACGCCATCTGGCTGTCGCCCCACTACCCGTCGCCGCTGTTTGACTGCGGGTACGACATCTCGGACTATACGGGCGTGGCGCCGGAATACGGCACGCTGGACGACTTCCGGCGGTTCCTGGACGAAGCCCACCGCCGGGGCATCCGCGTCATCCTGGATCTCGTGCTGAATCACACATCAGACCAGCATCCCTGGTTCCTGGAATCCGCATCCAGCCGCGACAACCCCAAGGCCGACTGGTACGTCTGGCGCGACGGCAAAGCAGGCGGCCCGCCCAACAACTGGCAATCCACCTTCGGCGGCTCGGCGTGGGAATACGTGCCGGCCCGCGATCAGTACTACTACCACTACTTCTTCAAGCAGCAGCCCGACCTGAACTGGCGCAACCCCCAGGTCAAAGAGGCCATGTTCCGTGCCGCCCGCTTCTGGCTGGACATGGGCGTGGACGGGTTCCGCCTGGACGCCATCGGGACGATCTTTGAGCACCCCGCCATGCCCGACCACCCCGTGCCCATGACCATCGGCCAGTTGCGACACCTGGGCGAGTCGGCCCAGACGCCCGAGCAGCGGGCGGAATGCGCCAGGCTCTGGGACGCCATGTTCCAGTACCAGCACAGCCAGCCGGAAGTGCACGACCTGATGCGCGAGTTGCGGGCGCTGGTGGATACCTATGACGGCGACCGCGTGCTGGTGGGCGAGGACGACAACCTGGCCTACCACGGCGACGGCACCGACGAGTTGCACATGGTGTTCAACTTTCCCCTGATGCGCACGGAGCGCCTGACCCCTGCCTGGGTGCGGAAGAACCAGCGGGAGCGCCTCAGCGCCCTGGCGAGAATCTCGCCCGACGCCTGGCCGTGCAACACGCTGGGCAACCACGACTCGCCGCGCGTGTACAACCGCTTCGGCGACGGCATCCACGACGCGGAACTGGCGCGGCTGCACCTGGTTCTCCTGCTGACCCTGCGCGGCACGCCCTTCCTGTACAACGGCGAGGAAATCGGCATGACCGACCTGATGCTCACCGACATCCGCCAATTCCGCGACGTGCTGGGCATCTGGTTCTACCAGGCGCAGGTGGAAGAACTGGGCGTGCCGCCCGCCATCGCGCTGGAACGCGCCGCCCGCCTGACCCGCGACAAGTGCCGCACCCCCATGCAGTGGGCCCACGCGCCCAACGGCGGGTTCTGCCCCGCGGAGGTGGAACCCTGGCTGCCCGTGAACCCGAACTACGCCGACGGCGTCAACGTGGCGGAACAGGATGAAGACCCCGCATCGCTGCTGAACTTCTACCGGCGCGCCTTGCACCTACGGCGGGAAACGCCCGCGCTGGTGGAAGGCGACTATGTCCCGCTGAACACCAGGGCCCAGGATTACCTGGCGTTCCTGCGGCGAACCGAGGGTCAGACCTGCCTCGTCGTGCTCAACTTCTCGGCGCGGCGGCTGACGCTGTGCGCTACGGGCGAGGCCCGCGTGCTGCTCGCCAGCCGCGCCGCCGGCGACGACCTCGCCGCGCGACCCTTGCGGGCGGGCGCGAGACTCGCGATCCTCCCCTACGAGGCGCTTGTCCTCCTGTGGGACGGGGGAGCGCCGCGCATTCGTGGATAGCCTCTGTAACCGCGAATAACGCCAATCCACGCGAATGGGGAACGGAGCGTAACACCCGGCGGGTACGTGTACATCTATTCCTCATTCGTGTAGATTCGCGTTATTCGTGGATGGCTCTCCGGCGGCTATGGAAAGCCGCCCTACGTGCCCGTAACCGCGAATAACGCCAATCCACGCGAATGGGGAAGGGAGCGTAACACCCGGCGGCTGCGTGTACATCTATTCCTCATTCGTGTGGATTCGCGTTATTCGTGGATGGCTCTCCGGCGGCTATGGAAAGCCGCCCTACGTGCCCGTAACCGCGAATAACGCCAATCCACGCGAATGGGGAACGGAGCGTAACACCCGGCGGGTACGTGTACATCTATTCCTCATTCGTGTAGATTCGCGTTATT
>DAOTVT010000281.1:0-1577 GCA_034436295.1 Anaerolineae bacterium | reverse complement strand
AACAGTTCGCCCTGAAACGTTACGGGCGTGGCCATGACGCCCACTTTGCCAACGCGGGTGCGTTCGGCCGCAGGCTTGACCGCCGGCTCCATCCCGACGATGGGCACGGAGAATCGCTCGCGGAGATGGTGAAGCGCGGCGGCCGATGCCGTGTTGCACGCCACGACAACAACCTGCGCGCCGCATTGAACGAGAAAATCGGTGATGCGCACGGCCAGGTCGCAAATCTCCTCGGCGCTGCGCGAACCGTAGGGGCAGTGGGCCGTGTCGGCGAAGTACAGGGTGCTCTCGTCGGGCAGTTGCGCCCAGATTTCGCGCAGCACCGAAAGCCCGCCCACGCCCGAGTCAAAAACGCCGATCATCCGCCCGCCGCCTCCACAAAGGCGCGGAACAGCGCCCGCATGTCGGCGCGCGACGCGACGAGTTCTTCCGGATGCCACTGCACCGCCAGCACCCACGCGCCGCCTGTGCCTTCCACCGCCTCCACGATGCCGTCGGGGGCCTGGGCCACCACCCGCAGCCCCGCTCCCAGGGCCTTGACCGCCTGGTGGTGCAACGAGTTGACCGGCTCGGCAGACAGCGCGGCGCCATCCCGCCCCAGGATCGCCGCCAGGCGGCTATCGGGCGCGATGTCCACCGTGTGGGCGATGTGATCGCGGGAATATTCGGGGTAGAAGCAGTGATGCTTCAGCGCGCCGGGGACCTGGCTGGGGATGTCCTGGTACAGCGTGCCGCCCGCCGCCACATTCAGCGCCTGGATGCCGCGGCAGATGGCCAGGAGGGGCAGGCCCATGTCCAGGGCCCGCCGCGCCAGGGCCATCTCCGCCGCGTCGCGTTCGGCGTCCACCGTGCCCAGGTTGGGATGCGGGGCCTCGCCGAAGAGCGACGGGGCGATGTCCTCGCCGCCCGCCAGCAGCAGGCCATCGGCGCGATCCAGCGCGTGGAGCAGCCGCGGCTCGTCCAGGCCCAGCGGCACGAGCACGGGGATGCCGCCCGCCGCGATGACGGCGGACAGGTACGCCTGGCCCATCCCCTGCAGGGGAAGGTGGTGATGCCGCCCCGACGTGTCGTGGCGGCAGGGTATGGCGATGATGGGTGCGGTCATGGCGCCTCCTAGCGTTGCGTATGCCCGCATTATAGCGCGAGCTGGGGCCCAAACCCAAAACAGGGTTGGCACACACGCGGCTTCCCCAGACCCCTGAGACCCGTAGGGCGGCCTGCCATAGCCGCCGCGGGCCAGGGGCAGGTATCAGGTGCGACGCACTTCCGGAAGTGCGTCGCACCTTACCGCCAACACAAGTTCGTGAGGCGGCCTTCCGTAGCCGCCGGAGAGTCATCCACGAATAACACGAATCTGCACGAATGGAAAAGAGAATAGACCCCAAGGGTCTCGGAGACCCTTGGGGTCTTCACGCACAGGGGCTTGACCTCACCTATCCCCACCCCGGCCCTCCTTTCAGGGGTAGGTTTTTTGTTCGCGTTCCAGCAAGGGGTGGCGAGACAGATCCTCTGCTGCTATAATGGTGGCTACCAGTCCCCCAATACAGCAGGAGGAAGATCATGTCTCGCCCCCAAGT
>DAOTVT010000280.1:0-3112 GCA_034436295.1 Anaerolineae bacterium | reverse complement strand
GGAAAGAGGGAGGGGAGATGTTCACTTGTCTGCGCGCGGGCCTGCGCCGAAAAAGCCGAGCATGTTCGACATAAACTCATGACCGAACGTGGCAAGGCCCACGCCGAATAATGCGGTCATGGCCGCTTTGAACAGGTCTGTCTTGTAGATGTCCCAACCGGCCACGCCCCAGGCGGCCACGAACGAGATGACCGACGCGATGATCCACGCGAGCAGGTTCGTGAACCGCCAGTCTCCGAGGTACACCTTGAACAGCGCGGTCAGGACGTAGGTTACCGACGCGATGCCGACAACGGTCAAAACTGCCTCTGGTGTTACGGGAAACTCCATCATGTCAAACCTCCTCTACTGCATGTCTTCATATTTGACCCGCGGCCCGAACGGGTCAATCCACTCGATCACGTCCGCGTTGTCGTCCACGCGGCAAACGCCAAAATGCAAGTGCGGCCCCGTGGTCAGTGCGCCGGTATTGCCGACGTGCCCCACGGGATCGCCAGCCCGCAGTGGCTGGCCAGGCCGCACATACGGCTCTTCGGAAAGATGGTAGAAGCACACCTCCACGCCCTGCGCCTTGTCCCAGAGATAGATATACCATCCGCGGTCTTCGCGCCATGAGACGATGTCCACAACAGCGCGGTCAAACGGGCAGCGCACTACCGCCCCCTGCGTTCCGCCGTCGGTGCGAATCAGGTCGGCCCCCTTGTGCCACCCGCCTGCGTATGCGGGGTCTTTGTACCCGAACGGCCTGGAGACTTTCCAGCGCGGCCAATAGGACAGAAAGCGCCGCAACGTGTACACCTTGCCAGGAGTTTCCTGTACAGGCGGCATGTACAACTGGGTTACACGCGGCCAGATGTCGTTCACATCATAGGCTTCCCAGCCCGCCGCGTTGCCGCCCGTGAACACGCAGGCAGGCCGACCGTCCAGCACCTGCGCATACTTGGCAATCTCGCTGATGTAGGTGCTGGCGTCCGTGCCGCGTTTCCACCCGCCTGGCCCGCCGTTGACCGCGTCCCGCCCGCACTCGGTTACGACAACCGGCACGTTGGCCAACTGGGGAACGAGATTCCAGCGGCCACAAAACCAGCGGTTGTCTATATCCGCCCCGACGCCCCAGTATTCGTGCAGGCCCAAGAGGTCAGCAGGCCCCGTCGCCGCCAGCATCGGCGCATAGACATTCCACACCGGCACGTCGGGCGTGCCTACGCTGAAATTGCCCACCACGGCGCGCAGGCCCGCGGCGTGCATGAGTTTCAGCCGCTCTACCTCAAACGCACAGTAGGCCTCGGCGACAGCGTCGGAGATTTCGTTGTACCCCTCAAACGCCACGTTCGGGTCGGTCATCTGCGTCATCTGTCCGACGTGCCGCTGATACCAATCGCGGGCGTTCGTCTGCGGCGCGCCCAGGGCCTGCTGGGCCTCGTAGAACCTGACGACGATGAGGCAGTCCGGGCCGACAGCCTGACGCACGCGGCGTTTGAAGTCCACCGATGGGTCAACGAGTTTCACGACGCGCGGCAACGCCCCGCCTGGGCCGACAAGCCGCGACGGGTCAAACCCATCGCCGATAATGTGCAATCCCACGTGATTCATTTGCACTTCCCCCCTTTTTGTGCTATACTACTGGCGAACCAGACCGGTTTGGTGTTGGAAGCGCCACCTGGCGCGCAACCCGCACCCAGCGTGCGGAAGCCCCCCACAAAAGGCGGGGTCAGCGCCAGGGGCGTTTTCCTATCTACACCACGGCCACCTGGCGGGCCGCTTCCGTCCGGTCTCTACCACCCGCCCATCCCGCACAGTAACGCTGCCATCACGCGGCAGCCCCAGCCGCCTCAATTCCTCATGCCATCTGCGCAACGTCGCCGCGCTGCCAGGACGGTATCCGCCGAGGCGAGGGTTGCGAAAGTCGCGCGGATAGCGCAGGCGCACGTACTTATACAGCGTGCTGACGCTTATCCCGCACCGCCGCGCAATCTCCTTGACCGCAACCTTGCCATCCGCGTACATCTCTCGCGCCCGTTCTAGCGCCACACGGTCAGGCTCACGCCAGCCCGTGCGAATAACCTCGCGGCCCTCAATGGTAACGCTTCCATTGCGCGGAAGCCCGCGTGCGCGCATTCGCTCATGCCAGCGACGGAGCGAGTCGCCCAGCGTTTTGACGTTCGCCGCGTCGCGCCCGCGTATTTCCCCGCGCCGCAGTTCAGGCGGTAAGCGGCGATAGACCGTGCTCACACTAATCCCCAACTCCCGCGCAATCGCCGTAACCGCCCATCCCGCGCGGCGTAGAGCGATAACGCGCTCCGTTGTGTCGCCTGCTACTGCCATGCTCTCCCCGTCCACTTGATTTCGCACACGTCCAGCGGCGCGAACGTGTCCACCCACAGCCAGACATCGCCGCCGCCCGTCTCCAAAATCAGCCACGTATGTCCGACCGCGCGCTCCCAGTCCAGCGGCATAAACGTCGTGCTGTAACTCCACACCTCTCCGCCTGGCGCGCCCACGGGGAAATTGCACACATACAGCCAGAGCAACTCGCTATCGCTTGGATTGTCCTGGAATTGCCACGTGCGCACGGGCCACGTTTGTATGGCCGCCCGCGTCGCCGTCGGTGTTGCCGTGCGCGTCCTGGTCGCGGTCGGCCCAGGCGTCGGCGTTCCCTGCACATTGCCGCAGGATACTAAAATTTGCTGCTTCGCTACAAGATTATCCCCCCTCCAGACCGACACCGTGAACGTGGCCGCCTCACCGCTCCGCCAGGTGCTGAACATCCAGAGTTGCACAAAACGCTCCGTCGGCCCGCCCACCGTCCAGCACGTGCCGCCACAATCGCCTGGCGTATCATAGTACCCGACACGCTGCGGCGTCTCCAGGCGCAATTGACCCGCACCGCCTTGCCACACGATTTCCAACACAATAGTACTGGCAGGCTGGAACGTCGCAGGCCCGCGCACGGTCAACGTTTCCGCACCGCTCCACGTGGCCGTAGGCGTGGCCGTCGCCGTGGCAGTCGGGGCAGCAGTCAGCGTCGGGGTGGGCGTCAACGTGCGCGTCGGTGCGGGCATCGCCGTCGGCGTCCGCGTCAAGGTAGCCGTGGCCAGGGTCGGCGTCTCCG
>DAOTVT010000279.1:0-1671 GCA_034436295.1 Anaerolineae bacterium | reverse complement strand
TCGTGTGGATTCGTGTTATTCGTGGATGACCCCAGCCCGTAGGGCTTTGCTCTGTCAGCGCGATGCTTCAGCGTCGGGCGAGCGCGCGCGCCGTTCCCTCTCCCGCTGGGAGAGCCAGGGTGAGGGGCGCCGTCTGGCGCCTAGGCTTCCTGCCCTCGGATGAAGGCTTCCACCATGGCGCGGGCTTCGTCGTCGCGGTACTGCACCGGCGGCGACTTCATGAAGTAGGCCGACGGCCCGACCAGCGCGCCCTTGAGGCCCCGGTCCAGGGCGATCTTGGCGCATCGGACCGCGTCAATCACCACGCCCGCCGAGTTGGGGGAGTCCCACACCTCCAGTTTGAGTTCCAGGTTCAGCGGCACGTTGCCGAACGTGGTCCCCTCCATGCGGATGTAGCAGAACTTGCGGTCGGCCAGCCAGGGGACGTAGTCGCTGGGGCCCACGTGCACGTCCTCGGGCGGTAGGTTGAAGTCCAACTGGCTGGTTACGGCGTTGGTCTTGGAGATCTTCTTGGATTCCAGGCGCTCGCGCTCCAGCATGTTGAGGAAGTCGGTGTTGCCGCCGAAGTTGAGTTGGTAGGTGCGGTCCAGGCGCACGCCGCGGTCGCCGAACAGGCGGGTGAGCACGCGGTGCACGATGGTGGCGCCCACCTGCGACTTGATGTCGTCGCCGATGATGGGCAGGCCGCGCTCCTCAAATCGCTTCTGCCAGTAGCGCTCGCGGGCGATGAAAACGGGGATGCAGTTCACGAACGCGCAGCCGGCGTCCAGAATCTGCTCCACATACCATTTGGTCGCCATCTCGCTGCCGACCGGCAGGTAACTCACGACCACGTCGGTGTGCGTGTCGCGCAGGATGCCCACGATGTCGTCGGTGGAGCCGGGGGCCTTGCGAATGACCTGGGACAGGTAGCGGCCCAGGCCGTCGTGGGTCATCCCTCGGTGGACGGGCACGCCCAGGCGGGGGACATCGGCGAACTTGTAGGTGTTGTTGGGCGGGGTGAAGATGGCCTCGGACAGGTCTTTGCCGACTTTGTTGGCGTCAATGTCAAAGGCAGCGCTGAACTCAATGTCGCCGACGTGATAGTCGCCCAGGCGGACGTGCATCAGGCCGGGCACCGTGTCATCGTCCGCCGCGTTCTTGTAGAACTCCACGCCCTGCACCAGCGACGAGGCACAGTTCCCCACGCCGATGATGGCGACGCGCACTTTTCCCATGACAGGCCTCCTTGTTGTCTCGCGATGTAGATTTGCAATGCACAATGCTATGCACAAAGCATTGCACATATCATTCGCGCAGTTTACTCTCCTAGAAGGGGGCTGTCAAATCGTGGCAAGCGGCCAAAGTGGGCCGCGAAAATGAGAACGGTTGCAGGGAGCGTATTTCGGGCGTCCTCTCGGGTTCTCTTCGGTTTTCTCCCGCTTTCGCGTTCGCACGCGGTAGCGCGAGACCACCCCTCAAATCCCCCTGGCCTCTTCTCTCCCCGCACGCGGGGCGGGAAGGGGGAGTGGGCGCGCTGTTCCGCGCGGGGCTAAACCCCCGCGCCTGGAGTTTGGCTCTTTTATCTGAATGTTGGGGCTACAGAAGGGCTGGAAACAGGTGCAAAGAGGCCCGAAGCGGGCTAACTCCTGGCTGAAGACAGGGCCGCATTATACAGACCGCTCAACCAAG
>DAOTVT010000278.1:0-23541 GCA_034436295.1 Anaerolineae bacterium | reverse complement strand
GTTCAGCGTGATGAGCCGCCAGCGGAAGCGCCCCGTGCGGACGGGCGCGTCGGGGGCGTCGCGGCGTCGCTTGCGTATGGAATTGACCGTATCCGAAAGTCGTGCCATGCGAAAGCCTTTGACGGTTAGCGGTCAGCAATTAGCATTCAGCATTCAGCGATCAGCAGACAGCGTTCAGCAATCAGCGTTCAGCGATCAGCGCACAGGCAACTGTTGGTAGAGATGGGTCGCCGACGGCTGATGGCTGATCGCTGACCGCTAGAGATTGCTCCTTTTCAGCCTCGGATCCACATACCGATACGAGATGTCCAGCAGCAAGTTCACGAGCATGAACGTCAGCCCGATGACGAGGGCCATGCCCGCCACGCCGATGTCCTGGCGGTTACGGATGGCGTCCAGCAGGGCGGCGCCGATGCCCGGCCACCCCAGGAAGTACTCCACCACGGGCAGGCTGCCCAGCGAGAACCGAAGCGACACGCCCAGCGCCGTCAGGATGGGCACGGCGGCGTTTGGGTAGGCGTGGCCGCGCGTTACCATCGTGTCGTACAGCCCCTTGGCGTGGGCGGTGCGGATGTAGTCCTGCTCCAGGATGTCCGAGAAGTTCATGTAGGCGATGCGGGCCAGGTGAGCCAGCGGCCGCGCCGCCAACACCAGCGTCGGGATGACCAGGTGGGCGTCCCATCCGAACCCGCCGACCGGCACCAGCCGCACGCCAGTGGCGCGGAACCAGTAGATTTCGGCGATTTGGAGCAGCGCCGCCGCGAAGAAACTGGGCACCGAGACCCCGATGAGGGTCAGCGTCATCGTGCCGAGCGACACCGGCGACCGGCGATGGATGGCCGCAAACACGCCCACGGGGATGCCGATGAGCGCGGCGACCACGAGCGAGATGAGCAGCAGGCCCATGCTCTTGGGGTAGGTGTCGCCGATCATCTGCGCCACGCTCACCTGCCGCGACGTTCGCCCGGAGCGCACCGTGATCGCGCCCATGTTGCCGTGCAGCAGGCCGCTCACGTAGTCCACGGTGGACGTCCAGGCGTACTCGGCGGCGGGAAGCGGGTTGTACGACGGCGCAGGCGACGTGGAGTTGCGCGCCATGCGCATCCCGAAGAACGCGAAGAACACAATTCCCAGGCTGACCGCCAGGATGAAGGCCAGGCGTTTGAGCGCGAATCGGATCATCGGACTCCCTGCGCGTGTCGCTATGCATCTAGTATATGCGGAAGGGCGCTTTCGGGCAAAGGTCCTCACGATAGATACGCCTGGCGTGAGCCGCAGGTTCAACGCGCCGAGCATCCGCCGGGCTAGGGTGGGAATGGGTGAGGTAGAGGCAGTTCGTAGGGCGGCTTCCCATAGCCGCCACGCAGGTGCGACGCACTTCCGAAAGTGCGTCGCACCTAGTATTCTTACCACCGAGACCGGCGAGAACGCGGAGAATTCAGCGTAAATCTCTGCGGTCTCCGTGCAATCCGCGGTGAATTCGGTTTCGTAGGGCGGCTTCCCATACCGCAGGAGGCCGGGGCAGGTATGGAAACCCGCCCTACTGCTACCGGGTGCTTGTGGGCCTTGACACGCGCGCAAGGATGTGCTAGAAAGATCGTAGGCTGCCGGAGAATGGGACGCGGACATCGCTGATCGCCCCTGCGCCGCCTCGCTCTGAATCGCTGCATCTGTGACGGCCGGGCATTAGACGCATCCGGCCCCGCTTTTCGGGTTTCCTCGCGGCTGCGGCGCCGCAAAGAAGCAGCCGTCGGAGCGCAAAGGCCTCTTGCTGCCACACATCGGATTGGGCCAATCGTCGGGAATCTCTGGACTGAGATTGTAAGGAGGCGCACGATGAAAGGCAGATGGACATTCATTGGCGGTATGGTGGTATTCCTGCTGGCCCTGGGCGCTGTGTTCGCTCATGCCCAGGGGGCGGCGCCGGTGGGACAGGCGGAGGAGCCGGACACCGGTGGCGCCATACACGGTGCGATCCCATTCTACACCTCTGGCGACATTCCTATTGATGATCAGCATCCTACCCGGAATGGCCGCTCCGAGCGTCGCGTGTACGTGGGGAATGATTGCTGCTACGAGCAGGCCGTACAGTCGCCTACGGCCACCCGCACACCGACCCGCACCCCCACGCGCACGCCGACGCGGACACCGACCCGCACCTCCACGCGCACGCCGACTCGCACGCCCACGCGCACGCCCGCCGACGCTCCCGACCTGGGCGACGCGCCCGACAGCACCAACTCCTTCGGCTACGCAATGAGCGCGTATCCGGGGGTCAAGGCGGAGTTTCCGACGGTGTTCGCGAGCGCTGTGGGTGGGCGGGCCGGCCCGCTGCACCGCAATGAAACCCTGCTGTTCTACCTGGGCGAGTCCATCAGCAGGGAGGAGGAGGCAGACACCGGCCCCGACGCGGACGGCGTGAACAACATCAATCCAAAAGAAGACATGGCGGACCTGGACCGCCGGGATGACGGCCTCAAACTGCCTGCCAGCCTGCCTCACTGCGAGGCGATCGTTTTGGAATATGCGGTAACCGTGCGGGCTGGCGCGCCGAAGGAAGTCTATCTCAACGTGTGGCTGGACTGGGACCGCAATGGGCAGTGGGGCGAAGTTCCGCTGTGCCCAGGCGACAAACCCGCACCCGAGTGGGCGGTCCAGAACGAGGTGGTGAGCCTGCCAACTACACCGGGCTACCATGAGATGACGACGCCCAAGTTCTTGGTGTACAATCCCGACCCGAGCCAAGACCTGTGGGTGCGCATTACGATCAGCGATAAAGAGGCCCCAGATGCCGATGGGAGCGGGCCAGAGAAGGGCTGGGCCTACGGCGAGACGGAGGACTACCGCTTCCGGGGTGTGCTCACTCCTACGCCGACGCCCACCTCCACCCGCACGCCGACGCTCACGCCGACCCTCACACGTACGCCAACGCGGACACCCACGCGCACGCCGACCCGCACGCCGACGCGGACACCGACCCGCACCCCCACGCGCACCCCCACGCCCGCCGGGAGTTGCTTTGATGGAATCCGGAACGGCAATGAGACAGGAATTGATTGCGGGGGCCGTTGCCCGCCGTGCGACCGCTGTCAAATATCCACATTGCCCAGCCGCTTTGACTGGCGGGACTACTATACGTTTCCGCCGGTGAGAAACCAGCAAACCTGTGGCGGGTGCTGGGCATTTGCCACCATCGGCGCGATGGATTTGACGCACGTGGTGGAGACCGGCCAACCGATAGATTTGTCGGAGCAAGACCTGATCTCCGACTGTTATTCCCGCGCGGATTGCGAAGGGCGCGGGGCTTCGGAAGATGCCCGAACGGACACGTTCTCGCACGTACAGAATTGGGGGGTTGTGGATGAGGATTGTTTTCCGTTTCAGTCAGGGGCTTGTCGGGGTTCTGACGCCCCCTGTCTTTGCAACTGCAGCGGCGGCGCGTGCGCCAATCCCTGCGGTTGCGCCCGGTGCGCTGGCTGGACGAGCAGATTGTGGACGATCGCGGACTACGGGCACGTGGGCGGCGACCGAACGGCGATCAAGAGGGCGCTCCTGTGCCACGGGCCGCTCCATGCCTGTGGCGGCGGCCACTGCATCGTGATCGTCGGCTGGGACGATGCCACGAATGTGTGGATCATCCGAAACAGTTGGGGCGCCGGCTGGCCTTCGCCCGAGGACCACATCCCTGGGTCTAACGGATACGGGTTGGTGCCCTATGACTATTCCTGGTGCGGGGATGCGTATTATGTGGCCGGCGTGTCTGGGGGGTTCCGATTGGATTTTGAGGAAAATGACGGATTGGCAGCGGGTGATGTGGATGGCGACGGCGCGACCGAGATTGTCCACGGAGACCGGGGGGATGTGGTCCACATCCTGGGCCAGTGGGGGAACCTTGAGCGCTCGTTCGGCCTTGACTTTGAGGAGTACGATGGCTTCGCGGTGGGCGATGTGGATGGGGACGGAAGGGCTGAGATCGTCCAGGGGGACCGCGACGATCGGATTCGCGTGTTCAACATGAGCGGAACCGAGGTCTTGTCCTTCGCGCGCGATTTTGAAGAGGGCGACGGACTGGCTGTGGGAGATGTGAACGGCGATGGCCGGGCTGAGTTCATCCATGGAGACCGCTCGGACGATCGGATTCGGGTGTTTGACCTGCGCGTGTTTGAAATCGCGTCCTTCAGCCGCGAGTATGAAGGGTGGGATGGTTTGGCCGCCGGAGATGTGAACGGCGATGGCCGGGCCGAGATCATCCATGGCGACCGCGACGATCGGATTTACGTACTCAACATGTACGGGACTGTGCTCGCCAGTTTCCCCCTGGACTTTGAAGGGCGCGACGGTTTGACCACGGGGGACATCAACGGGGACGGCAGGGACGAGATCATCCACGGCGACCGCGACAACTGGATTCGCGCCCTGGACATGAACGGGAACAAGGTATGGGAGTTCGCCGCGGACTTTGAGCAGGGCGACGGGCTGACCACCGGCGACGTGGATGGCGATGGCCGCGCCGAGATCATCCTGGGCGACCGGGGCGACTATATCCGCATCTTCCACGCTGCGGAGGGGACAGGGCACAGCGCGGCGGTTTCCACGCGGATGGACTACCCTTCGGTCTGGCTGGCGTCGCTGGTCAAGAAGGTGTTGCGCCCCAACAACGATCGGGCTTGTTCGTCCTGTCCGCCGCAGACTTCCATCGGCGGCGCACGGGATGCTATGGTGAACCCCGCCGCCTTCTACTGCGCAGCCCTGGGCTATTCGTATACAACCGTGATGACGGAGGAGGGCGAGAGGGGATTGTGTCAACTGCCCACCGGCTCGGTGGATGAGTGGGCGTTCCTGCTCGGCCACGAGGGCGCGGAATACGGCTACTGCAACCGGCAGGGCTACGCGCAAGAAGTAACCACCGACCCGGCCATGTGCTCGCGGTTCGCGACCGATTCGTGCGCCGTGTGCGTGCTGGACGACGGCACGCGCGTGGAGGTTACGGAACTGATGGGCCTGCGGTTTGAGGACACGGTTTGCGGCGATGGCGCCTGCCGCGACCCCGAGAACGCCGCGTCGTGCCCGTCGGACTGCCCCACCGGCGGCCTGGACGGGTATTGCGACGGAGTGCCCGATGGCATCTGCGACCGCGACTGTGGGCCTGGCGGCGATCCGGACTGCACGTTCCTGTTCCTGCCCACAATCATGAGGGATTTCCTGGTGCTGCCGTGAGCGCAGTGCGCGGCGGAAGGCTTCACGCTCGGCGCAAGCGCAACGCAGAACCGACAATGGAATGCGGGAGGTAGTGAGGTGAAAGGCAAACGAACGGTTTGCGGGGGCATCCTTGCGGTGCTGCTGGTGGCAATGGCCGTGGGGGCGGGCCAGGCCCAGGGGCCTGAATCCCAGGCAACGATGGGCACGTCGTTCGTGTATCAAGGGGTGCTGCGCAGCAACAACAATCCCGTGAGCGGGACGTGCGACTTCCAGTTCAGCCTGTGGGATTCGGGTTCGGGCGGTTCGCAAATCGGCGCGACATGGACCGAAACGGGCGTAACGGTAACGCACGGGTTATTCACCGCGACGCTGGACTTTGGCGCCGGGGTGTTTCAAGGGGACGAGCGCTACCTGGAGATTGCCGTGCGGTGCCCGTCGGGGAGCGGCGCGTACACGACCCTGACGCCGCGCCAGGCGCTCGCGCCGACGCCCTACGCGCTGTACGCCGCCGCGGCGCACTGGGCCAACCTGCTAGGCGTCCCGGCGGGGTTTGCCGACAACGTGGACAACGACACCACCTACACGGCGGGCGCGGGCCTCACCCTCGTGGGGACTCAGTTCAACGCGGTGTTTGCGGGCACCGGCGCGGCCAACACGGTGGCCCGGTCGGATCATGACCACGACGCCCGCTACTGGAAACTGAGCGGCAACAGCGGCACGACGCCGGGCGTGAACTACCTGGGCACCAGCGACAATACGCCGCTGGAACTCAAGGTGAACGGCCTGCGCGCGCTGCGCCTGGAACCGAGCGGCATCAGCCCCAACCTCATCGCCGGGTTCCCGGGCAACAACGTCATCGCGGGCGGCGTGGGCGGCACGGTGGGGGGCGGCGGCGCTTCGGGCGCGACCAACCGCGTAACCGATTCCTACGGGACCGTGAGCGGCGGGGCGAACAACCAGGCGGGCAACGGCAATGTGAACCTGGCCGATGCGGTCTATGCAACGGTGGGTGGCGGCCAGGGCAACACCGCCAGCGGCGGTTGGGCCAGCGTCGGCGGGGGTTCCGCCAACGTCGTGAGCGGCACCTACGGCACGATCGGTGGCGGTTTTCACAACGCCGCGGGTAGCGTGAACGCCACCGTGGCTGGGGGCTACTACAATGTGGCCAGCAATGGCTCTGCCACGGTTGGCGGGGGCTTCTCCAATGTGGCCAGCGGCGCTGCTGCCACCGTGGCCGGCGGGCAGTACAACATCGCCAGCGGCGCGGGCGCCTTTGTGGGCGGGGGCGGATCGGATGGCAGCACCACGAGCGGCAATCGGGCAGAGGGCCGCGCATCCACCATCGGGGGCGGCTTGGGCAACACGGTTACGGTAACGGGCACGTACGCGACCGTCGGCGGGGGGTCTGGCAATACGGCCGGCAGCCAAGGCGCGACGATTGCAGGCGGGATGCACAACACAGCCAGCGGCTACAACGCTACCGTGGCCGGGGGCGCGGGCAACAGTGCGAGCGGCGCGGACGCCACCGTGGGTGGAGGATACCAAAACAGCGCCAGCGGCGAGGAGGCTACCGTAGGCGGAGGCCGTAACAATGTCGCTTCTGTTCACTACGCCACCGTCGCGGGCGGCGCCGAGAACACCGCGAGCGGTTACTCATCCACGGTGGGCGGGGGCTATTCCAACACGGCCGGCGGCTTCTGCGCCGTCGTGGGCGGGGGTACGGGCAATACGGCCAGCGGCAACGGCGCGACGATCCCAGGCGGCAACGGCGCTCTGGCCGATCACCTGGGGCAGTGGGCGTATGCCAACGGCAACTTTGCGGCCGTCGGCGATGCCCAGACCTCGCTGTACGTGCTGCGCAATACATCCGTCGGCAATGCATGGACGGATCTCTACCTGGATGGCGTTTCTGTGCAGTTCACTATCGCAGCCGGCCGCACGGTGGGGTTTGAGATTTTGGTCGTGGGCCGCTCTGACGGGGGAGAATCTGCCTGTTACAGGATTCAGGGGGTGGTGGAGAACGTGGCGGGTACGACGGCCCTTGTCGGCGCCGCCTTGGTTACCACGCTGGGCGAAGACGACACCGCCTGGGATGCGCGCGTTATCGCCGATGCGCGCGAGGACACGCTGCGGGTTCAGGTGAGGGGCAACGGTGAGACCATCCGCTGGGTCGCCATGGTGCGCACGGTGGAGGTCTCCTGGTAGGAGGGCGGCGATGAACGGCTCACGCTTGACACGCCATGTTCTGCACTTGCTGCTCCTGGCCACCCTGTTGGCCCTGATCGCCGTGCCGGCATTCGGCGCGCTTGCCCAATCCGGCGGAGGGTATGGCCTGACCTGGAGCACGATAGGCGGCGGGGGAGAAAGCACGGGCGGCGGCTACGCCCTGGCCGGCACGGTCGGCCAGGCGGGTGCGGGGGCGCTCGCCGGCGGGCCGTACACGCTCGCCGGCGGGTTCTGGCCGGGCGCGGGCGCGAATTACCTGCGGTTCCTGCCGATTGTGATGAAGTAGCGGGCGGCGTTTCACGTGCGACGCACTTCCGAAGTGCGTCGCACTTTGACTTCCACCCCTGCTATCACACCTTGTCCAGCGCCTGGCGCAAATCGGCGATGATGTCGTCGGGGTCCTCTATGCCCACGGACAGGCGCACGAGTCCGTCGCTGATGCCGAGGGCCGCCCGCTGCGCCGCCGTGAGCGCGCGGTGGGACGAATGCGCGGGGTATAACGCCAGCGTGTACAGATCGCCCAGCGTGGTGGCGGGCACGCACAACTCCAGCGATTCCAGGAACTTGAACACGCGCCGCTTGCCCGCGCCGGCGATGACGAACGAAACGACGGCTCCGTACAGCCCGCCGGCGAAAAGGCTCCGGGCCAGGTCGTTCTGGGGGTGGCTCTTGAGGCCGGGGTAGTACACGCGCTCCACCTTGGGGTGCGCCTCCAGCCAGGCGGCCACCCAGGCGGCGGTCTTGCACTGGCGCTCCAGGCGCAGGGGCAACGTCTTCAACCCGCGCAGGGCCAGGTACGCCTCGTTGGGCCCCAGGACGCCGCCGATCGTCTTGGCGACGTCGCGCAGCGCGGCGCAGTTGTCCTTGTTGGAGACGACCACGCCGGCCAGCACGTCGCCATGCCCCGAAAGGTACTTGGTGGCGCTGTGCACCACGTAGTCGGCCCCCATCTCCAGCGGGCGCACCAGGAGCGGCGTCGCGAAGGTGTTGTCCACGATCACCGTGGCGTCCACGCTGTGGGCCAGTTCGGCGATGCGGGCGATGTCGGCCAGCCGCAGCAGGGGGTTGGATACGGTCTCCAGGAGCAAGACGCGCGGACGCACCGCGTTGAGCATGCGCCTGACGGCGTGGGTGTCGGTGAAGTCGCCGAAATGGACGCGCACCCCCAGCGCGGTGAAGAACCGCGACAGCAGGGCCGTGGTCGCGCCGTAGAGGTCGCGGGCCGCCAGCACGTCGGCTCCGGCCTGGGCGCCCGCCGCCAGGAGCGCCGCGTGGATGGCCGCCATGCCCGAGGCAAAGGACACGGCCCCCTCGCCCCCCTCCAGCGACGCCACCGCGGCCTCAAAGGCGGCGCAGGTGGGGTTGCCGTGGCGGGTATAGACGAACCCAGCGGTGGGGTCCTCAAAGGCCTGATCCAGCAACTCCATGTCGGGATAGACGTAGGTAACCGAGTTGTAGATCGGCGTAACGACAGGGGTGCAGTTGGGCCGCGTGGGGCGCTCGCCCGCATGCACGGCTCGTGTAGCGAACTTCCAGGTCGTCTTGTCCATCGTTGCCCTCCGGGGAAGCGGTCAGCCGACAGCGGTCAGCCGCTGACGGCCGATTGCTGCATGAGAAACTCGTCCACCAGGGCCAGCGCCTCGGCCTCGTCGGCGTAGGCACGCACGGTGATGCCCGGTTCGGTGCATCCCAGGATCATCTTGGAGAGGGGCCGGCCCTGCTGGTACAGGCACAGCACCGGCTTGCCATGCGCCAGCGCGTAGCAGATTTCGTAGCCAACGCCCAGCGACGGGGTGGAGACCTCGGCCACCAGGCAGTCGCTCTGGCGAATCCAGGCCACGTCGCGCTCGTACACCTGTTGGGGGGTATTGGCGGCTTCTTCGGCCAGCACGTCGTCGCGGGCCACGTGGGTGGTGGGCACGGTGTGCCCGCGCGCCTGGATGTGCTCCACGATGCGGCGGAACATCGCCACGTGGGTTCGTTCTCCCATGATGGTTCCCGCGAAGTAAACTTGCATGGGCACGCTCCGGGATAGGAATCGCATCAGGTGCGATAAGACTGAATCAGGGAAGCGTCCTCCTGGTGGCCTTTACACAAATGCGCAACGGGGCATTCTGTGCAGAGAGGCTCGCCGTGGTTGAAACAGAACGCGGTGCCGATGTGCATGAGACCGTCGTCCAACTCACCGGGTGTGTGCTTGCCGTCGGCCAGAAGAATCGCCGCGGGGATACGCTGAATCTCAACGGTCTTGGGTGGCCGCGCATGTGTTCGCAGGTGCTTCATGCACAAGTCCGCGTAGGCAGTCGCTAGGTTCGGATCGGCAGTCGCCTTGACGCTGTGCTTGCCTCGGATATTTGTGATGCGCAGGTAGTGCAGGCCGCCCTTGCCTTGGCCGGGTTGTACCACGTCCCAACTTCGGTATTCATTTTCCGAAGCCCACTCCAGCAGGAAGCCCGTCCGCCAGAGGACACGGCCTGCGTTGCTGTCAAATGGGACTTCAAAGCTGTAGAGGCCCCAGCTGACATCGGTGCGGGTTGACAGGCGATAGGAGTGCACGATCCACTTGGCGAACAGGTGCGCGGCCTTGTCGCCGATGGCCTTCCCCAGGCCATAGCGAGGATGGTCTTTGATCTGCTGCGACATACATTCGGCAGAAGGCCAACTCTGAATGTAATCCAGAAGCGCCGTTGAGGTGTCTTCCCCCGCGGGCGCGTCCTTGGTCAACAAAAGTGGGACGGCAAGGCTCGTGCCCCATCGGAACATGGCGTAGCCCAGCACTTGACGGGTGTTGTCAAGGAACAGGTTGTACCGACTGGCGCGCGATTGATTCGCTTCGGCCCAGAGCGACGCGCGGACTTTGGCAACCGCCTCGTGCGCCGATGTGATCTGGTCCACGGCAATGCCCAGTTCCTTGAAGAACTCCTCTGGGCGGTGGAGGAAGCGAACTTCCTGGCGGTACAATTCGTTGGTTACCTGCGCCAAGAGCATCCGGACGCCGGGCGTATCGGGACCCTGGTCCAGGACAGCGTTGAGGAGAAGGTATCGGGCGAGCAGTTCGCGGCGCGAACAGGATCCATCGCGCTTGTCAAGATCTGTCAGCTGCCCGGCACCATCAAAATAGTGCTGGAAGATCTCCACGCCCTGGAGGTCAGGCCGGGAAGGGAACGAGTGGCCCACCTCGGCGATCGCGGTAACCAGTTCCCATGCCCATTCATTCTTCGGCGGGTTCATCGTCAATGGCCTCGTAGGGGTGGGCCGGTCGCGGCTCCCGCAGCGCGGCGAACCCTGGCAGCGAGAATTGCCCGGCCTCCTGCTGCTTGTTCTGGTCCGCCAGATATGCCTGGTCGCGCACCGGCAGTTTGTCAAAGCGAGCGATCAACTGCTCTCGCAAATGGAGGGGTTCGGTCAGTCGCCTCCTGGCCACTTCCAGGTAGGTCTCGTGGACCTCGTAGCCTACGCACCGCCTACGGAGCGCATGGGCAACCTTCGTGGTTGTGCCTATGCCGAGAAACGGGTCTAGCACGAGATCGCCTACGTAGGAGTAGAGGCGGATGAGACGGTACGGAATCTCTTCGGGGAAGGGGCACGGGTGCGGCAGATGATTGGGGGGCACCGGCGCGATGTGCCATACGTTGTTCGCGATCTCGCGCGTGAAGATGTCGTCTATCTCGTAACGACTCTCTTCTTTTTCGGCCTCGGTCCGGTTCTCAAATATCTTCGGCCCGGGCTTGCGGAATACCAGGATGGACTCAGTCATGATGTTCGGGTTGAAGTAGCCGGGGAAAGGCTTCTGGATCGTAACCCCCGCCCGTTTCACGCCACCCGTTACCTTATGCCAGATGATGTGCTCGTGGAAAACGTAGCCGATCCTCTCCATCATCACCGTAAAGTCCTGGGGGACAGGGTACTGGCGGCCGTCCTGGAGGACTGTCCCGATCACCACGGCGCAAAACCCCCCAGGCTTCTGCACGCGCAGAACCTCTCTGAAGCACCGCTCCATGAAGGACAGGTACTCCTCGTACTCGGTGCCCCGACGGGTGCGATACCAGGCCGAGGGGTCTTCCACGTGCTGGTCGTAGTCAATGGCGTTCCAGTATGGGGGGCTGGTTACGACCAAGTCCACAGTCCCGTCGGCCAACTCATCCATGCGCTCGCAGGATTTGCAATACAGCTGGCAGTCCATCATACCCCCGCTCATGGCTGGCTCTCATAACCTTCCCGCCGCGGCTTGCCGCGCAGCGCCTTCCCCGGAATCATGCCCTGATTATACGATGGCTTCGCGTTCCCTGCAAGGGCGGCCCATCCTACAGGCCCGACGTCCCCATTCGCCTTGCGACGCCTGCGGGCGTATAATCGCACCGAATGGAGGGTATCTTATGCCGCACATCCATCGCGTGATTCTCATCGTCTTGGACAGCGTGGGCGTGGGCGCGCTGCCCGATGCGGACGTGTACGGCGACGCGGGAAGCCACACCCTGGCGAACACGGCCCGCGCCGTGGGCGGCCTGCGCCTGCCCCACATGGGCCGCATGGGGCTGGGCCGCCTGGCCGACATCCTGGGCGTGCCGCCCGACCCCGCGCCCATCGGCGCGTTCGGACGCATGGCCGAGGCCTCGGCGGGCAAGGATACGACCATCGGCCACTGGGAACTCATGGGCATCCACTCGCCCAGGCCGCTGCCCACGTACCCCAACGGCTTCCCGCCGGACCTGATGCGCCGCTTTGAGCAGGCCATCGGGCGCGGGACCCTGGGCAACTACCCGGCGTCGGGCACGGAGATCATCCAGGAACTGGGCGAGGAGCACATGCGCACGGGCAAGCCCATCGTGTACACCTCGGCCGACAGCGTGTTCCAAATCGCCGCGCACGAGGACGTGATTCCCATAGAGGAACTGTACGCCATGTGCCGCACGGCGCGGGCGCTGCTCACCGGCGAGCACAATGTGGGGCGGGTCATCGCGCGGCCCTTCGTGGGCGCGCCAGGCCACTTCGTGCGCACCGAGCGGCGTCGCGACTTCTCGGCCCCGCCGCCGGCCCCTACGGTGCTGGACCATCTGACCGACGCGGGCATCCCCGTCGTGGCCATCGGCAAGATTGAGGACATCTTCGCGGGGCGCGGCATCACCGAGGCGGTCCACACCAAGAACAACGCCGACGGCATGGATCAGACCCTGGCGGCCATGGAGCGCATCGCGCGCGGCCTCATCTTCACGAATCTGGTGGATTTTGACATGGTGTACGGGCACCGCAACAACGCCGAGGGCTACGCCCGCGCCCTGGAAGAGGTGGACGCGCGCCTGCCCGAATTCCAGGAGCGGCTGCGGCCGGGCGATGTGCTCATCCTCACCGCCGACCACGGATGCGACCCCACGACGCCCAGCACCGACCACTCGCGGGAGTACGTGCCGCTGCTCGTGGTCGGGCCGGAGATTCGCGCTGGCGTGGACCTGGGCACGCGCGCCACGTTCGCCGACCTGGGCGCAACGGTCGCCGAGTTCTTCGGCGTCGCGGGCACGGGCTTCGGGACGAGTTTCGCCCGCCTGGTGGCGCGATAGGCGCTGGCAGTCTCCTTGCAGCGTCCTCCTAGCCGTTTTACCGCCGAGACCACGGAGACCGCAGAGCCGTTTACGTTTCGCCGCGTGCTCTACTGCTCAAGAGTGGCCTTGTCTCCTCAACAGTGCTCCTGGGGAGGCTGCCGACGCTGCGGCGCACGAAAAAGACCCCCGAGGGCATTCGCGCCCCCGGGGGTCTTGCTGTCCGCTGACGGCTGATTGCTCTAGAAGAACACCTTGGCCAGTTCGTACAGTTCCAGGTCAAGTTTCTTGTTGGACGCCACGGCGTGCTCCAGTTCTACGGGCACGATCTTGTTGCCCTTGAGGGCGGCCATGTAGCCGAAGCGCCCCTCACGGATGAGGTCCACGGCGAAGACGCCCAGGCGCGTCGCCAGGACGCGGTCAAACACCGACGGGCTGCCGCCGCGCTGCAGGTGCCCCAGCACCACCGTGCGCGCCTCAAACCCGATGCGCTTCTCAATCTCCTTGGCGACGCGCTCGCCCAGGCTGCGCTTGTCCAAGCGCACGTGGCCGAAGGCATCGCGCTCGCCCAGGTCTTCGGGCTCGGGCAGGTCGGTGATCTTGGCACCCTCGGCCACGACGACGATGGCGAAGTTCTTGCCGGCGTCGCGCCGATTCTTCAGGTGGGCGCAGAGGGCGTCCATGTTGGTGGGCGACTCGGGCACGGCGATGAAGTCGGCCCCGCCGGCCAGTCCTCCGACCACGGCGACCCATCCGGCGTCGCGCCCCATGACCTCCACGACGATGACGCGATGGTGCGCGGTGGCCGTGGTGTGCAGTTTGTCCAGCGCGTCGGCGACGGTGGTGGTGGCCGTGTCAAACCCGATGCAGTAGTCGGTCTCGGCCACGTCGTTGTCCATGGTCTTGGGCACGCCCACGGCGGGCAGGCCCTTGGCGGCCAGCGCCGCCGCCACGCTCAGCGTGTCGTCTCCGCCGATGGCCACCAGGCCGTCCAGTTGCATGGCCTTGAAGTTGGCGAAGACCTTCTCCATCATCTTGGGGTCTTTCAGCGGGTTGGTGCGAGAGGTGCCCAGGATGGTGCCGCCCACGTGCAGGATGCCCGACACGGACTTGGGCGTGAGCGGCTCGTAGATGCCCTCCACCATGCCCTGCCAACCGTTGCGGATGCCCACGACTTCCCACCCGTACTGAAACGCCCGACGGGCCACGGCGCGGATGGCCGCGTTGAGGCCCGGGACGTCGCCTCCTCCTGTCAGAACTCCGATTCGCATACGATTTCCTCCCAGGTATTGCGGTTTGCTATTCTTCCGCGCCGCCCAGATGGGCGCTGCGGAACTGCTTGGGCGCGTCCACGAACGCGCCGCTGGCCGTGATGCGGCCCGCCGACTTGAACAGGCGAATCTTTTCGCGGACGCGCTCCTTGACGCGCTCCCGCGCCACGCTCAACGCATGGCGAGGATCCACCGAGTCGGGGTGCTTGGCCAGCCCCTCCTTGATGCCCTCGGTGAAGGCCTCGTTCAGGTACGTGGCCACGTTGATTTTCGCGATGCCGTACTGGATGGCCTCCTCAATGCTGGACTCGCGGACGCCCGAGGAGCCGTGCAGCACCAGCGGGATGCGGGTCTTCTCGTACACGGCCTTGATGCGCGCGATGTCCAGTTCGGCCTCCTGGGAGCGCATGGCGTGCACCGACCCGCAGGCCACCGCCAGCGAGTCCGCGCCCGTCAGGCGGATGAACTCCGCCGCCTGGTCGGGGTCGGTCATCAGGGCCTCCACCTGCTCTTTGGTCAGGTGCTCGTCGGACTGCGCCACGCGGCCCAGTTCGGCCTCCACGGGGATGCCCACGATGTGGGCGATGTCGCAGATCTTCTTGGTGATGGCGACGTTCTGCTCAAACGGGAGTTTGGAGCCGTCAAACATGAGCGACGTGAAGCCGGCATGGAGACAGCGCACGTTCTGCTCGTAGTCGGTCCCGTGATCCAGGTGCAGCACCACGGGCACGTCCACCAGGCTGGCCGCGATTTTCACCAGCCCTGCCGCGTAGGCCAGGCCCGCGTAGCGAATGGCCCCCTGGCTCACCTGCAAGATGACCGGCGCGCGCTCTTCTTGCGCCGCCTCCACGATGGCCTGCACCTGCTCCATGCAGTTCGCGTTGAACGCGCCAACGGCGAAATGGTCCTGCACCGCGCGCTGCAACAGTTCTTTGCTGGTTACCAACGGCATAGTCTCTTCTCCTTGCCTGACGATAATTTCTTCGCGCGGTCCTGTGCGCCGCGCGTGATTCAAGGCTTGGTCCTGCGGAACCGCAGCACCCACTCGTGGTGGGCTGGCCCCTTGGCTTCTGGGCATGGCTCGTCGGACGCGCGAATCCCTCTCACCACGTCGCTCCCCTCGGTCCCGACGGCCACGGTGTAGTCCACGCCTGGCTCCATGACGAAGTCCGCATAGCCCGGATCCACGTAGGGCTTCAGGCCGGTGTAGAACGCATCCGAGCCGCCACTCCAGGTTACCTCAATACGGATTCCCGGGACGCCGCGCTCCTCCTCGTCAAAGACGAAGATGGCGATGACGTCGGGGCCGGCGCCCGCCGCGCACACGGTCTCCTTCGCGACGAGGCGGAAGACCTGCACGGATGGCGGAGTGGTTGGCGTCGCCGTCGGCGCGGGCGATGGCGTGGGCGATGGCGTCGGCGTCGCGGTCGGCGCGGGCGTGGGGGTGGATGTCGGGGTGGGCGCCGGTGTGGCAATGTACACCAGGAGCCTCGCCGTGATTCCCCCCAGTTGCTCGGCCAGGCGCGCCATGGCCCGAATGTGCGACAGGCTTGCGCCCTGGTCCAGGCGCGTTTCGGCCACCTGAGCCACGAACGCTCCCGGGTCGCGCACGCCCAGCAGGGCCAGCCGTGCTCGCGCCGCGTCCAGGTCGCCGGTCAGTGCATAGCCATCGGCCACCAGGTCGGCCCACTGCGCCTTGCGCTCGGCCATGAGGTCGGCGGGGTCGGTCTCCGTGTACCGCACGGGCCATACTACCCACGCCAGGACAAGCCCCACGGCCAGGCCCAGCGCCAGGCCCAGCATGGCCCAAAGCCCAATTCTCGCGCGCGGCGGCGCCTGCACCGATACGGGCCTCATGGCTGTTTCAGCGCCTCCATCAGTTTCAGCACCCGCAACGCGCCACGGGTGTCGCCGCGCGCTTCCAGCGCCGAGGCGGCCTGCGACAGCGTCTGCTCGGCCTGGGGGCCAAGGAGCGCCACGGCGGCGCGGGCCTGCGCCAAATCCCCGGTCAGTTCCCACTGCTCGCTGACCATCTGAATGTACAGGTACTGATGCTCCGCGCGCAGGTCGGGCAGGTCGGTGTCATAGTACTGCACGGGCCATACGACCCAGCCGATGACGCCGCCCAGCGCCAGGCCGATGACCAGCCCGATGAGGGCGGCCAGCGCCCGTTTCACCCATACCGGCATGTGAGCCATTCCCTCCGTGTGGCGCACAACAGGCCCAAAAAGAGCGGGGGACTTCCCCCCGCTGCCACGGTGCGCGTCCGACGCCGCTTGTCAAACCTCGCGCGACTCTGCTATAATAGTCCCGTCTGGTGCCGAAGGTGGGAGTCGAACCCACATGAGGAGTGATCCTCAACGGTTTTTGAGACCGTCGCGTCTGCCATTCCGCCACTTCGGCGCAGGAGGCGAACCTGCCAGATTCGCGCGAAGTATAGCGCATCAGAGAACTTTCGTCAAGTTGCCGAGCGGAGGGAGCGGAGGGGATTCGCTTCCGTCTTGTGTTGGCGCAAGGTGCGGCGCATTTCCGAAAGCGCGTCGCACCTATGCCCTCCCGAAGGGCGCGGGGATACCAAACCTCACCCCCGGCCTTCGGCCTCCCCCTCTCCGCGCGCGGAGAGGGGGAACGAGGGGGTGAGGTAGTCCGCGTGTAGTTCACCAACGGGAGGTGAAACTGAGTCGGCGGAGGGGCTTCGGCTCAGCATGACGCGGGTCAGGGCGGGGGCGGCGTGGGGCGCACTAGGAGGTAGGGATGAGGACCTTCACAGCGGTTGTTGAGAAGTGTCCCGATACGGGGTTGTATGTCGGCTATGTGCCGGGCTTCCCGGGGGCACACACAAGCGGCAACGCTTGACGAACTGCAGAAGAATCTGCAAGAAGTCATTGAGATGCTGCTGGAGGACGGTGAGCCATCGCTTGAAGCCGAGTTCGTCGGTACCCAGACGGTGGTGATTGGCGGATGATGGCCAAGTATCCCGTCCTCAAGACAAGGATATTGGCCTTACCGTAGAAGAGTTGCTGAAGCACAGATGATGGGGTGATTATCCCATCGGCAATGCGTCTCACTCGCGCCTCCGCCTGCATTCCCCTGTTGCGCGGCGCAGGGTCAGGGCGGGGGCGGCCCTTGCAGTTTGGAGCATTATGGATGAACAACGCCTGATCGCGCAGGCTCAACGGGGAGACCTGCACGCCTTCAATCAACTGGTGCTGGCGTATCAGTCCACCCTGTACAACGTCGCCTATCGCATCCTGGGCGACAGCGACGCGGCGGCCGACGCGACCCAGGATGCCTTCGTGTCGGCCTACAAGGCCATCGCTCGCTTTCGCGGCGGCTCGTTCAAGGCGTGGCTGCTGCGCATCGTTACGAATGCCTGCTACGACCAGTTGCGGGTCAAGCAGCGCCGCCCCACCGACTCGCTGGATGACATGCTGGTGGAGCCGGAGCACGACGCCACGCTCCGCGATGACTCCGAAAGCCCCGAGGATTTCGTGCTGCGGCAGGAACTGGGCGCGGCCATCCAGCAGGGGTTGAGCGTGCTGCCGCCCGACCAGCGCATCACGCTGGTTCTGTCGGACATTGAGGGCCTGAGTTACGAGGAAATCGCCCAGGCCACCCAGGTCTCCCTCGGAACGGTCAAATCCCGGCTCAGTCGCGCCCGCTCCAAATTGCGCGACTACTTGCTCCACAACGGGGAACTTTTGCCCGCCGCCTACCGTCTTCAAGGCGGTACAGGCTAGAGGAGCCGGTTCATGGCATTCTGGATGCGAGATAAACACAAGCAAATCAAAGAGAATCTGTCGGCCTACCTGGATGGCCGTCTGGACCCGAAGCAGGCCGCCGAGGTGGAGGCGCACCTGGCCTCGTGCGCCGAATGCGCCTGGGAGAAGCAGACGCTGGAACAGACGCGGCGGTTGGTGCAGATGGCGCCTCGGGTAGCCGTTCCACATTCGTTTGTCGTCAGCCCGGCGCAGGTGGAGAAGCCGACGCGCGCGGGCGCATTCGCCGTCGCGCCGCTGATGGCCCTGCGGACGGCGACGGCTGTGGTGGGCGTGTTGCTGGCGTTCGTGATCGCGGGCGACCTGTGGCTGCGGCCCCTGGCGCCTGCTCCTGCTCCCGCCCTGGCGCCGATGGTGAGCGCGCCGTCTGCCCCCGCAGGCGATAAGCAGGCGTTCGGCGCGACCCCAGAGCCGACGCTCACGGAGGAGCCCGTCATGAAACTGGCGGCCCAGCCGCAAACCGAGACGCCCGCCCCCGCCGCTGCGCCCGAGGCGACTCCTGCCGTGCCCTCGCCCGAAGGGGACGGGCGCGGCGCTTTCCAACCCGAGGCAACGCCGGAACTGGCCGCGCGGGACCTGTCGGCGACCGAGCGCGGTGAGGTCGGAGCGCCCTTCTGGGCCGAGGTCTGGGTGTGGCGCGCCGCCGAAGGGGCGCTGGCAGCCATGTTCGTGGCGCTCCTGGTGATCACGGTAACGGGCTGGCGGCGCGTGGCCCGCATGTGAGTCTGGATGTTTCCCGCCTCACCGCGGAGCGCGCCGAGAGCGCAGAGGTTTTTCGTATCTCCGGGTGAGGCCTGTAGGGCAGGTTTCCATACCTGCTCACGGTGCGGCGGCTACGGAAAGCCGCCCTACGAAACTCACCGCGGAGCGCGCCGAGAGCGCAGAGGTTTTCGTGTCCTCTTTGCGTGGTCGGCGTTCTCGGCGGTGAGAGCCGTTTGCTCAAACGCGGGTTCCTGCGCCTGAAATCAAAAGATACCCTCTCCCTTCGCCCGCGGTTGACTTTTCGCCCCGTTGCGATAGAATGAACCCCGCAGCGTGGGGCAAGTTGTCAACTTGCTCTACCGACGGGAGGAAGGACCATGGCCCAACCGAGACTTGTGTTGCTGGACGGCCACGCCCTGGCGTATCGGGCCTATTTCGCGTTGCCGCCCAACCTGAGCACCCGCGACGGCGAACTCACCAGCGGGACGTTCGGTTTCGCCTCCATGCTCCTGAAGGTCCTCCAGGAGTTGAAGCCCGACTACATCGCCGTTACCTTTGATGTGGGGCGCACCTTCCGCCACGACCTGTCCACCGAGTACAAGGCCACCCGCGCCAAGATGCCCGACGAACTGGCCGTCCAGATGAACCGCATTCGCGAACTCGTCGCCGCGTTCAACATCCCCGTGTTTGAACTGGACGGGTACGAGGCCGACGACGTTCTGGGGACACTGTCGCGCCAGGCCGCCGAGCAGGGCATTGAGACCATCATCGTAACCGGCGACACCGACGCCTTCCAACTCATTGACGACCGCGTCAAGGTGTACACGTCGGGCCGCCAGTTCTCGGAGACCAAACTGTATGACGAGGCGGCGATCGTGGAGCGGTACGGCCTGAAGCCCCGGCAACTCGTGGACTTCAAGAGCCTCACCGGCGACAAGTCCGACAACATCCCGGGCGTGGCCGGCATCGGCGAAAAGACCGCCGCGCAACTGCTCCAGAAGTACGGGACGCTGGAAGGCATCTACGAGCACCTGGACGAGATAGAGAACAAGCGCGTGCGCACCGCCCTGGAGCAGGGTCGCGAGGCGGCCTTCCAGAGCCGCAAACTCGTGCAGATCGTGCGCGATGCGCCTATCCAACTGAACCTGGACGCCTGCCGTGTGAGCAACTACAACCGCGACAAAGTCGTGGCGCTGTTCCGCGACCTGGAGTTCCGCACGCTCCTGGGGCGGCTCCCCGGCGGGCAACGGCCCGAACCCGCGCTGGCGGCTGCCCTGCAGATGCCGCTGTTCGGCGCTCCTGAGGCGGCGGGCGGCGCGCCGTCCACAGCGGGCGCATCGCCCACCGGCGACTACCGCGCCGTGGACACGCCCGAGGCGCTCCGCGAACTGGCCCAACGCTTGCGCCAGGCGACCGGCCTGGCCGTGGACGTGGAGACGGACTCCACCGTGGCCATGACGGCGGAACTCGTGGGCATCGCCCTGAGCGACCGCCAGGGCGTGGGCTACTACGTGCCGGTAGGGCACAAGGGGGCCACCGCCCGCAACGTGCGGCTCGCCGAGGTGCGCAAGACGCTGGGCCCCATCCTGGCGGACCCGGCCATCCCCAAGTACGCGCACAACGGCAAGTTTGACCTCATGGTGCTGCGGAATCACGGCATGGACCTGTCGCCCCTCGTCTTTGACACCATGATCGCCGAGTGGCTTGTGGATCCGGCCAGCCGCAACCTGGGGCTGAAGAACCTGGCCTGGGCGCGGCTGCACGCCGACATGACCCCCATCACGGACCTCATCGGCACGGGTAAGGGGCAGATCAGCATGGCGGCCGTCGGGGTGGAGCAGGTGGCCCCGTATGCCGCCGCCGACGCCGACATGACGCTGCGCCTGGTGGCGGCGCTGGAGCCGGAACTGCGCTCGCGGGAACTCTGGCGGCTGTTTGAGGAAGTGGAAATGCCCCTGGTTCCGGTGCTGGCGCGGATGGAGGAGAACGGCGTGGCGCTGGATTTGGCGCTCCTGGCGGAGATGTCGTGGGATTTGGCCCAACGCCTGGGCGAATTGGAGAAGGAAATCTACGGTTGGGTGGGCTACGAGTTCAACATCAACTCCACCCAGCAACTCAGCGACGCGCTGTTCGGCAAACTGGGCCTGCCCGCCAACGGCCTGCGCAAGACCTCGTCGGGTTCGTATTCCACCGCGGTGGACACGCTGGAGGCGCTGAAGGACAAGCACCCTGTGGTCAACCTGATCCTGGAGCACCGCCAACTGTCCAAGATCAAATCCACCTACGTGGACGCGCTGCCCAAACTGGTGAACCCGAAGACGGGGCGCGTCCACACGTCGTACAATCAGACGGGGACGGTTACGGGGCGGCTGTCGTCCAGCGACCCCAACCTGCAGAACATCCCCGTGCGCACCGACGTGGGGCGGCGCGTGCGCAATGCCTTCATCGCGGAAAGCGGCTGGACTCTCATCAAGGCCGACTACTCGCAGGTGGAACTGCGCATCCTGGCGCACGTGAGCCAGGATGCGGCCATGCTGGAAGCCTTCGCGCGGGGCGAGGACATCCACGCCACGACGGCGTCGGCGGTGTACGGCGTGCCGCTGTCGGAGGTTACGCCCGAACTGCGCCGCGTGGCCAAGACGGCCAACTTCGCCGTAACGTATGGCGTTACGGGCTACGGCCTGGCGCAGAGCACGGGCCTGTCGCAGGAGGAGGCCGAGCAGTTCATCCGCAACTACTTCGCGCGCTTCCCCAAGGTCAAGGAGTATCTGGAGCGCACCAAGAAGGTGGCGGCCGAGCGCGGGTGGGTGGAGACGCTGCTGGGGCGCAGGCGCTACTTCCCCGAACTGAAGTCCACCGCGCCCATGCACGCCCAGGCCCGCGCCGCCGCCGAGCGCATGGCGATCAACATGCCCATCCAGGGCACCGCCGCCGACATCATCAAGATTGCCATGGTGCGGCTGCAGAAGGCGCTGGACGAGAGGGGCCTGCGCTCCAAACTCATCCTGCAGGTGCACGACGAGTTGGTGCTGGAAGCGCCCGAAGCCGAAGTGGAAGAGACATCGGCGCTGGTGAAGAACATCATGGAGGGCGCCCTCAAATTGGACGCGCCCCTGAAAGTGGACATCAAACACGGATGCAATTGGGGAGAAATGGAATGACGGAATTGTTGAGCCAGCAAGTCGCCGATTTGGTGGCGAAGGCCATCAAGAAGGCCCAGAAGAGGGGCCACCTGCCCGCCTTTGACATCCCGGAAATCGTCGTGGAGCGCCCGAAGCAGGAGACGCACGGCGACTATTCCACCGCCGTGTGCATGGGCCTGGCGAAGTACGCCCGCATGGCGCCGGTCAAGATTGCCGAGATCGTCGTGGCGCACCTGCCAAAGGCCGAGTTCATCGGCAAGGCCGAGGTGGCGCATCCCGGCTACCTCAACTTCACGCTGGACACGGGCTGGGTCTGCCGCCAGGTGGACGCCATCCTGCAGGCGGGCGAGGACTTCGGCCGACTGAACATCGGACGGGGCAGGCGCGTGCAGGTGGAGTACGGGAGCGCCAACCCCACCGGCCCGCTCCACATGGGCACGGGCCGCAACGTGGTCATCGGCGATACGCTGGCCAACGTGCTCCAGGCCGCGGGCTACAACGTCCACCGCGAGTACTACGTCAACGACGCGGGCAGCCGAATGCGAGCGTTCTACGAGACGCTGTACGCCCGCTACGCGCAGGCGCTGGGGCGCGACGTGCCCGTGCCCGAGGATGGCTATCACGGGCAGTACATGGTGGACATGGCCGCCGAGATCGTCGCCCGCGAGGGGCCGCGCTTCCTGGACATGCCGAAGGAGCAGGCCCTGGCCGAATTGGGCAAGTTGGGGCTGGAATTGATCCTGGCCCAGGCGAAAGAGGACCTGGCGCGGATGGGCATCGTGTACGACAACTGGTTCTCGGAGCAGAGCCTGTACGACGACGGCACGTTCGGCCGCGTGATGACGATTCTGCGCGAGGGCGGGTACGTGGTGGAGAAGGAGGGCGCCATCTGGTTCACGTCGCCCGACCTGCCCGACGATGAGGTGCTCATCCGCTCCGACGGGACGCCGCTGTACTTCGCGTCGGACATCTCCTACCACTACAACAAGTTCGTCCTGCGCGGGTTTGACTGGGTGATTGACGTGTGGGGGGCCGACCATCAGGGGCATGTGCCGGGGATGAAGGCCATGATGCCGGCGCTGGGGCTGAACCCTGACCAGTTGACCATCATTCTGTATCAGTTGGTAACGTTGCGGCGCGGCGGGGAAATCGTCCGCATCTCCAAGCGTACCGGCGACATGATCACCCTGCGCGAGGTGCTGGACGAGGTGGGGCCTGACGCCGTGCGCTTCTTCCTGCTGGCGCGCACCGCCGACTCGCAGATGGACTTTGACCTGGAACTGGCCAAGGAGCAGTCGCAGGAGAATCCGGTGTACTACGTGCAGTACGGGCACGCGCGCATCGCCAGCATCCTGCGCTACGCGGAGGAGCAGGGGATGGCCGACTACGCGGGCGGCGACGTGAGCCTGCTGGTTACGCCGCCGGAGCAGGCGCTCATCCGCAAGATGCTGGAACTGCCGGAGGTGCTGGAGCAGGCGACGACGAAACTGGCGCCGCACCTGCTGCCGCACTACGCCCAGAGTTTGGCAGCGACGTTCCACTCGTTTTACAAGGAGTGCCGCGTCATCTCGTCGCTGCCCGAGGATCGCGAATTGAGCCGCGCGCGGCTGAAGTTGGTGCTGGCGGCGAAGATCGTGCTGGCGCGGGTGCTGCGCTTGATGGGGGTCGCCGCGCCGGAGCGGATGTA
>DAOTVT010000277.1:0-4786 GCA_034436295.1 Anaerolineae bacterium | reverse complement strand
TGGGGTGCCTGCTGCGCGGGATTGAGCGTACGGACATAGAGCGCGGGCAGGTGTTGGCGAAGCCTGGGAGCATCAAGCCGCACACGACGTTCATGGGGTCGGTGTACGTGCTGAAGAAGGAAGAAGGCGGGCGGCACACGCCGTTCTTCACGGGATATCGTCCGCAGTTCTACATTCGGACGATGGACGTAACGGGCGAGGTGGAGTTGCCCGCTGGGATGGAGATGGTGATGCCTGGGGACAACGTGAACCTGAAGGGGAAGTTGATCGTGCCGGTGGCGCTGGAAGTGGGGTCGCGGTTTGCGATCCGCGAAGGCGGTCGGACGGTCGGCGCAGGCGTCATCACCGAGATCGTGGAATAAGACTGAGAAGGGGGTAGGAAGCAATCGCTTCCGCGTAGATAGAGATGGCAAAGAAGAAAGACGTCCGAGCAGTCATCACGCTGGCTTGCACCGAGTGCAAGGAGCGCAACTATACGACGCAGAAGAACCGACGCAACGACCCGGGCAGGCTGGAGTTGAAGAAGTACTGCAGCCGCTGCCGAAAGCACACCCTGCACCGGGAGACGAAGTAGGAGCACGACCGGCGGCCCGAAAGGGCTTGCCCGTGCACAGGCCAGTAGCTCAACTTGGCAGAGCATCGCTCTCCAAAAGCGAGGGTTGCGGGTTCAAGTCCTGCCTGGCCTGCCTCTGAGAGACGAAGACACCGTCGCACGAGGCCTGCAGTCCGAACGTGCGCGGTGTCTTGAAATGTTATCGTCCGATTATTAGAGTGCTTGCCGAGGGTGAAGAGTGGCGAAGACATCAGCACCGAAGAAAGAGAACCGAATCGTCCGCTACCTGCGCGAGACGCGGGCCGAACTGGCGAAGGTTACCTGGCCCACGCGCGAAGAGGCGCTGCGCCTGACCGGTATCGTCCTGGCGACGACCATCGGGTTTGCGCTGTTCCTGGGGGTGGTGGACTACCTGCTCTCCAAGTTGTTCGCGCTGCTGGTGAAATAGTCGCAACGGTGCATGCTCGCCTGGGCATAGCAAGGTTGTCTGGGGACTGATGGAAGAAGAAAAAGCGGTATCGCCCGAGAACCCAATAGAACAGATGGCGGACACAAGCGCCGCGCCCGAGGACACGCCGACAGCCGACGCCGCGCAGCCCGAGGAGGCGCAGACGGCCGACGCCGCGCAGCCTGCGGAAGCGGCCGCCGAGGTCGCCGTTGAGGCGACTGGCGAGGCCGCTGCCGAGGCCGAAGAGGCCGAAAGCCCCTACCAGAAGGCGTGGTTTGTCATCCACACGTACTCCGGGTACGAGAACAAGGTCAAGAAGAACCTGGAGCAGCGCATTGAGTCCATGGGCATGCGGGAGTGGATTCTCCAGGTCGTGGTCCCGACGGAAGAGGAGATAGAAATTCGCGACGGCCAGCGCCGCATGGTGGAGCGCCGCATCTTCCCCGGCTACGTCCTGGTGCAGATGCGCGTCCCCAAGGACACGTTGACGCCCACCGAGCAGGCGTGGTACGTCGTGCGCAACACGCCCGGCGTAACCGGCTTCGTCAGTTCGGGGACCAAACCCATCCCGCTGCGCCAGGAAGAGATTGACAAGATTATCAAGCGCATGGAGGCCGAAGAGCCTACCATCAAGGTGAGTTTTCATCGGGGCGAGAAGGTGCAGATCATCAGCGGCCCCTTCGCCGAATTCATGGGCACGGTGGACAGCATCAGCATGGAAAAAGGCAAGGTTACCGTCCTGGTCTCCTTCTTCGGGCGCGAGACGCCCGTGGAGGTGGACCTGACCCAGGTTGCCCGATTGTGATGTATGCCGTAGGGCGGGCCAGGGCCTGCGCTACAGGTTGAGGAGGATACATGGCAAAGAAAGTTGTCGCGGTCGTGAAACTGCAAATTGAGGCTGGCAAGGCCAACCCGGCGCCGCCCGTTGGGCCTGCCTTGGGCCAGCACGGCCTCAACATCATGCAGTTCTGCAAGGAATACAATGCGCGCACGGCCAACCAGGCCGGGATGATCATACCGGTGGAAATCACGGTCTATCAGGACCGCTCGTTCACATTCGTTACCAAGACGCCGCCGGTGCCCGATCTGCTGCGGCGCGCTGCGGGAGTGCAGAAAGGCTCGGGCGAGCCTAACCGCAAGCCCGTTGGCTCCATCACGCGCAAGCAGTTGCGCGAAATCGCCGAGACCAAGATGAAAGACCTCAACGCGCTGGACATTGAAGGCGCCGAGCGCATGATTGAGGGCACTGCCCGAAGCATGGGCATTACCATCAAGGACTGACCCCGGCCCCCGATCGCGGGAGCCAGTGGGAGGGCCTCACCCGATGAGGCCCAATTGAACCACAAAGGGAGGAAAGATGCCGAAGAGAGGAAAGAAGTACCGAGAAGTCGCCAAACTGGTGGACAGGAGCAAGTTGTACTCGCCCGAAGAGGCGATGGCTCTGGTGAAACAGTTGGCGTATACCGAGTTTGACCCCACCATAGAGTTGCACATGCGCATGAACCTGGACCCGCGCCAGGCCGACCAGCAGATTCGCGGGGTGGTGCCCCTGCCGGCGGGCACGGGCAAGCCCAAGCGAATCCTGGTCTTCGCCGAGGGCGAGGCGGAGCGAATCGCGCGAGAAGCCGGCGCCGATTACGTCGGCAGCGACGAGTTCATCGCCAAGATTCAGGAAGGCTGGTTTGACTTTGACGTGGTGCTGGCCGTGCCCCAGATCATGGGCAAGATCGGGCGGTTGGGCCGCCTGCTCGGCACGCGCGGCCTGATGCCCAGCCCCAAGACGGGCACGATCGTGCAGCCCGAAGACCTGCCGCGCACCATTGAGGAGATTCGCAAGGGGCGCGTGGAGTACCGGCTGGACAAGACGGGCAACCTGCACATTCCCATCGGCAAGGCCAGTTTCACGCCCCAGCAACTGCTGGAGAACTTCGCCGCGGTCATGGAAGCCATCGTGCGCGCCAGGCCCGCCAGCGTGAAGGGCGCCTACATCAAGAAGATCGCCCTGGCGCCGACCATGGGGCCGTCGGTGCGCGTGGATGTGTTCCAGGCGACGAACCTGCGCCTGGTCTAGCGGCGACACTTTCCAACCGAATACGTTCCTGTGCCGATGACAGCAGGCGCACTCCGGTGCGTAAGTCCTGCCGAGGCAAAGGATGCAGATGCTCCATGCGGCGCCCCGAAGGCGGGTGTTGGCCCGCGCGCCAGGCGCTCCATGGGTGGCATGTGAAGCCTTTGCGTCGCTCGGCGCAGAGGCTTTTTGTTTGTGGCGACAGGCTTGAGTTCACAGTTCATGTTGAAGGAGGTGATACGATTTGGCCATAACCAAGGAGACGAAGGAAACCCGTGTAGCGCAGTACAAGGAGATGCTGGGTTCCTCGCAGGCGGTGGTCGTTACCCAGTACCAGGGGCTGACGATGGGGCAGTTGAACGATCTGCGGGCGCGGCTCCGCACGACCGGCGCGCGGTTCCAGATCACGAAGAACACCCTGTTCCGCCTGGCCCTCGCCGAGCAGAAGAGGCCGGCGCTGGACGACCTGCTCGTCGGGCCGACAGCGGTGGCGTACCTGTCGGGCGACGTGGCCGCGGGCATCAAGGCCCTTCTGGCCTTCGCCGAGGAAACCAAAGCCATTGAGGTCAAGGGAGGCCTGTTCGGCGACCGCGTGCTGTCGGCCGAGGACGTGGTTACGCTGTCCAAACTGCCGTCGCGCGAAGAGTTGCTGGCGCAGGTGGTCTCACGGCTGCAGGCGCCGCTCTACGGCCTGGTCAACGTGCTCAGTGGCCCGATGCGGGGGCTGGTCTATGCCCTCAAAGCCCGCCAGGATCAACTGGCGAACCCTGCCGCGTAGTCGGCACATCACAACGTGAAAAATCAAAAGGGAGGAAATAGAATGACGAAGGAAGAGATTTTGCAGGCGATTGAAAAGATGACGGTCATGGAACTGGCCGAGCTGGTCAAGGCCCTGGAGGAGAAGTTCGGGGTCAGCGCCGCCGCGCCCGTCGCGTTCGCGGCCATGCCCGGCGCTGCCGCGGCCGGTGGCGCTCAGGCTGCCGCGCCCGCCCAGGAGGAAAAGACCGAGTTTGACGTCATCCTCAAGGAAGTCGGCCCCAACAAGATTCAGGTCATCAAGGTCGTGCGCGAACTGACCAACCTGGGCCTGAAGGAAGCCAAGGAGTTGGTGGACGGCGCTCCGGCCACCGTCAAGACCGGCGTCCCGAAGGAAGAGGCCGAGGCGGCCAAGGCCAAACTGGAAGAGCAGCAGGCCGTCGTAGAACTCAGGTAGTTCGGCGCTCCAAGCACACAGTCCGGATGAGGTGCGACGCGCTTCCCGAAGTGCGTCGCACTTCATCCACACGATTTCGGAACAAGTGCGACGCGCTTCCCGAAGTGCGTCGCACTTCACATGTCATCGCGGGGCGAGGGTCGCTTCTCCGCCGCGGGGGAGGCCCTCGCCGTCGCCGCGCGAATCACCTGCGCGTCGGCTCTGGCTACGCGCGCGGCGCAAACTCCAGCAACAGCCGCCGCCAACTCCACCGCCGCGTCATAGCCCTCTTGGGTACAGCCGCAGGTCAAGGGGCAAGCAACTGCTCAATGGGATACCACCGCGCGTCGTCAATGTCGCTTACCACCTGGTAGGCGCGGACGGCCACAAGCACGAATTCGCAGTCCGGTGATGTGAGGAAGCCCTCAAGATCGGGGTGCCGTGTCAGGTGTGCGGCGATGTAGGCCTGTCGTTCGCTGTCTGGAACGCTGACCGCTTCGCCAACCGCCGTGAGCACGAGATGCC
>DAOTVT010000276.1:0-2016 GCA_034436295.1 Anaerolineae bacterium | reverse complement strand
TGGTTGAGCGGTCTGTATAATGCGGCCCTGTCTTCAGCCAGGAGTTAGCCCGCTTCGGGCCTCTTTGCACCTGTTTCCAGCCCTTCTGTAGCCCCAACATTCAGATAAAAGAGCCAAACTCCAGGGTGTGGGAGGGGTTGGGTGAGGTCAAGTACCCCAACGCGGGCGTTTGACGCATCGCGCAGCGTGTGGCACAATGGCAGGCGGGGAAGGCGGCCCCCGTTGCCGCCCACGCCGCAATTGCATGTAAGGAGATGCGCGATGGGACGATGGTGGACAGTGGCCCCGCTCCTGGTGCTGACCCTGCTTCTGCTCGCCGCCTGTGCCCCCAAGGCCACGCCCACGCCCACACCGGCGCCCGCGCCCCCGTCCGGAGACCTAGAGGCGGCCGCGCGGTACTTCACCGGCCTCCTCGCCGATGGCAAGTACTCGGAAGCCGCCGCCATGTTTGACCCCCAGATGGCCGCGGCCTTCCCCGTGGCCAAACTCAAGGCCACATGGGAGGAGGTCATCCGCAACGTCGGCGCGCTCAAGGGCATCAAGGAAGTGCGGCTGACCAGCGAAATGGGCTACCGCATCGCCTACGTGGCGTGCGACTTCGCCCGCAACCCGCTGGACATGAAAGTCGTGTTTGACGCCCAGGGGCGCATCGCGGGGCTGTGGTTCGTGCCGCCGGGAAGCGGGGGCACTTGAAGAGCGCCCGACTACGCCGATCCCGCCGCGTTCGCCGAGACGGAGGTGGCCATCGCCGACGGCGACTGCCCCTTGCCGGCGACGCTGACCATGCCCAACGGCCCGGGGCCATTCCCTGCCGTGGTGCTGGTTCACGGCTCCGGCCCCAACGACCGGGACGAGTCCATCGGCCCCAACAAGCCGTTCAAGGATTTGGCCTGGGGCCTGGCCACGAGGGGCATTGCCGTCCTGCGCTACGAGAAGCGCACGAAGCAGTGCCCGACCCAGATGGTGCAATCCCTGGCGACGCTCACCGTGAACGAGGAGACCGTCAACGATGCGCTGGCGGCGGTGGCGTACCTGCGCGGGGTGCCGGCCGTTGACCCCGAGAGGGTCTTCGTCCTGGGGCACAGCCTGGGCGGCACCGTGGCCCCGCGCATTGCCGCGCGCGACCCGCGCCTGGCGGGGCTGATCCTGCTGGCCGCCAGCAATCGGAACCTGGCCGACCTGATGGTGGAGCAGAACGAATACCTGGCCTTGTTGGACGGCAACATCACGGCGGATGAACAGCAGGCGCTGGCGGATCTTCGCCGGCAGGCGGAAAGGGCCAAGGCGCTGGATTTCAAAGAGGGCGAGGTGATCCTGGGCGCGGGGCGCGCCTACTGGGCCGACATCCTGGCCTACGACCCCATCGCGACGGCGCGGTCGTTGGCGGTGCCCATGCTCATCCTCCAGGGCGAGCGCGACTATCAGGTTACGCTGGTGGACTTCGCGGCCTGGAAGGAGGGGCTGGCCGGTCGGGCCGGGGTGCAGTTCAAGTCCTATCCCGCGCTGAATCATCTGTTCATCGCCGGCAGCGGGCAGCCCAACCCGGGCGAGTACGATGTGCCCGGAAACGTGGCCCGCGAGGTGGTGGACGACATCGCCGCGTGGATCGCGGGCCTGCCGTAGGCGCGGTCCGTCGCGCTGGCGAGCCTGAGCGGAGCAGGCACTCGGAGAGCAGACGCGCGTTGATCCGCAATCTCACCGACATCACGACGCTCACTGCCAAGACCGCAGAGCGCGGAGGCAGCCTGAGGTGGGCCTCCGCCTTTGTGCGCCTCGCAGCGAGTGAATGCACATGAGGAGGGACGAATGACAGCCATAGTTCAAGTGCGGAATCTTTCCAAGCGGTACATGCCCGAGAACGTCTTGGCGGTGGACGATGTCTCCTTTGAGATTCAGCAGGGGGAAATCTTCAGCCTGTTGGGGCCCAACGGCGCGGGCAAGACCACGACCATCTCGGTGCTGAGTTGCCTGCTCGCGCCCACGGCAGGGGACGCCTTTGTGGCGGGCCATTCGGTC
>DAOTVT010000275.1:0-3809 GCA_034436295.1 Anaerolineae bacterium | reverse complement strand
CACGTGCGGTACTCATCCCACTCTTGCGTCTTGGCCTCCACGAACTTCTCGTACACGTGCGTGCCCAGCGCATTGCGCACAACCTCATCGCGCTGAAGTTCCTGCAAGGCCTCCCACAATGACCCGGGCAGGGTCTTGTGCTTCTGCCGCTTCTCGGCGGGCAAATGGTACAGATCTTCCTCCGCCGGATCGGGCGGCTCCAGTTTGCGCCGAATGCCATCCAGCCCCGCCGCCAGCATCACCGCAAACGCCAGATAGGGATTGCAGGACGGATCGGGGCAGCGCAGTTCCACCCGCGTCTGTTCCACCTTGGCCGGACTCACCTGGGGCACGCGCAGAAGCGCCGAGCGGTTGATCCGCGCCCAACTGATATAGACGGGGGCTTCGTACCCAGGCACAAGCCGCTTGTACGAATTCACCAGCGGAGAGAGCACCGCGCTCATCCCCCGGGCGTGCGCCATCTGCCCCGCGATGAACTGCCGCGCAATGGCCGACAACCCATAGCGGTCGCTCGGATCGGCAAACGCATTCTTGCCGGAATCCAGGTAGGCCAAACTCTGGTGCACGTGCATTCCCGAACCGTTGATGCCGGCGATGGGCTTGGGCATGAACGTGGCGTGCAGGCCGAAAGCCCCCGCGACCGCTTTCAGCGCGTACTTGAAGGTTACCGCATTGTCCGCGGCATGGAGCGCGTCAGTGTATTCAAAGTCAATCTCGTGCTGGCCAGGCGCGCACTCGTGATGGCTCGTCTCCACGCGGATTCCGAAGGCGTTCAGCGCGTTCACCATGTACTTGCGCACTTCCACGGCCTTATCCGTGGATTGGTCAAAGTAGCCGCCCTGATCGTGCAGCGATGGCGTCCCGTATCCGTTCTGATCTTTGTGGAACAGGAAGAACTCCAGTTCCGGCCCCGTGTTGTACACAAACCCCAACTGAGCGGCCTCGTTCATCATGCGGCGAAGCACTTGGCGGGGATCGCCGGCAAACGGCTCGCCGTGGGGCGTGAACACATCGCACAGGTGCCGCGCCGTCCGCACCTCATCGCCACTCTCCCACGGCACCAGCGCGAAGGTAGATGGATCCGGCACCAGGTACATGTCGCTCTCGGCGATGCGCGCGAAACCCGCGATAGATGACCCGTCAAACCAGATTCCATGGGCCATCGCACCCTCCAACTGATCCACGGGTATCGTAACGCCCTTGACGATGCCTACAACGTCGGTGAATTGCAGGTGCACGAACCGCACGCGGGCCTCTTCTGCTTGCTGGAGCACCTCCTCGCGTGTGGGCCGAGTCATCCTGGGTCTTGCAGCCTCTGTCATCTTCGCACCTCCTGTTTGGGATTTGGCGAACAGCCTTCGGAACAAACAAAAAACCCGCCGACCAAAGGCTGCGGGCTACACTGCCCATGAACGTTTTTCGCCTCGTTCATGGGAATCCATGTTACCACCAGTTTCGCCAAAAAGCAAATTCACCCCCGCCCTTTGAAACCGATGCCTGTGCATTTTCCCACGACCCTGTGAAAGTCGCCACAATTATAAGTTATTTTTATCACATCTTGACATTTCAATAATATTGTGATATAATCACGGACGAATAACGTGAACATCCTACACTGCTGGGAGGTCTAGCCATGATTACGAAGGGAACCGACGGTTTGATGCTGGCCCGGAATCGCATCCGCAAACTCCTGCGCGAAAGGGGCAAGCCCGACGCCCTGGTGTGCCAACTGGCGCGCGAAATCACCTGCTGCGATGAGGGCCTCACGGTGAGCGAACTGTTCGCGCCCGAAGAGGCCGCGCAGATCATCTCCCACTGCGAACTGGTCTGCCCGGTGCCCGACTCGCAGCGGCGACAGGCTTCCGCCTGACGTGCGGTGCGGCCTCCGGCCGGCGGCCTGCGCGTACGTCGCCCGCCGCCGGCACATTCCAAGGCCACGCTGCGCTGCAAACCGCCCAGTCCTCGGGCTGCTCGCGCGGTTTGTTCTCTGCCTTCTTGTCGTGTATAATCCCCTTGTGAAAGTCCTCACCGCTTGAAAGTTCCGGTGGGAGACCCCTAATCCTCGCAGAAATGGCGGACGTGCTGCCGCGATGAACGTACAAGTCTTGCATGAGGCCAACAGTTTTGAGCAATTGCAGCCGGAGTGGAACGACCTGCTGCAGCGCAGTCCTCTGCGCACGGCGTTTCTCACCTGGGAATGGCAGGCTACCTGGTGGAAGCACCTGGGAGAGGGCGAACTCCACATCCTCACCCTGCGAACGGACGACGGCGCCCTGGTCGGCATCGCGCCCCTCTGTCGGGTAACCAGCCAAACCGGCCAGCACACCTTCCGATGGGTGGGTTGCGTGGACGTCTCCGACTACCTGGACGTCATCGTCGCGCCCGGATACGAGACTGCCCTGTACGCAGCCATCCTGGACTACCTGACCGGAGCGAACGCCCCAGCCTGGCATTATGTGGACCTCTGCAACATCCGAGAGGCATCTCCCACCTACGAATCCATCGCCCGCATGGCCCAGCAACGCGGCCTCTACGCCCGCACCAGCGTGCAGGAAATCTGTCCGGTGATTCCCCTGCCCGCCACCTGGGAAGACTACCTGAACACCCTTGACAAGAAGCAGCGCCACGAGATTCGCCGCAAAATCCGTCGCATTGAATCCGACGCCGAGACCCGCTGGCACATTGCCAACGACCCGGCCAGGCTGGACGACGACGTTGACGAATTCATCCGCCTCCACCGCAAGAGCAACCCCGAGAAAGATGCCTTTATGGACGAGTCCATGGTGGCCTTCTTCCGAGACGTGTGCCGCGTCTTTTTCCGTTGCGGATGGCTCAGCCTGGCGTTCATCTCGGTCAACGGCAATCGCGCCGCCAGCATGTTGAATTTTGACTACGACAACCGAATCCTGGTGTACAACTCCGGCTATGACCCCGAGCAATATGCGGCGTTCAGCCCGGGCATCGTCCTGCTGGCCTACTGCATCCGCTACGCCATTGAGACGCGCAAAGAGCAGTTTGACTTCCTCCGCGGCGACGAAGAGTACAAGTTCCGCTTCGGGGCCATGCGCACCACCATCCACAACGTGCTCATCAGCCCAGAGCCCTTGGAGCCGTAGCGAGGAGTCGCCCGCCATGTCCCTCCGCGTCGCCATGATCAGCGTCCACACCTCCCCGCTGGCCACCCTCGGCGGGAAGGAGGCCGGGGGCATGAACGTGTACGTGCGCGACCTGTCGCGCGAACTCGCCCTGCGCGGGATGGCCGTGGACGTGTTCACCCGCCAGCAATCGGCGGACGTCCCCATGGTGCGCGAGTTCGCGCCCAACGCTCGCGTCATCCACCTACCTGCCGGCCCCCCGGCCCCTTACGACAAGCACAAACTCTTCCAGCACCTGCCCGAGTTCACCCAGGCCCTGGCCCGCTTTGCGGAGAAAGAACGAATCGCCTACAGCCTTCTCCACAGCCACTACTGGCTTTCGGGATGGGTGGCGCATGAACTTCGGCGGCAGTGGCCCGTTCCCCTCGTCCACATGTTCCACACGCTGGGGCACATGAAGAACGCCGTCGCGGCTTCGCCCGAGGAGATGGAGACCAATCTGCGCATCCGGACGGAGGGCCAGATCATGCACTGGGCCGACTGTCTGGTGGCCGCCAGCCCGCTGGAAAAAGCACAGATGGCGTGGCTCTACGGCGCGGACCCCGCCAAGATTCGCGTCATCCCCGCGGGCGTGGACACCGAACGCTTCCGCCCGATCCCCGTGGAAATCGCCAAAGCCCACATCGGCATCCCGCAGGAGCGGAAACTCATCCT
>DAOTVT010000274.1:0-11970 GCA_034436295.1 Anaerolineae bacterium | reverse complement strand
TCTATCTTATGTTGGTGGAAGGTGCGACGCACCTCCGAGGTGCGTCGCACCTTCCACCTGTACCCATGCCGCGGCCAACAGGCCGGGGCAGGTACTGTTTTCCATTCGCGTTCATTCGCGTGGATTCGCGGTTACAGTAGGCACGTAGGGCGGCTTTCCATAGCCGCCGGACAGGTATCCACGAATCACACGAATCCACACGAATGGGGAATAGAAGGCACGTAGGGCGGCTTTCCATGGCCGCCATGGGGCTCGGTTCTATCTTATGTTGGTGGAAGGTGCGACGCACCTCCGAGGTGCGTCGCACCTTCCACCTGTACCCATGCCGCGGCCAACAGGCCGGGGCAGGTACTGTTTTCCATTCGCGTGGATTCGCGTGCATTCGCGGTTACAGGAGGCCGGGACTAGACGCCGAGGAGCGGAGCCAGGTCCTCCCAGCGGATGGGGCCGGGGCGGACAATGCGCGGCGGCTGTACGGTGAGGTCAAGCACGGTGGAGGCGACTCCGCCCGGGCAGGGGCCGCCGTCCAGGATAAGGTCCACGGCATCTCCGAGGGATGCCTCCACCTCGTCGGCGGTTACCGCGCTGGGCTGGCCCGACAGGTTCGCGCTGGTGGTGGCCAGGGGCGAGCCTGCGCGCTCAATCAGCGCCAGGGCCAGCGGATGGTCGGGCACGCGCACAGCGACCGTCGGGCCGCCTGCCGTTACCACGTCGGGGACGCGCGCGGATTTCTCCAGGACCAGGCTCAATGCCCCGGGCCAGAAGGCCCCGGCCAGTTGCCAGGCCACCGGCGGCACGTGCCTGGCGATGCGGTTCAAGTCGCGCACGCCCGACAGGAGCACCGGGATGGCCTTGGAGCGGTCGCGAATCTTGGCCGCGAACAGCCGCTCCACCGCCCGCTCCATGAACACCAGCGCCCCGACGCCATACACCGTGTCGGTGGGAAATGCCACCAGGCCACCGTCGCGCAGGATGCGGGCCGCCTGCTCCAGGGCCTCGTCCAGGTTCTCGGGCGTTACCAGAATTCGCACGTCTATCTTCCGATCCGTGGGGCGGTCCCCCCGACCTCAAGGATGGCGGCGTTTGCGAAATACTCAAAGTCAAACTCGGTGATGTCGCCGGCCCGCTTGCCGGGAATCGGCATCAGGCGCGCGGTGAGCGGCTTGCCCAGTCGGGTGGACAGCGCCGCCAGGTCCAACAGGATGGCCTCCAATTCCTCGCGGCGGGTGTCGCCGGGCAGGGGCACGGTATCCAGGCCCGCCCCGCAGACGGCCGAGAAGAGGTACAGGTGATCCAGCGAGTAGGTGCGTTCCCGACTTCGCTGGGCCAGCACCGCATCTTCCAGCACGGGCAGGAACAGGCCGCAGAAGCCCGTCTTGGGGAACTCGGCGGACTGTACGGCGCGGGTTGCCAGCGCGGCGGCGAACAGCGTCCCGCGCGCGCCGAACGTGTCGCCGGTGAGCGCCTCCAGCGCCTTCGCGATGCTGCGCTCCGGGACAGGATACGGCGCGAGCGAGAAGTCTATGCCGGCGAATCCGACCTCCAGTTCCTGCGCCAGCGCGCGGGCAGTCTCTGCGATGCGGTCGGCGTGGGTTTGCACCAGGGATCGCAGGGCCGCCTCGGCTTGCGCGGGCGAATCCGCCTGGGAGAACGCCTGCACCGCCAGGTCGGCGGCCTCCGTGCCGATGGCAAAGCGGGCTGCCCCGCCGCCATGGTACGCCACGGGGAAGAACGGCGACCAGGGCGCGCAGTGGGCCAGGGCCGCCAGCCGCAGGTTGCCGAACCCGTGCGCCACGCTCCTGCTGACCTGCGAGATCAGCGACGCGGCGTGGCGTATGCCTTCGGTGTCCATGCCCAGCGTGGGCGACGCGATGGTTACGCCGAAGAAGACGCCTTGCGTGGCCGCGATGGCCTGCGGAATCTCCTCGGCGAGGTGCCACCCGAACGCGCGCTGGACGCCCGGCGCCGGCCCCAGGGACACGTAGTCCACGCCCGCCTCCCGCGCTGCGGCTTCCACCTCCACGGCGACATCGGCGAGGGAGAAGGCTTCCACGCCCGCGGCGAACTCGGGGAACGGCTGCGTCGCCAGGCGGATGGACTGGACGCGGTAGCCCGCGTCGGCGAAGGCGCGCCGCGCTGCCGACGCGAAACGCGCGATGGCCTCCCACTGCGCAGGCTGGAACGGATACGCCAGATCCACGAAGCACGTGAGCGACCGAATCTCCATGGGCCTATCCTCCCCCGTGCCGTCTCTGCCTCATGGCTTCCATGAGGATCACGGCGGCAGCGACCGCCGCGTTCAGCGATTCGGTTTTCCCCATCATGGGGATGGCAATCGGCGTCAACTTTGTCGGAAAGTGGCGTTCGGAGGGTGCGCCGTGAGCCTCGCCGCCGACCATCAGCACCGCCGGGCGTGTCCAATCCACCGCATCGTAGGGCAGGTCGGCGCGGGCATCGGCCAGGTACACCGGAGTGCTGCGCAGCACCCGATGTATCTCGCCCGAATCGGGATCCAGAAAAACGGGCAGGCGGAAGTGTGCTCCCATGCCCGCGCGGACGACCTTCGGCGAGAACGGGTCCACCGTGCCCGGCGTCAGGACAACCCAGTCGGCGCCGGCGGCTTCTGCCGTGCGCAACGCCGTGCCCAGGTTGCCCGGGTCGCGCCATTCGTCCAGCAGGAGGCCGATGCGTTTCGGCGTCTTGGGCATGGGCCAGGCGGGCATCTCCGCGACGATGAGAACGCCCTGCGGAGTTACGGTGTCGGCCATCGCCTCCATGACCGGTGGCGACACGGCGAAACAGGCGTCCGTGGCCTGTTGGAGTCGCGGAATCAGCGGGCGCCCAAGCGGAGATGCGGCGAACTCTTCGGTGTAGAACGCCTCGCGGACGGTGGCATGGGCCGCCAAGGCGTCGGTTACCAGCCGCGCCCCCTCCGCGATGAAGCAGCCCTCCCGCTTGCGGACGTTCTGCCGGTGCAGGGAGCGCACGTACTTGACCCTTGGATTGGCCGTGCTGCTAATCGCGATCATCTCTACTATACAACAAAACGAGGGAAGGTGGGGGCAATCCTCACATTCCCTCAGCGTGCTGCGGTGGATTCGGCGCGAACGCGAACGTTCTACGCCAAAGCGTTGCGGGCCACGTCAACCAGGTCGGCGAACGCCTTCGGGTCGGTTACGGCCATGTCCGCCAGGACCTTGCGATCCAGTTCCACGCCGGCGGTCTGGAGGCCCTGGATGAAGCGGCTGTAGGACAGGCCCTGCTCGCGCGCGGCCGCGTTGATGCGCACGATCCACAGGCGGCGCATGTCGCGCTTGCGGTTGCGGCGGTCGCGGTACGCATACGACAGCGACTTGAGCATCGCCTCGTTGGCCCTGCGGAACAGTTTGCTCCGAGTGCCGAACTGCCCCTTGGTGAGTTTGAGGACTTTCTTATGTTTCTGATGGGCGGGAACGCCCCGTTTTACTCTTGGCAAGGATGGATACCCCCTTCCGTCAAAGTGTTCAAGATGCTACTGTTGTTTGAGGTAAGGGGCAAGCCGGGACACCCGGCGCTTGAGCCCCCTGGACTCAACCACCAACATCTCGTCAAATTGAGCCTTCACGCGCGCGGACTTGTTGCGGCGCAGGTGGCTCTTCATCTGCTTGGTGCGCAGCAGTTTGCCGCTCCCGGAGTAGCGGAAGCGCTTCGCTGTGGCCTTGTGCGTTTTGATCTTCGGCACGGAACTCCTCCCAAATGCTTGGTATCCGGATGGGCTTGCGGGCCGCTCTGGGCCCGGCAGCGCCCACCGCTCATTCTATCCTTTTCAAGTGCGAACCGCCTGCCAGACAAGTGGCCGGCGGTTCTGCTCGCTCGTTCGCGTACACAGTGTCCGCCTAGGACTTCTTGGCCGGACTCAACACCATCAGGAGACTTCTGCCGTCCACCTGCGGCGGCTGCTCTACGGTGGAGACGTCCCCCAGCATTTCTGCGACTTTCTGGAGCACCTCCACGCCCAACTCGGGATGGCTCGCCTCGCGCCCGCGGAACCTCACGCGGACCTTGACCTTCGCGCCGCTCTCCAGGAAACGGCGGGCGTCGCGCACCTTGTACGAGACATCGTGATCGCCGATCTTCGGGCTCAGGCGGATTTCTTTCACGTCCACCGTCTTCTGAGCCTTGCGGGCCTCGCGCTCTTTCTTCGTGCGCTCGTAGAAGAACTTGCCGGCGTTCAGGATGCGGCACACCGGCGGATCGGCGTTCGGCGCCACCTCCACCAGGTCCAAATCCCTGTCATAGGCCATTTGCAGAGCGTCGCGCAAAGGCAGGATGCCGACCTGCTCGCCGTTTTCGTCTATGACGCGCACCTGGCGGGCCTGGATCTCTTCGTTGACACGTTGGCTCCTGGTACTTATGTTGTGCTCCTCCTGTACGTGCAGAAACGGACCTAGACCGTTCCGGGTAAACCCTTACAAGCAACGGAGTATAACATGAGTCGCAAAACCCGTCAAATCAACGTCCGGCGGCTGCGTTCCCCGTGCGCATCGTCGCCCGCCATGACGGCGAACGGTGTCTGTGGCATCAAGGCATCGGCATGACGCGGAACGGGGACTCGCCCGCAAAATTGACAGGCCGCCGCCCCCGCATATAATAGGCGCAGAATTGTCCTTGTGCACATCATGGTGCGCTTTCTGCCGATCAGGCCGGAAGCGCGCCTTGACTTTGCGAGGACTGCAAATCGGCGTTTTGCGAGGGAGCAGACGATGATTTCGGTAACCGAACTGCGCAAAGGCGTAACCTTTGAGTTGGACGGCGAACTCTACAGGGTGCTAGACTACCAGCACCATAAGCCGGGCCGGGGCAATGCGGTCATCCGCACCCGCCTGCGCAATCTGCGCTCCGGCGCGACCATTGACCGCACCTTCCAGTCGGGCGACCGCGTGCAGGACGTGCGGCTGGATCACCGCACCGTGCAGTATCTGTACAACGATGGCGAGTTCTACCACTTCATGGACGTGGAGACCTACGAGCAGCCCATCCTCAGCGCCGACGTGCTAGGCGACGCGGCGAAGTACCTGGTGGATGGCCTGAACGTGGAACTCATCTCCTACGAGAACGAGCCGATTGAGGTGGAACTGCCGGTAACCGTGGACATGCGGGTTACCGAGACCGAGGCCGCCATCAAGGGCGACACGGCCACCGGCGCGACCAAGGATGCGGTTACGGAGACCGGGCTGGTGGTGAAGGTGCCGCTGTTCGTCGCCGAGGGCGATGTGATCCGCGTGGACACGCGGACGGGCGAGTACCTGACCCGCGTGTAGGCGCGCGCGGGGGTGTCGTAACCGCGAATAACACGAATCCACACGAATTTAGAATAATTAAGTAGAATAGGCCCCAAGGGTCTGGGCGATCCTTGGGGTCTTGCGCGGTCATGGCGGGCGAAGCGGAGCGGCGCGGGGGTGTCGTAACCGCGAATAACACGAATGGGCACGAATAGAGGCAGAGGGGCAGGGGCAGGTAGGGAAACCTGCCCTACGCTTTTCCATTCGCGTTGATTCGCGTTATTCGCGGTTCGAGGTGCGTCGCACCGGCGCGGGTGGCGCGACCAACAGGCTCTGGAACCGAGACCCGCATCCGGCGATTTGACGACCTGGCGTCGCGCGGGTATAATATGTCAGACATCAGACAAAGGGGTGTCCCGATGCGGTTGAAATACGATTCCCGACCCCTCTACCTCCAGGCCGAAGAGGCCCTGAATCGGCTCATCCAGGATGGGACCTATCGCGTGGGCGACCGCCTGCCGCCGGAGCCGCAACTGGCGCAGCGCCTGGGCATCTCGCGGGCGACGCTGCGCGAGGCCCTGCGCGCCTTTGAGGACAAAGGGCTGATCACCCGCCGCCGCGGCCTGGGTACCTTCATCAACGCGCCTGCTCCCCTCATTGACAGCGGCCTGGAACAATTGGAGAGCCTGGACTCCCTGGCCCGCCGCATGGGCCTCGTCTGCACCACCGAGGACCTGGAAATCCGCGAGGAGCCTGCCACATCGGAAATCGCCTCGCGGCTCGGAATCGCGGCGGGCGCCCCGGTCATCACCGTCGGCCGCACCAAGGTAACCAACGGCGTCATCGCCGCCTATATGTACGACGTGCTGCCCGCCTGGGTTACCGACGTCGCCACGCTGAGGGCCTCGTTCAAGGGCTCCGTCCTGGACTACCTGCTGGAGCAAGGGGTTCCCTTGAGTTTCGCCTGGACCAACATCATCGCGACGCGCGCGGATTCGTCTGTCGCCGCCAAACTCCACGTCAAACCGAGCACCGTGCTGCTCTTGCTAGAGGAGGTCAGTTACACGCAGGAGAACCAGATCGTCGGTTATTCGCAGAACTACTTCTTGCCCAGCGTCTTCAAGTTCCACCTGATTCGCCGTATCGGCCCATCGCGCTAGAAAATCGGATACGAAATCACTATATTTGAAAGGAGAAGGTTATGAAAACCGAAACGTTCCGTGGCAAGGACTTCATCACCCTGCTGGAGTGGACCCGCGAAGAGGTAGAGACCATCCTGGACGTGGCGCTGGACCTGAAGCGGCGCTACGCCATGCGCGAGCCTCACGACCACCTGCTGCGCGCTCGCACGTTGTTCATGATCTTCTACAACCAGAGCCTGCGCACCCGCAACTCGTTTGAGGCCGGCATGACGCAACTGGGCGGCCATGCCCACTACCTGGACCCGGGCAAGATCTACACCCCGGCGCTCCCCGGCAAAGAGGTCGCCTATTCCACCGAGCGCGTCTCCGACGTGGCCCGCGTGCTGTCGCGCATGGGCGACGCCATCGCCATCCGCTGCTACGGCGACCCCGTGGACTGGGTGTATGGCGGCGCGAACGAGTTGATCCGCAACTTCGCCTACTGGGCCGACATCCCCGTGCTCAACATGGAGGACGACAAGTACCATCCCTTCCAGGCCCTCGCCGACATCCTCACCGTCAAGGAGAAGTTCGGCACGTTCAAGGGCGTCAACTTCGTGATGAGTTGGGCCTACTCGCCCAGCATCCACAAGCCCAGGGCCGTGCCCCAGAGCGCCATCATCGCCGCGACCATGATGGGCATGAACGTTACCCTTGCCCATCCCGAAGGCATGGAACTGGATCCCGAAGTGCTGGCGGCCTGCGAGGCCAACGCGCGCCACAACGGCGGCTCGTTCAAGATCAGCCACGACATGCGCGAGGCGTTCAAGGGCGCGCACGTGGTCTATCCCAAGGCCTGGTGCGCGACGCCCATCTTCAAGCCCCCCGTCGGGCAGGATGACCCCAAGAAGACGCAGCAAATCTTTGACAGCCACAAGGACTGGATTTGCGACGCCGAGAAGATGCGCCTGACGGATCCGGAGAGCATCTACCTGCACTGCCTGCCCTGCGACCGCGGGTACGAGGTAACCGACGAAGTCATTGACAACACGACCCGCTCCAAGGAACGCCCGTGGCTCTCGGCGGCCTACGACGAGGCGGAGAACCGCCTGCACGTGCAGAAGGCCGTCATGAGCCTGGTGATGGCCTAATTCGGAAACCTGCGACGCACCTCGGACGTGCGTCGCAGGTGGGCCGCACGGGCCTCTTGCCCGACGAGGCGTCCGATGTGAAATCTCACCGTGGAGACGCAGAGCGCGCTGAGGGGACGAGGTCTTCTCTCGGTGCTCTTTGCGTCTCCGCGGCCAGGCAGGACGTGCGGAATCTTTGTACGGGAGGTACACGATGGATCTGTTTGGTAAGGACTTGATCACGACTCAGGAATGGACCAAAGAGGAACTGGACGCTGTGCTGGATCTGGCAGCCAAGATGAAGCGCGACCGCTTCAACCCTCGGTTCACGAGCCTGCTGCAGAACAAGACGTTCTTCATGTTCTTCTACAACCCGTCGGTGCGCACGCGCCAGAGTTTTGAGTGCGCGGCCACCGAACTGGGCGGGCATGCGCAGTTCCTGGAGCCGAAGGCCATGCGCCTGAAGACGGCCACAACCGCGGGCGAGACGGTGGAGGACGCCGCCAAGGTGATGGATCGCTACGCCGCCGGCCTGGGCATCCGCATCCTGGAGGACAAGATCGGCGCGTATGGCGAAGGCGACGACCTCATCCGCGAGTACGCCTACTGGGCCAGGATGCCCGTCTTCTCCATGGCGCACGACAAGTACCACCCGTTCCAGGGCCTGGCCGACATCATGGGCTGGGCCGAGTGGTACGGCAAGGGGCCTGGGCAGGGCCTGGACATGAGCGTGCTCAAGGGCAAGAAACTGCTCGTTACCTGGGGCCACGGGGCGCTGGCGCGCTCGTGGTGCTCGGTGCAGGAGGCGCTGCTCATCGGCTCGCGCTACGGCATGCACGTAACCCTGGCCCACCCCGAGGGGTACCCGCTGGATCCCCAGGTCATTGAGTGGACGAAGGCCAACTGCCGCGCCAATGGCACCGCGTTTGAAGAGACCACCGACGTGCGCGAGGGGTATGTGGACGCGCACGTGGTGTACTCGCGCCACTGGATGAGCCCCGAGGCGTACAAGGACGGCGAGTTCCTCAAGCAGCAGGAGATTGAGCGGGCGCTCAAACTCACCGAGTGGATTTGCGACGCCGAGAAGATGCGGCTGACCGACAACGCCATCTTCACCCACCCGATGCCCATAGACCGCGGCCACGAGGTTACCGACGAGGTCGCCAGCGGCCCGCGCTCCTGCATCTACGACGTGGCCGAGAACCGCCTGCACGTGCAGAAAGCCGTCATGGCCCTGACCATGTCGGGCCTTCTGTAGGCTATACCCATCACACAAAGGAGTGCGTTCCATGACGAAGAAAGTTGCGGTTGTTGCCATCGGCGGCAACTCGCTCATCAAGGACAAGGATCATCAGACGGTTCCCGACCAGTACCAGGCGGCCAAGGAAACCTGCCACCACATCGCGGGCATGATTGAGCAGGGCTGGGATGTGGCCATCGGCCACGGCAACGGGCCGCAGGTGGGGTTCATCCTGCGCCGCAGCGAACTGGCCCGCCACGAACTGCACGAGGTGCCGCTGGACGTGTGCGGCGCCGACACCCAGGGCGCTATCGGCTACATGCTCCAGCAGAATCTGCAGAACGAGTTCCTGCGCCGTGGCATGAAGAAGCAGGCCGTTACCGTGGTTACCCAGGTCATCGTGGATCGCAACGACCCCGCCTTCCAGAACCCGACCAAGCCCATCGGCTCGTTCATGACGGAAGAGGAGGCCAAGCGCCGCCGCGACCTGGAGGGCTGGCATGTGGTGGAGGACGCCGGGCGCGGCTGGCGCAGGGTTGTCGCTTCGCCCCTGCCGAAGGTCGTCAAGGAGCAGGACGCGGTAGAGGAGTTGATCCGCAAGGGGTTTGTGGTGATCACCGTGGGCGGCGGCGGCATCCCCGTCGTGGAGAACGAGAAGGGCGAGCTGGAGGGCGTGGCGGCCGTGATTGACAAGGACTACGCCTCGTCGCTGCTGGCCCGCAGCATCAAGGCCGACCTGTTCCTCATCTCCACCGCCGTGGAGAAGGTGTACCTGAACTACGGCAAGCCCAACCAGAAGGCCATAGACCGCATGACCGTCGCCGAGGCCAAGCAGTACATGGCCGAGGGGCACTTCGCCAAAGGCTCCATGCTCCCCAAGATTCAGGCCATCATCTGGTTCCTGGAGGCGGGCGGGAAGCAGGCCATCATCACCAACCCCGAGAACATTGAGCGCGCGCTGCGCGGAGAGACGGGCACGCTCATCGTCCCGTAGCGATTTTGCATCGCCGCTTTCGGAGACGCCGAGGGCCGTGGGGCCTTCGGCGTCTCGCTTTCATGGGCTTCCCGCGCCTGTTGGGCGCCTGCCGTCGCGAGCGTTGTCCGACGCAAAAGCATCGGGCTGGCCGTAGGGGCGACCGGCCGGTCGCCCCTGCGCGATACGCAACCTTCGCCCCCATAGCGCGGCGGCTTTAGTCCCGCGCGGCCATGCGGCGATTCACCCCTACCTGCGTGGAGCAAATTGCCAATTTGCTCCAACTATAAGCGCGGCGGCTTTAGCCCCGCGCGGGCATACGTACACCGACCTCACCCCCAGAGACCGAAGGCCGGGGGTGAGGTGCATCTGCAACCAGCCCGACGCTAAAGCATCGGGCTGAAAGCGCGAAGCCCTGCGGGCTGGCGTTGGAGACCCCAAGGGTCTCCGAGACCCTTGGGGTCTGGCCCCGAGGGGCTTGTGGTCGTCGGCACGTGGGTAAGCCCCGCGCGGCCTTCTGGTACTGCGTCCTCTTGCATGACAATCCCCCACACCCCTCAGGGGCCGCGTCGCGCCCTGTGAACGTTTGGAGAGCGGGGGCTGCAGGCATATAATCGCCGTGGAGAAGGAGACGATGGCGAACAACGCACGCGACGCGGCGACAATCTTGCCCCCAAACTACCGATGGAACGCCATCGCCTTGATGGGCGACTGGACCAGTTTCGGCCTGGCGATGACGTTCGTCAGCGCCAGCACGGTCCTGCCCACGCTGGTGGACCGCCTGTCGGGGTCGCCCATCGCCGTGGGCCTGATCAGCACGCTGGCTTCGGGTGGGTGGCTGCTGCCGCAGTTGTTCGCCGCGGGCCGCGTGAGCCGCCTGCCGTGCAAGAAGCCCGCGATCATCCTCCCGTCCCTCGTCGGGCGGCCCATGTTCATCCTCGGCGCGCTGGCCCTGTTCTGGCTCGCCGAGTCGCGGCCCGCGCTGGTGGCGGCCATCATCCTCGCGGGGTTCGGCATCTTCAACGTGTGCGATGGCATCGCCAGCGTCGCGTGGTTTGACCTGTTCAGCAGGGCCATTCCCCCCGCGCGGCGGGGGCGGTTTATCGGGGTAACGCAGGTCGTGAGCGCCCTGTTGACCACGGGGGTGGGCGGCCTGGTCGGGTACGTCCTGGGCGACGGCAGCCCGCTGGCGTACCCTGCCAACTACGCCTCGCTGTTCCTTGCGGCGGCGGTTTTTCTCGCCCTTTCGCTTCTGTTCTGCGCCAACATCCGCGAGACCCCCTGCCAGGTGGACGACGCCGCGCTGACTCTCCGAGACTACGCGCGCGAACTCGGCGCCATCTGGCGTGGCGACGCGAATTTCCGCACCATCTCGGCCATTCGGCTGCTGCTGGGGCTGACCTCGCTTTCGTCGCCGTTCTACGCGGTGTACGCCATCAACGAGAAAGGGGTGCCCACAGGGACTATCGGGCTTTTCCTGTCGGCGCAGATTGTGGGCGGCTTCCTGTACTCCATCCTGGGCGGGTACCTGTTGGAGCGGTTCGGGGGGCGGCTGACCACCCGCGTGGAGGCGTTTGTCGCCCTGTTCGCGCCAGCGCTGGCGACGATCGCGGGCGTGTTCCTGCCAGGGCATTCGCCGTGGTTCGCGGGAGTCTATCTCCTGCTGTTCGCCTCGCTCGGCGCGCTCAACAGTTCGTTCATGCTGGGCCACATGAACTACCTGCTGGAGATTTCGCCCGAGAGCAAGCGGCCCATCTATGTCGGGTTGAGCAACACCCTCACCAGCGTCATCATTGCGTTCCCGCTTCTGGGGGGCGCGCTGGCGAGCGCCGTGTCGTATGAGCCGCTGTTCGCCCTCACCGTGCTGGGGCTTCTGCCCGCGCTGTGGCTAACGGCGCGCCTGGTGGAGCCGCGCAAGTTGGCGCAATCCGCCTGACGCCGCCCGCCGCGGCACGAAGGCACAGAGGGTTTTCTCCGAGTTATTATCCCTTGGTGTCTTTGTGCCTTTGTGTGGAACGTGATTCTCACACAAAGACACGACGGCACAGAGGGTTTTCTCCGAGGGCAGAGGGCAGGTATGGAAACCTGCCCTACGGTTTCCCATTCGCGTGATTCGCGTGCATTCGCGGTTACAGTTCGTAGGGCGGCTTCCCATAGCCGCCGTGGGCAGAGGGCAGGTATGGAAACCTGCCCTACGGTTTCCCATTCGCGTGATTCGCGTGCATTCGCGGTTACAGTTCGTAGG
>DAOTVT010000273.1:0-6873 GCA_034436295.1 Anaerolineae bacterium | reverse complement strand
CGCCTTTCGCGTTCCGGCTGCCCCCTCGGTGAACGAATTGTAACCTGCCGACGCCGCCAATGTCATCGGATTTTCATCAGAAGCGTGTACAATGGTACAGGCGCGTGCGCGTCGCGTGGCGTTTGCCCGCGCCCGCGGTTCCATGTATACTCGTACTGAGCACCGAGACCTTTGCGGCATTTGGAGGACAACGAACATGAGCAATTCGCAATTTCCTGGCCGCGGCAAAGTGGCCGTCTTGCACACCACTCCCGAGACCGTCCTGGAAGACTACCGCCGCCTGATGCAACTGGCGGGCTTTGAGCAGGCCCTCCCGAAGGACAAGGAGACCCTGCTCAAGATCAACATCTCCTGGCAGCAGTGGTACCCTGCCTGCTCCACCGCGCCCTGGCAGTTGGAAGCCGTCATCCGCACGCTGTTGGATGCCGGCTATCGCGACCTCATCGCCGCGCACAACCGCACGGTGGTGGTGGACGCCTACGTGGGCGAGCGCAACAACAAGCACAAACTCGTGGTGGACCGCTACGGCCTGCGCAACGTCCACCTGTACGAGCCCCAGGTGGAATGGATCGTGTACGAGCCGAAGACCCCCATGCTGGTGCTGGACAAGGTGTATCCCGACGGCATCAAGATTCCCAAGATGTTCATCGGGAAGAACATCGTCCACCTGCCCACCGTCAAGACCCACGTGTTCACCACCATCACGGGGGCCATGAAGAACGCCTTTGGCGGGCTGCTGTCGGAGCGCCGCCACTGGACCCACAGCGTCATCCACGAGACCGTTGTGGACCTCCTGGCCATCCAGCAGGAGATTCACACCGGCATCTTCGCCGTGATGGACGGCACGTTCGCCGGCGATGGGCCAGGGCCGCGCGCCATGAACGTCCACGAGAAGAACATCATCCTGGCCTCGGCGGATCAGGTGGCCATTGACGCCATATCCGCCAAGTTGCAGGGGTTTGACCCCATGTCGCTGAAGTTCATCCGCCTGGCCCACGAGCGCGGCCTGGGCGTGGGCGACCCGCGCGAGATAGAGATCGTCGGCGACGACATCTCGGGCGAGAACTGGCATTTCGTTACGGGCGAGACCTTCGCCAGCCGCGGCCAGAAGATGATCTACCACGGCCCGCTGAAGCCGTTTGAGAACCTGCTGCTGCGCAGCCCCATCGTGCCCTGGTCCTACATCGCCTCGCGGGCCTACTACGACGGGCTTTGGTACCCTCTGGTGGGGCACAAGCGGGTCCAGAAGGCGCTCAAGACGCCGTGGGGGCGGCTGTTTGAGCGGTATGGCGACGTCCCTGCGGTAACCGATCCGCTCTACGATCCCAAGAAGGTTGGGCTGGGGCTTGCGGGGCTTGCCGCTGTGTTAGCGGGGCTGGCGTGGTGGAGGAAGCGTGGCGGCAAGTGAGATTTGGCGCATAGACCTCCACCTGCACACCCACTACTCGCGGGATTGCGCGGTAAGCCCGCAGCGCGTGATTGAGGTGGCCCGTAGCCGAGGGCTGGCGCGTATCGCCATCACCGACCACAACACCATCCGCGGCGCGCTGGAAGCCCAGGCCCTGGCTCCCGATTTCGTCATCGTCGGCGAGGAGATCAAGACCGACAGCGGCGAACTGCTGGCCTACTTCATCCACGAGGAGATTCCCGCGGGCCTGACGCCCGAGGAGACCATCCGCCGCATCCGCGAGCAGGGCGGCGTGGTCGGCGTGTCGCACCCGCTGGATCAACTGCGGCGCGAGGCCATGGGGCGCGACGTGCTGGCCCGCATGCTGCCTCTGATAGATTGCGTGGAGGTTTTCAACGCGCGGGTTGTCCTGCCGGGGGACAATGCGCGGGCCCAGGCGCTGGCCCGCGAGCACGGCCTGCCCGGAACCGCCGGCAGCGACGCGCATTCGGTGGGTGAGATCGGGAGGGCCTACGTGGAAGTCCCGCCTTTCTCCGGCCCGCAGGAGTTCGTGCAATCTCTGGCGCGAGGCGCGGCGCGGGGGCGGCTGTCCTCGCCGCTCGTGCATCTGATCAGCACCGTCAACAAACTGCGGAGACGGGGCGCGCGCTAGCCCCGTTCCGCTCTCGGAGGAGGCGACCATGGCCGCCGAAGTTACAGCAAGCATCCTGGCTGCCGTTGTCCCGACCATCGTGTACGTCCTCATCATCTGGTGGTGCGACCGGTACGAGAAGGAGCCGCTCCTGCTCCTGGCGGCGGCCTTCCTCTGGGGCGCGGTGCCGGCCATCCTGCTCTCGCTCGGCGCCGAGGTTGCGCTGGATGAGCCTCTGTCGGCCTACTCCGACCTGGCGCGCGACCTGGCTTCCGCGTCGCTTGTCGCGCCCATCGTGGAGGAACTCGCCAAGGCCATCGCCCTGTACCTCATCTACCGCCTCTTCCGCGACGAGTTTGACGGCGTGCTGGACGGGGTCATCTACGGCGCGCTCGTGGGGTTCGGCTTCGCCATGACCGAGAACTTCTTCTACCTGATGCAGGAGGCCACCTCCGGGGGCTGGGAGAGTTTCGGCATCCTGGCCACGATGCGCACCATCGTCTTCGGGCTGAATCACGCTTTCTACACCGCGTTCACGGGGGCGGGGCTTGGCTACGCCCGCAACGCGACCAATCGCCTGGCGAAGGGGATCGTGCCCTTGCTGGGGTTGCTGGTGGGGATGGGCTTCCACGCGGTGCACAACCTGGGGGCCACCCTGTCGGGCGAGACGCTGGCGGCCATCGGCATCAGCCTCATCGGGGACGCGGGCGGCGTGCTCATCGTGGTCGGCATCCTCGTGCTGGCGCTGCGCCAAGAGCGCCGCTGGATCGCCGAGGAACTGCGCCCCGAAATCGGCATCCTGCTGACGGTGGACGAGTACCGCATCGCCCAGTCCCCCTTGCGGCGGCTGCGGGCGCAGGGCAAGGCCGCGGCCTCCCGGAACCTGGCCCACGGCCGCAAGGTCGCGCAGTTCTACCGCCTGCTGGCCGAACTGGCCTTCCGCCTCCACCGCTACCGCCAGGGGCGCGCCTCGGCCAAAGACATGCGCGCCATCCCCCGCCTGCGCGAGCAAATCGCCCGCCTCCGCTCTGGGATGGCCTCCTGATCGCAGGCAGGCGTGGCGCGGAGCCGTCTTGGTTCCAAAGTTTGTCGGTCGGGTGCGACGCGCTTCCGAAAATGTCGCGCCCTGGCCGCCAGCACAAGACGGAACCGAATCGCGAACCCATCCCGATTGTCAACACGCGGCCCTGACGGTATAATGCGCTTGTAGCGTACATCCTGGAGGCTTGGTCATGGACATCATCTGGTACGGGCACGCGTGCTTTCGCATCAAGGACCGCACGGCGACGATCATCACCGACCCGTTTGACAAGAGCATCGGCCTTTCGCCCACCGGCCTGAAGGGCGATATTGTTACGATCAGCCACCCGCACCCGGGGCATTCCAACGCGAAGGCCGTCCGGGGCAATCCGTTCGTCATAGACGGGCCAGGCGAGTACGAGGTCAGCGGCGTCTTCATCACCGGCATCTCGTCGTTCCACGACGCGCGCAACGGGCGGGAATACGGCAAGAACACCATTTTCGTCTTTGAGATGGAAGGGCTGCGGGTGTGCCATCTGGGGGATTTGGGGCACATTCCCAGCCAGAGCCAGGTGGAAGCCATCGGCGACATCAACGTCCTCCTCGTGCCTGTGGGCGGCGGGGCGTCGCTGAAGGCGTCCCAGGCGACCGAGGTGGTGAGCCTGCTGGAGCCGAGCATCGTGGTTCCCATGCACTACCGCTTGAGCGGGCTGACGGTGAAACTGGATCCGGTCGGCAAGTTCCTGAAGGAGTTGGGCATCGCGTCGGCGGAGGAGCAGGACGTGCTGAAGGTTTCGGCCAGCAGCCTGCCCGAGGAGACGCAGGTGGTGCTCCTTCGGCCCAAGTTGGAGAACGGAGACTAGATGAACCGGTTGCGCGTTGGGATTGTGGGGATGTGCCTGGCGGCGCTGCTGGCGGGGTGCGGCGGGGGCGCGCCAACGGTGGACGTGCCCGCCGTGAAGCAGGAGGCGCAGCAGGCCTACGAGGCGGGCGACTATGCCCGCGCCGCAAACCTGCTCGCCACGGCGGTGGCCGCCGCGCCCGACGACGCCGCGACGCATTTCACGCGGGGCCGCGCTCTTGCCAACCTGGGGGATTGGGACGGCGCCGCCGCCGAGTTCCGCGAGGCCATCCGCCTCAACCCCAATGACGCCGACGCGCACTCCAATCTGGGCGGGGTGTACTACGAGCAGGGGCGTTTTGACGAGGCGGTGCAGGAGTTCCGCAAGGCCGTGCTCCTGGAGCCGAAGGACGCGGTCTTTCACTACAACCTGGGCGCGGCATACGCCCAGCAGAACCTGCTGAACGAGGCGCTGGGCGAGTTTCTCTCGGCCCGCCAGTTTGACCCCAACCTGGCCGAGGCGTACCTGGGGATAGGTTCCATCTACGCCCTCCAGGGCAAGGCCCAGGAGGCGCGAGAGGCCCTGGAGCGCGTCCTGCAACTCAGCGACAACCCTGCCGTGCGGGCCGAGGCCGAGCGGCAACTCCAAACATTGAGGTGAATCCGAATGAAGATAGAGAACGTCGCAGAGACCACGCAGAAGATCACGCTGGACAACGGGCTGCGCATCTTCGTTACCGAGGTGCCCCACACGCGGGCCATCTCGGTGGGGTTCTTCGTGGCGGTGGGCGCGCGCTACGAGAGCGACCCGATCGCCGGCGCGTCCCATCTCATTGAGCACATGATGTTCAAGGGGAGCCGCAAGCGCCCGACTCCAGGGGCCATATCCCTGGCGCTGGAATCGGTCGGCGGCACGATGAACGCGTCCACCGGCAAGGAACTGACCATCTACTACGCCAAGGTCCCCCACGAGCATGGAGACCTGGCGCTGGATGTGCTGGAGGACATGATCCGCTACCCCATCTTTGACCCCGTGGAGTTGGAAAAGGAGCGGAGGGTCGTCGTGGAGGAAATCCGCATGCTCATTGACGACCCGCAGAGTTGGTCGCACCTGCTGCTCACGCAGGAGGTGTTTCCGCGCCATCCGCTGGGCCGCGACATCGCCGGCAGCATTGAGAGCGTGCTGGCGATCCGCCGCGAGGATCTGCTGGACTACATCGCGCAGAACTACGGCGCGCCCAACGTGGTGGTGAGCGTGGCCGGGCGGCTGGACGGGCAGCAGACGGTGGAACGGCTGGCGCGCGCCCTGGAGGACTGGCCTGTGAAGCCCGTGCCCTCCTTCGTCCCCCTGCGCGGGCAGCAGAAGAAGCCGCGCGTGAGGGTGGGCCGCCGTAAGACCGAACAGGCGTATCTCAACATCGCCGTGCGTTCCATCCCGCGCGTGCACCCGGACCGATTCAACCTCCTGGTGATGAACGCGGTCATGAGCGAGGGGATGAGTTCGCGCTTGTTCCAAGAGGTGCGCGAGAAGCGCGGCCTGGCCTACAGCGTGGACTCGTGGTTCGGACTGTTCCGCGACGGCGGCATCTGGGGCATCAGCGCGGGCGTGGACCCCAAGCGGCTCACCGAAGCCTACGACGCGATCCTCGGGGAGTGCGCGCGCATCCGCGAGGAACTGGTGCCGGAAGACGAGTTGACGAAAGCGAAGGAGCAGGTCAAGGGCCGATTGGTCCTGGGCCTGGAGGACAGTTTCGCCATTGCCTCGTGGTGGGGCAGGGCCGAGGCGCTCAACGAACCCCTGATGACGGTGGACGAGGTCCTGCAAGCGATAGATAAGGTGGAGGCGGAGGAGGTTCGGCGACTGGCGGGGCAGTTGATCCAGCCCAGCCGCATGAACGTAACCCTCGTCGGCGCGTTTGGGCCGACGATAAAGAAGGAACTCCTGGCGCGCCTGGAGTAGGGGGAACCATGGCAATCAAAATCCTGATGACGTGGGACATCCGGCCGGACAAGGAAGCCGAGTACTTTGAGTTTGTGTCCAAGGAGTTTGCGCCGACGCTGATGCGCCTGGGGGTGCAGCCGACGGAGGCCTGGTACACCGCGTATGGCGACGGCCCGCAGATTCTCACCGGAGCCGTCGCCCCAGACCTGGAGTCCATGCGCGAGGCGATGAACAGCGAAGAGTGGCGCAATCTGAAGGCCAAACTCCTTCGTCTGGTGGAGAACTACGAGCAGAAGTTCGTGCACGACTCCAGCCGCTTCCAGTTGTAGACGGTTGGCTCGCGGGCTTTGCGGGCAAAGAAAAAGGCCCCGCTCTTCACGGGGCCTCGCTTGCGCATCAGGAGCCGGGCGGCGTCAATCCGCTTTGGCGGTGTCTCCGCTCTTGGCCGATTCGGTGGCCTTCTCTCCGTTCTTGCCGCGGCCGTTGTTGCCGTTGCTCTTGGACTCCCCCGGAACGGCGGTGGGTGAGGTCGCGCGGTGATCCGTAACGTAGAACCCCGACCCCTTGAAGATGATGCCTACCGGTTGGAGCACGCGGTGTACGTGCCCGCCGCAATCTGGACAGGTTTTCAGAGGGTCTTCGGTGATGCGTTGCACGCGCTCAAAGCGGATGCCGCACACATCGCATTCGTACTCGTAGATGGGCATGCCTGAATCACCTCTCTTTCACCTGCGCTGTTGTTCAGTGCCTGCGTACTCATAATTGCCAACAACATAGTATATGCACTTTTCCCGATTTTTGCAAATTCGGCCTGGCCAGGGCGCATTTGCGTTCCTGGGCAAATCGGCTGCCATGTGCAGACTCTGGGCGCTTGACCTCACCTTACCCTTCCCGCACCCTCCGCTTTTCTCCCCGCTCGCGCTTGACCTCACCTAACCCCTCCCACATCCTCTGCTTTTCTCCCCGCGCGCGCTTGACCTCACCTTACCCTTCCCGCACCCTCCGCTTTTCTCCCCGCTCGCGCTTGACCT
>DAOTVT010000272.1:0-12522 GCA_034436295.1 Anaerolineae bacterium | reverse complement strand
AGGTGAGCCGTGCGCGACTCGAACGCGCGACACCCTGCTTAAAAGGCAGGTGCTCTGCCATGCTGAGCTAACGGCCCACGACTTCAGTATACCACAGCCCCGCGCGGGCGTCAAAAGCACCCTTGCCCGGGGTGCATTCCAGTCCTGGCGCGACTCGCTGTTTGGCTCCTTGTGAGCGTTGTCCTCACATGAGACGTGGTCAAGGCGCGGTGGGGGCCGCGACCTTACCCCAAAGTGAACTGCCCACGGCATGCCGTTTCCGCTTCTCTTCCGGCAGGTGGAGCGGGGGACCCCACGGCGGCTAAGGATAGCCGCCCTACTTGCCCCCGATCTGTAGGTCAGGTTTCCATACCTGACCGGAACCTGGTGCCCGGCGGGGCGGGGGCGCAGGTTTCCTCCTCTGCGTTCGCTTCCGCAGCGGCCGACGGAAATTGACAAGTCTGGCCTTTGGGCATATATTTGTTCTAGCCTAGCGTGAGACTTGTAGGAATGAACGTCATGCCGGTAGTGGAAATCCGACGACGAGCGGACGAAAGGTCAGACCCCAGGTCTGGATAGTTCCGCTCGGCTTGCGATAGCGTACACGAGGCCGGCCTCCAGACAGGGGGCTGGCCTTTCTATTTGGCGCGATGGGAATACCCGTCGCGCTTTTGCATACCCACGGCTGCGAGATTCCCATACCATGAGGAGGAGGCAAGATGAAACGTCAGCAGTTCAAGAAGGTGGTTTTGGCGTATTCAGGAGGGCTGGACACGTCGTGCATTGTGCCCTGGCTCAAGGAGAACTACGGGTGCGAGGTGATCACCTTCACGGCCGACCTGGGCCAGGGGGCGGGCGAATTGGCCGGCCTGGAGCAGAAGGCGCTGGCCAGCGGGGCCAGCAAGGCGTACATCGTGGATTTGCGCGAGGAGTTCCTGATGGAGTACGCCTTTCGCACCATGAGGGCCGGCGCCATCTACGAGCGGCTGTACCTGCTGGGCACCTCGTTCGCGCGCCCCGTTACCGCCAAGCATCTGGTGAAGATCGCCGAGCAGGAAGGCGCCGATGCCGTGGCCCACGGGTGCACGGGCAAAGGCAACGACCAGGTGCGGTTTGAACTGTCGGTCAAGGCGCTGAACCCGCATCTGAAAGTTATTGCGCCGTGGCGCGAGTGGGAGATTCGGTCGCGCGAGGACGCGCTGGCCTACGCCCGCGCCCACAACGTCCCCGTAGCCGTTACCGAGAAGTCCATCTACAGCCGCGACCGCAACCTGTGGCACATCAGCCATGAGGGCGGCGTGCTGGAAGACCCCTGGGCCGAACCCGAAGAGTCCATGTTCATGCTCACCGTCGCGCCCGAGGCGGCCCCGGACACGCCGCAGTACCTCACGCTGAAGTTTGAGCGCGGGTATCCGGTGGCGCTGGACGGCGAGGCGATGGGGCCGGTGCAGATTCTGGAGCGGCTCAACGACATCGGCGGCGCTCACGGCGTGGGGCGGGTGGACCTGGTGGAAAATCGCCTGGTCGGGATGAAGTCGCGGGGCGTGTACGAGACGCCAGGCGGCACCATCCTCTACACGGCGCATCAGGGGTTGGAGCAGATTTGCCTGGATCGGGAGACGCTGCACTACAAGGAACTGGTCGGGCATCGCTACGCCGAACTGGTGTACTACGGCCAGTGGTTCACCCCGCTGCGCGAAGCCCTGGACGCCTTCGTGGACAAGACCCAGGAGCGCGTTACGGGCAGCGTGCGCGTCAAACTGTACAAGGGATCGTGCACGGTGGTGGGGCGCAAGTCGCCGTTCAGCCTTTACCGCGAGGATTTCGCCACCTTCGGCAAGGACGACGTGTACGACCAGAGCGACGCGCAGGGGTTCATCAACCTGTTCGGCCTGCCGATGAAGGTGAAGGCGCTGCTGGACATGGAGAACGGCTGGGCGAGTGGCCTGGAGCGCCCCGACTACAGCCGCTTCAAGCGGGACTAGGCCAGGGCAGGGGCAGACACGAAGGTTGGACAGACACGAAGGTCGGGTAGACACGAAGGTCTGCCGGGGGGACAGACACGAAGGTCGGGCAGACACGAAGGTCGGGCAGACACGAAGGTCTGCCCGGGGGGACAGACACGAAGGTCAGGCAGACACGAAGGTCTGCCCGCGGGGGCAGACACGAAGGTCAGGCAGACACGAAGGTCTGCCCGCGGGGACAGACACGAAGGTCGGGCAGACACGAAGGTCTCTGCCCCTACGACCCTACGCGCACGGTGGCGGTTGCCCACGGGCCGCAGGACACGCGCACGGTGCGCCCGTCCACAACGGCCACGGGTTCAATCGCCTGCTCGGCGAGGTTCACCCGCTCGGCGCGGCGGATGGGCCAGGCGAACGTCAGTTCGGCGTCCACGGCGCGCTCGGCGTAGTTGCACACGCGCACGATGAGGCCATCGCCTGCTTCGGGCGCCTTGATGGCGGTTACCACGACGGAGTCGGGCTGCGCCGACAGGAGCGATGCCGCGGCAGGGAGCGGCCCTCCCGCCGACGGCGCGACCTGCACCGCGCGCATGGGCGTCTCAAAGGCGTGGGCGTGGCGGAACGCCTGCTCCCAGCCGCCCGCATGGGGGATGATGGCGTAGGCGAACGTGTGCTCGCCGATTTCCTGCGCCTCGGGCGTGGGCCTGCCTGGCCCCGCGCCCCACTTGCGCGTCGCCAGGTCGTCGCGGGATAGCCATCCGACGCAGCGCAGGAGCGTTACGGCGATGCTCGCGCCGCCCGCGCCCGGGATGACCTCGCCCTCGGGCAGGCCGCGGACGGCCACCAGGACGCCTTTCTCGCCGTCGTTCACGTCGCAGAAGGCGCGCTGCGGGAAGGTGGGCTGGGGCTGCTCTGTCCAGTCGGCGGTGTCCGTGGGGATGGCCAGGGGGCGGCGCACCACGTCGTAGTGCCCCTCGGCAAACGAGTGGTCGGTCTGAATGGGCGTCGGCACCAGGACGCGCAGACGGTGGTCGCGCGCGGTGTTGACGACGGTGGTCTGGATGTCGCATCGCGGCACGCCCGCGGCAAGGGAGACGCGCGTCGTGATGGGGATGACGACGTGGTGGGGTGAACGCGAGGCGCGGTCGGGCGACAGGCCCTCGGGCAGACGGTAGAGCAGGTCAATTTCCAGCGTCGCGCGGGCGGGGCCGCTTTTTACAAGGCGTATGACGGGCTTCTCGCAGGGAGCATCCACGACCGTGTCGCGTTCCGGGGGACAGTAGTTGTACTCGTCGCCGCGGTCGCCGCCGTCCACGAATCGGTTGACTCCGGTGAGGCGCAACCCCGTCGGCTTGTGCAGGATGGACAGGGTGCCGTCGCGCGGCTCCACCTGCACCGCAAGGAATTCGTTTTCCAGGCGCAGGGCCGATGCGCTGACGGTCGCATTATGGCCGCCCGGCCTGCCCGGACGCAGGGCAAACGCGCGATAGCCAAACCCGGGGATGTCGGGCGCGGCCAGCGCGACGCGGCACCGCAAGGGGCTGCGCACGCGCACCTGCACTTCGCGGACGGTCTCATCCTCCAGCAGGCTCTGGGACAGCGCTGCCCAGTTGCGGAGAACGGCGGGGTCGGGCGCGCCGCTCTCGCCCAGCGTTACGTCCAACTGCGCGCGCTCGCCTTCCTTGCGTAGGACCACCTCGCGGATGGGCCTATCCTGCACCTTGCCGTCCTGCACGGCTCCCGCGACGAGGAGCAATTGCTCGCGCGCGAACGTGCCGCTGAAGAACTCCTGCTGCTCCCGCTCCAGAATCTGGCAGGGCACCAGTCGCCCCTCTTCGTGCACGACGACGAAATCCTCCAGGCTCTGGGGGAGTTCCAGGGTGGCCTCCAGCGCGTCCGTTCGCGGGCCTGCCAGCGGGTTGAAGATCACGAGGGCGGGCGTGTCGCCAGGGGGCGTTGCGGCGCGGGCGATGGCGTCCAGGCTCTGCTGGACGAGGGTCTCGCCGATTTGCTCGGCCCAGTCGTAGCGGGTGCGCATCTCGCGATGCACCTGATCCACGCTGCACCCGCAGATGGAATCGTGGGGCTGGTTTTCCAGCAGGTAGCGCCAGGCGCGCTGCACAATCGCCCGAGTGGGCGCGAGAGGCACGCGAGGCGCGCCCGCCTGCTCCGCGAGTTGTTCGGCGAAGGCGGCCCAGGGTTCCGCCCACCGCTCCAGCAGGGTCTGGAGGGCAGCATTGCGCTGCTTGATCCACATGCGGGCGGACAGGACGCCTGGCAGGAGATGTTGAGTCTTGCAGGAACGGAGTTCGCCCTGAACGACGGGGAGCGCCTCCAGCCCCGACGGGCCGAGGGCTTCGCGGACAGCCTGGATGCAGGCGGGCAGGGTGCTGTGCTGGATGTCCAGCGACGGCAGTTGCTCGGAGGCGCGGCGGATGGAGGCGGGCAGGCCAGGATGCGGCTCCATGTGGTCGGTGCCGTTCATCAGCGGCAGGCACCCGCTGCGGGAGTGGGCGGTCATGTCGGCCACGAGGGCCTCCACGGCGGCGGCGAACGCGTCGGGGTCGGCGACGGGCAGGTGGGCCGCGTTGCCGTAGCCGCCGCGCAGGTAGAGGAGCAGCACCTCGTCGTCTCCGCGCCCGCGCCAGCGCAGTTCAAACGGGTGGTCGTCCAGGCCGCGCCACGCTACGGCCTCGCTCATGCCGAAGCCGCGCAGGATGTGCGGCAGTTGCGAGATGTGGCCGAACTGGTCGGGAACGTAGCCCACGTTCATCTTGGCGCCAAATCGCCGCGCGATGCGGTCGCCCAGCAAGAGGTTGCGCACGATGGCCTCGGGGCTGACGAGGAACTCGTCGGGCAGGATGAACCACGGGCCGATGAGCAGGCGGCCCGACTGCACCAGCGCGCGGATGTCAGGCTCGCGTTCGGGCCGCATCTCCAGGTAGTCTTCCAGCACCACGGTCTGGCCGTCCAGCATGAAGAAGCGGTAGTCGGGGTCCGAGGTCATGATGTCCAGCAGGCCATCCACCAACTTGACCAGGCGCAGGCGGAACTCCTGGAACGGCTGATACCATTCCCTGTCCCAGTGCGTGTGCGAGATGATGAACGCCTTGTGTGTCATTGTGTTTGCCTCCCGATGCTTGACTCACGGAAACGATCCTCGCGATTCACCGCAGAGAACGCAGAGAATGCACGAGAAATCTCTGCGACCTCTGTGCGCTCCGCGGTGGGGACAACTTTCATCTCCGCGGCCCCTGGATGATCACGAGCGCAACGCCCAGCAGCGTGATGGCCGCGCCGAGCGCCGCGTTCCACGTTGGGGCTTCGCCCAGGAAGAGCCAGCCCAGCAGGATGCCGCCAGTAACCTCTTGGGTTGCGACGAGATTGACATACGTTGCATGGGTCCTGCGCAGCGCCGCGTTGTACAGGGTGTGGCCCAGGCCGAGCGGGAAGATGCCCAGCGCCAGCACCGACAGCGCCTGCGGCCATCCCCAGCCCGTGCCCGCCAGGGGCACCGCCACGGGCGTCATCCACAGCGCGGCCGCGCCGTAGGTGGTCAGCGCGTAGGTGAACAGGGGATAGCGGTCGCGCTGCGAACGGCCCGCAACCGAGTAGAAGCCGAAGGCGATGGCCGAGCCCAGGGCCAGGGCGTCGCCGATGAGCATGGCGTGGCTGAACTGCGGCTCAAAGCCCGCCAGGATCGCAACGCCCGCCACGGCCACGAGCACGCCCAGGTACTTCCAGCGGGCGATGGGTTCGTGCAGCAGCAGGGCCGACAGCAGGGTTACGAAGATGGGCGCGGTGTAGGTGAGGGTGAGGGAGTGGGCGATGGTCGTGTAACTCAGCGACGCGATGTAGCAGAAGAAGTGCGCGGCGGTGATGCCGCCGAAGAGCAGGAACCGCGGGATGTCGCCGCGCGCCAGCCGCACGCGCTGCCGCGACGCCAGGGCCAGCGCGCCGACGGTGAGCGCGGCGATGGCCAGCCGCGCCCAGGTGATGACATAGGGCGACAGGGGCGCTGCCCAGCGGATGAGCACGGGCGACGTGGAAAACATCAGCGTGCCCAACGCCACGTACAGCAGACCCTTTCGGCTCTCGGACATGCCCTATTCCCCTCCCAGGTGCGAGGCGCGCGGGGGCAGGCGCTTGCGCAGGTAGGTTACGCGCGTGGGCTGCCCGTCCAGCGAGACCGTCGTCTCGCGGTAGGCGGTGAAGCCCTCGCGCTCGTACAGGGCGCGCACGCGGCTGTCGTCGGAGCGCACGCCGATTTCCAGCGTTGCGATGTCGCGCGCCGAAGCCTCATCGGCCAGGGCGCGGATGAGCGCCGTGCCCAGCCCCCGCCCCTGGAGCGACGCCTCCACCACCAGGTTGGCGATTTCGGCGCGGTCTCCCGCGATGCTGAGTTCCCCGCTGGCGACCGCCTCCCCCGCGTCCACGACCAGGTGCACCCTGCGGCCCCGCGCGCTCTCGGCCAGGCTCCACTCCAGATGCTGAGCGACATCGTCAGGGGGCGACGCGGGGAGACAATTGCGCGCGAGCGCGTCGGCGTCGTCGGGTTCGGCGCGGCGGATGCGCCATGCGGGCCCTGGGTTCAGGTGGAACGCCAGGTGATGCTCCAGTTGCGCGGCCACGAATCCCACGTCGTGCGCGCCTGGGCGCTGTCGGTATTGGGCCAGGATGCCCTGGGCGCGACAGGCTTCCACGAACCGCTTGCCCAGGGGCCGATCCCAGGCGGCGTCGCCAGTGGTTACCAGCAGGCGCACGTCGCGCAGGGCGTCCGCCAGGGCGGCGGGATTGTGCTTGCGCCAGGTCGCGCAGTCGTCGCCGAGGAGTGCTCGCAGGCCAGGGTAGTCAGGGCAGAGCGGCTCAATGTCCAGCGGGCCTAGGATGGACGACGCGCTGGCGAACAGGTCGGGATGGCGGGCGGCCAGGTACATGGCGCCGAACCCGCCCATGCTGAAGCCGCAGATGGCGCGGCGGTCGCGTGAGCCTCCCACGGGGTGTCGGGCCTCCACGGCGCGCAGGGCGGCCAGGAACGCGGTTTCGCCTCGGCTGCGCGGGTCCAGCGGGCTGTCCAGGTACCAGCGTTTGCCTCCGTCCACGAAGACCAGGCAGGCGTCCGCCGCCATCGGCAGCAGGGGCTCCGTGGGCAGGTCGGTGAAGAAAGAGGCGGGCGAATGCCCCGCGCCGTGCAGGAAGTAGATGACGGGAGCGCGGGCCTGCCCGCTGTCGGCGACTTCGGGCGGGCACACCAGCACGCGCTCGCGGCGCAGCGGCCCAACGCGAACCCACTCCCAGCGGCAGCGCGGCGGGAGGGACACGGGGGGTACACGATTGCCTCGCAGTGGGTTGCGCGCCATGTTTGTGCTCGTCGGACTCCGTAAGGTCAGGGGCAAGTATACCAGGGTGGGCGAGTACCTGCAAAGCGAGGGTGTTTCGGTGCGCGGCGCCTCACGAATCCAACACGGCGCAGAGGCGCAGGGGCACCTCCGGCGGCTATGGAAAGCCGCCCTACGAACTGTAACCGCGAATCACACGAATCCACGCGAATGGAGAGCAGGGGACTGTCTTGGAACTTCGCCCCTCGCCATGGGCATGGGTGCGGCGCAATTCCGAAAGTGCGTCGCACGTTATGCCCTCCTTTCATTGCGAGCGAAGCAATCGCGCCGGACTGCGCCCCCTCGTTTCCCCCTCTACGCGGGCGGTGAGAGGGGGAGGCCGAAAGCGCATGAGTGCGGTGGCCAGCCCGAAAGGGTTTTTCCCCTCAGCGCGGGGCTCAACTCCGCACGACCATACGGCGATTCACCCCCACCCGCGTGGGGCAAATTGCCAATTTGCTCCACACTCTCGCGGTTGGTGATTGGGGCCAACCGTGCTATAATGCGGCGACAGGCCAGATTGCGCAGAGAGTATGGGGATGATAGTCGCAGCAGCGCTACTTGGATACTGCGTCGGCGTATTCCTGAACCTGTGCGCCGATTTCCTTCCCGCCGAACCTCGGCAATCTCCCTTTCAGTTTTCCCGATGTTCTGTGTGCGGCGCGGCGCGGCGTCCGTTGAGCCTGGCGGGGGTTGTGGCCGACTGGGCGGGGTGGAGCCGATGCCCGCAGTGCGGCGCGGGGCGAGGGCTGCGCGCACCGCTGGTGGAAGTCGCAACCGCGGCGGTCTTCGCGTTCCTGGCGTGGCGCTACGGTTTTGGCATCCCGTTTGTGTTCCTCTCGCTCTACTTCGCGGTGTTGATTCTGGTTACGGTTACGGACCTGGAGCGCCGCCTGATTCTGGACGTGGTTACGTACCCCGCCATGGGGCTGGCGTTGGCGGGGAGTTTTTTCATGCCGCACATGACGCCGGTGAAGGCGCTCATCGGCGGGGCGGTCGGCTTCGGCCTGTTCTACGTCCTGGCGGTGGTCTCGCGGGGCGGGCTGGGCGGCGGCGACGTAACGCTCATGGGATTTGTGGGCCTGGCGACGGGGTTCCCGGTGGTGCTGGTGGCGATCCTGGCGGGCATCTTGCTCGGCGGGGTTGGGGCCGGGGTGATGTTGGCCCTGCGCCGCGTGGGTCGCAAGAGCGCCATCGCCTACGGCCCGTACCTGGTGCTGGGGGCCGCATTCGCGCTCTTGTACGGGCGCGAGTTCATCCTGTGGTATCTGGCACCCTATGCGCGCTAGGCGCAAGGAGGAAATGCATGTTTGACTCGTTGATGGCAACGCTTCGCAAGGAGATTTCGGGGACTGCGGCGAAAAACCACGTGGCCGAGATTACCCGCTACCATCGCATTCAGGCCAGCCCCGGATTCCGCGCGGCGGCGCAGCACGTCGCGGAGGCGCTCCGCGAAGCGGGCCTGGAGGTGCGCGTCCTGTCGTATCCTGCCGACGGCGCGACGGCCTTCTGGTCCATGCGCACGTTCCTGGAATGGGACTGCAAGGCGGCGACGCTCCACCTGCTGGGGGAAGACGGTCAGCCGACGGAGAAACTGGCGGACTATCGCGACGAGAAGATCTCGGTGATCCAGCGGAGTGCGCCTGCGGACGGGGATTTTGAGGTTGTGGCGCTGGAGGGCGGCGAGGAGCGCGCCGACTACGAGGGCCTGGACCTGGAGGGCAAGATGGTGCTGGCGCGCGCGCCCATAGACCGCATCATGGACCTGGCGGTTCGGGAGCGCGGGGCGGCGGGCGTGCTGTTTGACGGGATGATGAAGACGCCGCCCGTGCGCGAGCGCATGGATTTGCCCGACGCCCGCCAGTACACGTCGTTCTGGTTCCGCGGCGGCGAGCACCTGTCGGTCTTCGGGTTCGTGCTGACGCCGCGCCAGGGCGACGCGCTGCGAGAACGATGCCGCAAGGCCCGCGCCGAGGGCAAGTCGGTCCGCGTGCGGGTCCACGTGGATTCGTCGCGCTACGCGGGCCAGATGGAGGTGGTGGAGGCGGTCATCCGCGGGGAGACCGCCGAGGAGGTGCTGCTCGTCGCGCACCTGTGCCACCCGCAGCCATCGGCGAATGACAACGCGTCGGGGGCGGGGGCGCTGATGGAAGTGGCGCGGGCGCTGGCTGCCTGCGTGGCCGACGGGCGGCTGCCCAAGCCGCGACGCACGCTACGCTTCCTGTGGGTGCCGGAGATGTCGGGCACGTATGCGTACCTGGCGTCGCGCGAGCAGGATATTCCCCTCATGGTTGCGGGGCTGAACCTGGACATGGTGGGCGAGGACCAGGACCAGTGCGGCAGTTCGCTCCTGGTGGAGTCGCCGCCGGCGTCCATGAGCAGTTTCGCGCCGACCGTGGCGCGGCATATCCGCGACCTGCTGCTGGGCGACGCCAAGAGCCACGCGGGCCAGGGCGAGTTCCCGCTGTACCGGTACGCCGACACGCCGTTTTCGGGCGGCAGCGATCACTACATTCTGTCAGACCCCAGCGTGGGCGTGCCGACGCCGATGATCATCCAGTGGCCCGACCGGTATTACCACACGAGCGAGGACACGCTGGACAAGGTCAGCCCCAAGATGATGGGGCTCGTGGCGACGCTGGCTGCGGCCTACGGGTATTGGGTTGCGAACGCGGGGGCACGAGAGGCGGAGTGGCTGGCGCACGAGATGACGGCGCGGTTCAAGGCCGATGTCCTGCGGCGCGTGCAGGCGGCGCTGGCTGCCGGAGTGGACGGCGCTGGCCAAGGGCGAACGTCCCGGCTGCGGCGCGAGGTCGCGTTCGCGGTGGCGAGGCAGGCCGAGGCGCTGGCCACCTTGCGCCGCCTGGCTCCCGTGGATGTGGCGTCGTTCCAGGCGGAATGCGCGGCGTTTGCGGATGGCGAGATGCGGCGCGCGGCCTCGTTCCTGGGCGAGGACGCGCTGGAGCCTGGCGCGCCGCCGTCGGGCGAATGGGAGGAGAAGGCCGCCAGCCTGATTCCCGTGCGGCGGTTCCGGGGGCCGCTGTCGGTGGGCGACCTGCTCATCAAGCCGGGCGACCGCGAGGCCTTCCACCGTTTCGGCAAAGAGCATGAGGCATTCGGGCGGACCATGCCCGTCCTGGCGCTGTACTGGGCAGACGGCGAGCGCAGCCTATCGGACATCGCCGACCTCTTGGAGGCCGAGACGGGGTCGCGGCAGACCCAGGCGCTGGTTCAGTACTTTGAACTCCTGGCGCGGGTGGGGGGCGTGGAACTCCGCCGCCGAGGAGATGGATAGAGGCACCGATTACCACAGGGAGGTGTGGAATGCGAAAACTGCTGTCGGGAAATGAGGCGATCGCGCGCGGCGCGTGGGAATACGGCGTGGCCGTGGCGTCGGCCTATCCGGGGACGCCGAGCACCGAGATTCTGGAGGAGTTCGCGCACTTTCCCAACGTGTACGCGGAGTGGGCCACCAACGAGAAGGTGGCGCTGGACGTGGCCATCGGCGCCGCATACGCGGGGCGGCGCGCGCTGTGCGCCATGAAACATGTGGGCCTGAACGTGGCCGCCGACGCCTTCTTTTACGCTTCCATGACGGGCATGGAGGCGGGGCTGGTTATCGTCTCGGCGGATGACCCTGCCATGCACAGTTCGCAGAACGAGCAGGACAACCGCAACTACGGGAAGTTCGCGCGGGTGCCGGTGGTGGAGCCCGTGGACAGCCAGGAGGCGAAGGATCTGGTGGGCGCGGCGCTGGACATCAGCGAGCAGTTTGACACGCCGGTCATGCTGCGTATCACGACACGCATCGCCCATTCCAGCACGCCGGTGGAGTTGGGCGAGCGCAGGGAAGGCCCGCCCCCGCTCCCCGCGTACCCGCGCAACTTTGAGAAGTACGTCATGCTCCCCGTGAATGCGCGGAAGCGCCATCCCATCATTGAGGAGCGCATCCGCAAACTCACGGAGTTCGCGGAGACCTTCCCGTTCAACCGCATTGAGTGGGGCGACCGAAACCTGGGGATCGTAACGTGCGGCGTGGCCTACCAGTACGCCAAGGAGATATTCCCCACGGCATCCATCCTGAAGTTGGGGATGACCTACCCGATACCGCCGAAGATGGTGCGGGAGTTCGTGGGGCAGGTGGAGCGGGCCATCGTCCTGGAGGAATTGGATCCGTTCGTGGAGAACGAGATCAAACTGCTGGGCGTATGGGTGGAGGGCAAGTCCATCTTCTCGGGCATTGGGGAGATGGATCCGCGCACGGTTCGCGAGCAGGCTATCGCGGCGGGCCTGCTGCCCGAGTCGGCGCGGAAGACGTACATCGTGCCCGACGTGGGGAGCCTGCCCGGACGGCCGCCGGTGCTGTGTCCCGGGTGCCCGCACCGGGGGTTCTACGTCATCACGCGAAAACTGAAACTGCCCATCAACGGCGACATCGGGTGCTACACGCTGGGCGCGCTGCCCCCGCTGAACTCTACGGATACGTGCGGGTGCATGGGGGCCAGCATCGGCGTGGCCCACGGCGCCGACAAGGCCGGTTCGCCCGAGCGCAACATCGCCGTGCTGGGCGATTCCACGTTCTTCCACACGGGCATGCCGGCGCTGCTCAACGTGGCCTACAACAACGGCAAGACGATTACCGTGGTGCTGGACAACCGCGTAACGGCCATGACGGGCCACCAGGACAACCCGGGCACCGGCCGCACGCTCCAGGGCCAGGAGTCCAAGCAGATTGAGTTTGAGCCGCTGCTGCGGGCGCTGGGGATGGATCACGTGCAGACGGTGAATGCGTTTGACCTGCGCGAGGTAGAGCGGGCGCTGCGAGAGGCGCTGAAGCGGGACGAGGCGTCGGCGCTGGTGGTTCGCGGCGAGTGCGCGCTCCTGCCAGAGGCGCGCAAGCGGTACGTGCCGTTGCGGGTGGACGAGGGGCGGTGCAACGGGTGCGGGCTGTGTTTCCGGGTTGGCTGCCCGGCCATCGTGAAGCGCCCCGACGGCAAGGCGTCCATTGATGCGCTGCTGTGCACGGGGTGTGAGGTGTGCGCGCAGGTGTGCGGGCGCAAGGCGATTCTGTTCCGGGCGCAGGTTTTGGAGCAGTCGGAGGCTTGACCTCACCCCCTCAGTCCACGTCTCCGCTGGCGGAGAGGCTTGACCTCCCCCCCTCAATCCCCCTCTCCGCTGGCGGAGAGGGGGAAGCCGAAGGC
>DAOTVT010000271.1:0-1777 GCA_034436295.1 Anaerolineae bacterium | reverse complement strand
TCGGTTGGAGAATAGTTTGAAAACAGTTAGAGTTTGCGGAAAAGGGCACAAACCTATAGACATGGGTGCACAATCGGCTTACAATGTGAGTGATAAGGTAGGATAGCGGAGACCACTGATTCCCCCCAAAGGAACAGAGGTGGTTCGGTTTGTCTTGTCCAGGGGTTTTTGCTTGAAGGCCGGCCCCCCTCCGTTCAGGGCTATTCGTTTTGATTCACATGCATGAGGAGGAGACGGCATGGTGAGCAAGAGGTTCCACATTTCCCGAGGTATTCTTCTGATTGTTGCGTTAGCCGCCATTGCTGCGGTCGCGGTGCCTTTGGCCCTGCGAGCGTCCACGGCGACGCCGACCGGCACCAAGACGGGGCAGGCGCTCTATGTGGACTGCCTGTCCGGGAATTACTGGGCAGGCACGTTCAATGCGACCATAGAAGGCGCGGTCAGCGAGGTCTACTGCATTGATACGAATCACAGCATCTGTTACAACCAGACGTATCAGCAGGGGCCGAACCTGGTGGACGGGCGAGTTGTGTGGATTCTCAACAACTTCTACCCGACCGTGCCCGGGCAGCCGAGCGATCTGAGCACAACAAAGGATCGGGCGTCGGCGGTGCAACTGGCCATCTGGCACTTCACCGATGGCTGCAACTTCCCGGACACGGGGAATGGCACGATCAAGGGCGAAGCGTGGGACATCATTGAGGCCGCGGAGAATCAGTCGGTGCCTCATACCCCAACCACGCTGACATTGACGCCTTCCTCGGCGACGAACTACCTTCCCCAGGCCACTACGCACACCGTTACGGCCGAACTGAAGGACGAGACCGGCGCTGCGATGGATGGCTACGTGGTGAACTTCACGGTGAAGCGTGATGGCTCAACCATCGCCAGTGGCTCCAGCACGACAGGGGGCGCAGGCGCGGGCAAGGCCTCCTTTACCTACACGAACCCCGGCGGGTCGGGCCAGGACACGATCACGGCGGAAGTGTCCTACGTTATTCCCGCGGGGCTCAACTGGTTCCGCGAGGGCTGCCAGCGCCTCATCATGGCGAAGCAGACGCCGGGGAAAGTAACGGCCCAGGCGACCAAGAACTGGTGGGACCGGAGTTCCCTGGTATTCATTGACCAGGGCAACGACTGTGAAGTAGTTTGGGCCACCATCAAGAACGACGGCAACGGCGATATGCTGTCGGCCACTCAGTGGAAACTCTACTATTCCGCGTCGGGCGATCCTAAGACCGGCACGGTGGTCGCTAGCGGCACACTTGGTCCTCTGGCTTCCGGTGAGTCTACTACGATCACCGTACCCGTTTCCCAGGCCGGAAATTACATCTTCTGGGCCGCGCAGGTCCCGGGCCATCCTGGGACGGGTGTTCTGTGGTCTCAGCAAATCGTGTTCGTGATCTGCCCGCCGTGCGATGTGGAGGTTACCATCAACGGCGGCGAATTGAACTGCAACACCTCCTCCGTGTTGCTAACGGCGAATGTTACGGGTGGGACCGCCCCCTTCACGTACCAGTGGTACAAGAACGGTGCGGCCATCAGCGAAGCCACGAATAGCACGTACAGCGCGACGAGTGTCGGCACCTACAAGGTCAAGGTGGTGGACAAGTACGGCTGCGAGGACATGTCCAACGAGGGCGAGGTAACGTCGGTGCCGGACCCGGACGTGAGCGTAACGCCGACGGGTGGCGAGTTGAACTGCAACGTGTCGTCGGTGCTGCTGACGGCGAGCGTAACGGGCGGGGAGACCCCGTACACGTACCAGTGGTACAAG
>DAOTVT010000270.1:0-10513 GCA_034436295.1 Anaerolineae bacterium | reverse complement strand
TCCGGCGGCTACGGAGAGCCGCCCTACGAACTTGTGTTGGCGGTAAGGTGCGACGCACTTCCGAAAGTGCGTCGCACCTTGGAAACCTGCCCCCTGCCTCCGGCGGCGATGGGAAGCCGCCCTACGTCTCATTCGTGTAGATTCGTGTTATTCGTGGATACTACGGCGATTTCAGGTACGCCGCTCGCCGAATGTCCTGGATTTCCACCGAGAACTGGATTTCAGGCCCCGCGCCCGTCGCCGCGTAGTGCGACTTCAGCACATCCATCACCGCCGCGAGCATCGCCTGCTTCAGGTCATCCGGCCGCCCCTCAAACATGCGGATGTCCAGATGGACGAACGCCTGGTCCGGGCTGCCCTCGGCAATGCGGTAGGCGTCCAGGCGATAGGCGCGGCTCTTGAAGTTGGCCATCGGAATGCCGCCCACCCTGGACAACGCCCCTTGCAGGTCGGCAAACAGGGCCTGGAAGTCCACCTTCTGCGTGATGTTCGCCGTGTACTCAAGTCGGAGATGTGGCATTGCGTCCTCCTGTCAGCGTAGAACTTCGGGCTGCATTCTAGCCGATGAAAAGCCCGATGGCAAGCAGCACGGGGGTCAGGATGTTGACGAGGACATTCTGGCCCAGGGCCGGCGCCAACTTCGGCAGGTCGTCGGCGTAGCGATACGCGGCGCGGCCCGCCTGCACCGCCAGGGGCACGGTCAGCAGGCCCAGCAGCGCCCACGCGGGCAGCAGTTTCAGGACAACGCCCGCGATGATGGACAGGTAGGCGGCCGCGTTGAAGGCGTTGTAGATGATGCTGCTCTTGCGCCTGCCGATGAGGATGGGATAGTGGCGACGGCCCACGCTGCGGTCGGCCTCCACATCGGGGAACTGATTGAGCAGCAGCAGGTTGTTGACCAGGAAGAACGGCACCAGCGAGGCGACAAATGCCGTCCACGTGTATTCGCCCGTCAGGACGAAATGCGTCCCCATGACGATGAGCGTCCCGAATCCCAGGCCGGGCGAGATGAGGCAGAGCACGGGATTGTAGGTGAACCACGGGGTGTAGGCGACGATGACCAGCAGCCCCAGCAGGCCCAGGGGCACGATGGCCCAGCCCCACACGAACAGGAAGTACAGGCCGATGAGACCGACGATGGCCGCGGTAACGATGGCGGTCGCCAGCGCCTGGGGCGCCAGTTCGGGGTGCGCCTGCAGGGTGCCGCTCCCGCCGCTGAACGGCGTGCGCACGGTGCGCGAGTCCACGCCGCTCTTGAAATCAAAGTACTCGTTGAAGGCGTTGACGCTGATGTGGGCGCACAGCGCGCCGAGGAATGCCAGCACCGCGTGCCAGGGGTTCACCGCGCCCCTGGACCAGACCGCGGTGCCCAAGCCCGCGACCGCGCAGGCCGGCGCAAGGATGAGGAACGGCACACGCATGGGCCCCAGCAGCAGTTTCACTTTGCTCATACTCCTCCTCCGATAAGGTGTTGGGGATTCGTGCGCAGAATACAACACAGCGCGGCGGGCGAGGTTGCGGGGGCTGTCCCCTGTTCAGATTTCGGCAGCCTCCCGCAGCGCCTGCGCGATCATCTCCTTTGAGGGCACGCCCGATGCCCCATACCTCCGTCAGGTGAAGCCGAACGCGGTCTGCGTCCGCATGGCGGGGTCCAAGTCCAGCCCGTTCACCTGCACCGTTGGGCTTCCGAGGAACCGGTGCGCCTCGGCCTCCTCTTCGGTGCTCACCAGCACCTCCGACAGTTCTATGGCGATGCCCAGTTCTGCCGCCACCTCGCGAATCCGCTGGATGGTGGGCGGAGTATTGGGGCAGCCCTCCGTGTACACCACTTTGATGGAAACTACCTGTTTGGTGTCGCTCATTGCGCCTCCAATGCCGAGAGGAGTTGGTCGCGTGGAATCACCATCGCGCTCTGGTCTCCCCGCCGCTTGACCTCCGCGCCGCCCTGCTTGATCTACGCTCACCGGCATGGGCGGACATGGAGGCGGAGCCAGGCCGTGAAGTCGCCGCACGGCATGGAACCCGAGGCAACCCGAAGAATTACGTCCTCCTGCTCGTCCACCGTGGCCTGGATTTCGTAGCCGTTCAGCAGGAGGAATACTTCCATCAGCGCATGGCCTGTCCGTTTATTTCCATCCACGAAAGGGTGGTTCTGGATGAGCGCGAAGCCCAGAGCAGCCGCTTTCTCAACCAGCGTAGGATACAGTTCCTCGCTGCCAAACGTCATGCGCGGTTGAGCGAGGGCGGATTCCAGCGCGCCTATGCTCAGAAGGGTGGCGATCCCGCCCGACTGCGCCATGATCCGAGCGTGCAGTTCAAGCGCTTCGCCGAGGGTGATGTAGCGTATCACTGCGCCGCCAGTCGCTTGTACAGATCAGCGTTCTTGCTCAGCACCTTCTCCACGGCCTGTTGGAATGCCTCGTCAGGGTGGTTCAGGAGGTCTTCAATGCCTGCCCGCGCCAGGTCCTCCGGAGCAATTCCCAGGCGGGTTGCAAGTTCCCTCAGTTGGATGAGCCGATCATCGGGCAGAACAACTGTGATTGTACTCATCGCTCGCTACCTCTGCCTACCCAGGACTTGCCGATCCGTGGCGGCGTCCTGCATCGGCTGGTCTAGACATGAGTATAGCGCGAATCCCCGGCAAGTCAAGACCGCTCGGGGCAATCTCCATTCGGTCTGTTGGTCATGACATCATTCTTCTCGCCGCTGCCACCAACTCGCTGCGAGGGATGACCGCCACATCCTTGTCCCCCCGCCGCTTGACCTCCGCGCCGCCCTGCTTCAGGGCGCGACGGCTGACGGTGATCCGCACCGGCACGCCGATGAGGTCGGCGTCGGCGAACTTGACGCCCGGGCTTTCGGCGCGGTCGTCGTACAGCACCTCCAGCCCCGCGCCCTGGAGTTCTGCGTACACGTCCTCGGCGGCGTGGCGCACCTCTTCGTCCTCCAGGTTCAGCCCCACCAGATGGACATCATACGGCGCGACCGATGCCGGCCACAGAATGCCCCAGTCGTCGTGATGCTGCTCCACGATGACGGCCATGAGCCGCCCCAGGCCGATGCCGTAGGACCCCATGACGATGGGCCGCTCCGTGCCGTCGGCGTCCAGGTACGTCGCGCCCAGCGCCTCGCTGTAGCGCGTGCCCAGTTTGAACAGGTGGCCCACCTCAATGGCGCGGGTGGCCCGGAGGGGCGATCCGCACCGGCTGCAGGGCGCGCCGTCGTATGCGGCGGCGATGTCGGCGAAGATGTCGGCCTGGAAGTCGCGCGGATAGTTGGCGTTGCGCACGTGGTAGCCCGAGCGGTTGGCCCCCGCGACGAAGTTGGCCCCCGTGGTGATGCTGGGGTCGGCAACCACCGTAACGCCGCGCACCCCGATGGGCGACGCATACCCCGCCGCGATGCCCGCCCTGGCCAGCGCCGCCTCGTCGGCGGGCGCGACGCCGCCCACGCCCAGCGCCCGGCACAGTTTGGCTTCGTTCACCTCCAAGTCGCCGCGAATGACCGCAAAGATGAGCCGCTCGCCTGCGGTGTAGAACACGGCCTTCATCGTCTTGCTCGTGGGCACGCCCAAGAAGTCGGCCACCGCCTGGATGGTCTTGCAGCCGGGCGTGGCCACTTCCTCCAGCGGCAGCGGCTCCTCGGCGGGCAGGGGCGGCACGGCGAACTCGGCGACCTCGGCGTTGGCCGCGTAGCCGCAGGCGCCGCACCGGAACAGCGTGTCCTCGCCGTGGGGACTCTCGGCCATCCACTCGTGGGACAGGGCGCCGCCCATCATCCCCGTCGCGGCCTGCACGGGGATGGCCTCCACCCCGCAGCGGGCGAAGATGCGCGCATACGCCTCGTAGTGCGCCTGGTACTGCGCCTCCAGGCCCGCCTCGTCCACGTCCAGCGAGTAGGAATCCTTCATGACGAACTCGCGCACCCGAACAAGCCCCCCGCGGGGGCGCGGCTCGTCGCGGAACTTGGTCTGGAAGTGGTAGATGAGCGCGGGCAGGTGCCGATAGGAGCGGATTTCCCCGGCGGCCAGCAGCGTGGCGACCTCCTCGTGGGTCATGGCCAGCACCATGTCGCGCCCGGCCCGGTCCTGGAACCGCACGAGTTCCGGCCCGACCGAATCGTAGCGGCCCGTGGCGCGCCACAGGTCGGCCGGGTTGACGATGGGCATGAGCATCTCCTGGCCGCCGATGCGGTTCATCTCCTCGCGGATGATGGCCTGAATCTTCCGGAGCACCCGCCAGCCCAGGGGCAGGAACGCATAGATGCCGCTGCCGACGGCGCGGATCATCCCCGCCCGCACCAGCAGCCGGTGGCTGGGCATTTCCGCGTCCGATGGCGCGTCGCGCAACGTGTTGCCGAAGAGTTGAGAAAGCCGCATGGGATCATCTCCTGCTCCCGGACATCCCAAATGCACCACCGCGCACGGGGAGACCGCCGAGAATACGGGCACAAGTCCGCCTGAAGGGTTCTCCGCGATCTCGGCAGCCGCGCGTAGTTACAAGCACCCCGCCCGGGCAAGAAACTCCACGCCGGGCCACAGATGCTCGGCCTCAAAGTACCAGTCAAACTCGCATGTGCGGAAAGTGTCGGGCTTCAGGTGCTCGCGCACCCAAACCCAGTCCACCTCGCCCAGGCCGCACACCAGGTGGTCGCGCGTGCCGATGACATCGTGCAGGTGAATGCCCGCCAGGCGCGCCGTCAGGCCGTTCAGCCAGTCGCGGTAGGGGATGAACCCCAGGTTGTGCATCACGTGGGCGTGGCCCGTGTCGTACCAGAACTCCACGTTGTCAAATTCGCCGAGCAGGGCGTGCGCTTCGGCGGGCGTGGGGATTTCGTGGTAGTGGTAGCGATTCTCCACGGCGAGCCGCAGCCCGCGCCGGGCCGCCTCCCGCGACAGCGTCTCCAGACTGCGGCGCACGGCGTCCAGGTGGGGCGCTGCTTGGGCCGCGCGGGCCTCCTGCAACTGCCGGCGCAGCGCCGCGTAGCGAGGCGAATCCTCCTGCTGGGCGATGTACAGCCGGCGCATTTCGCGCTCAAGGCTTTGGTCCACCTCCACATGCCCGATGTGCATGACGATAATCCTGGCCCCCAGCGCCTCGGCCCAGTCCATGGTCTGGATGTGCAGCGCCACCGCCGCGCGGCGCTTGTCCTCGTCCAGCGCGCTGACGACGATGCCATCCTTGCCGCCCAGGCCAACCGTGGTGGGGCACGGCGCGTGGATGCTGGGGAACTCCCCATCTCGGCGCGTGATGCCCTCCAGCATTTCGGGCCGCACCACATGGCCCAACTCAAAGCGCGTAAAGCCGGCGCGCCTGCCGGCCTCCAAGAATTCGCGGACGTGCGCATGCCGCCGCTGCATCCACATGGTGGACAGCGCGGGTGTGTTCATGACGTAGCCTCCTTGTTGACAGTCATGCCGTGCCCATTATAATCGGTTCGCTTGAATCTCAAAAGCCAACGGCTGACGGCTGACGGCTGATGGCTAGTGGCTAATGGCTAACGGCCAATGGCTACTCATCGCTAGGAGCGCACATGCGGGTTGAAACTCTCGTTGTCGGGCCTGTGATGACCAACTGCTACATCATCGCGTGCGAGGAAACCAACAAGGGCGCGGTGATTGACCCGGGCGGCGACGCCAAAGCGATACTGGCCGCCGTCAAGCGGATGGGCGCGGACGTGGAGTACGTCCTGAACACCCACGGCCACTTTGACCACACGCTGGCGAACGACGCCATCGTGGCCGCGACGGGTGCGACGCTGGCCATCCACGAGGCTGACGCGCCCATGCTGGCGATGGGGGGCGGCGCGGCGTGGTTCGGGATGAAAGGCTCCCAATCCCGACCCGACCTGCTCCTGCGCGACGGCGACATCGTGCGCGTCGGCAACCTGCAACTGCGCGTGCTCCACGTGCCGGGCCATTCCCCCGGCGGCGTGGCCTTCTACCTGGCCGAGCAGGGCGTCGTTTTCAGCGGCGACGCCCTGTTCCAGATGGGCATCGGCCGCACCGACCTTCCGGGCGGCGACTACGACCGGCTCATCGCCAGCATCCGCACCAAACTCCTGACGCTCCCGCCCGACACGGTGGTGTACCCCGGACACGGCCCGGCCACGACCATCGCCCGCGAGCGCGTCGGGAACCCGTTCCTGTACTGAGTCGCGCGGGCGCCCCGTCGCCGCCCTCGCCTGGCGCAAACCTTTGCCCGAACCCCCGCCCCATGATATAATCTCGGTGCGAGGGCAGGAACGCCTGCCAGGGGGACAGACGTGACCCAGGAGCGACAGTATCGGACCGAGGCGGTTGTGCTCAAGCGCGGCGACTTTGGCGAGGCCGACCGCATCCTGACGATTTTCACGCCGGAGCGCGGCAAGGTGCGCGTGCTGGCCAAGGGCATCCGCCGCATCACCAGCCGCAAGGCCGGGCACCTGGAACTCTTCGTGCGCTCGCGGCTGCTGGTGCACGGGGGGCGCGACCTGGACATCGTGGCCCAGGCCGAGAGCGTGGAGACCTACAGGCCCATTCGCGAAGACCTGCGGCGCACGGCCTGCGCCTACTTCATCGCCGAACTGCTGGATGGCTTCACGGGCGAAGAAGAGGGCCAGGCGGCGATATACGAGTTGCTGGTGGAGTCGCTGCGAAGGTTGAGCAGCGAGCGCGACCTCTGGCTGACGACGCATTACTTTGAGATGCGCCTGCTGGGGCTGCTGGGATACCGGCCGGAACTGTTCTTCTGCGTGCGGTGTCGGGAGCCGCTGCGGTCCGAGGGGAACGTGATGGATCCCGCGGCGGGCGGGCTGGTGTGCCCGCGATGCGCCGGCGACGAGTCCGAGTTGCAGACCGTGTCGCCCCAGGCCTTTGAGGTGCTGCGGTTCTTGCAGACGCGCCCCTACGAGGCCTGCGCGACGCTGCCGCTCAGCAATCGGGTGCGCCGCGAGGTGGAAACCTTGCTGGAAAACTACGACGTGTACCTGATGGAGCGGCGGCTGAAGAGCGCGGCGTTCTTGCGGGATCTGCGTCGCCGCTGGCAGGCGCTAGACGCGCAGACGCCGGATTCCGGCGCGTAGGGCTGATTGGATTCACCACCGAGCGCGCCGAGGATGCGGAGAGGTACAAAAACCCAATCCTCTGCGGTCTCTGCGTTCTCTGCGGTGAATGTATTTTCTGGACATGGGAGTTGGGAATGAGCAGAGCGTTGTCGTTTCAAGAAGTCATCATGCGGCTAGAGCGGTTCTGGGCCGACAAAGGCTGCCTCATCTGGCAGCCGTACAACGTGCAGGTTGGGGCGGGAACCATGAACCCCGCCACCGTCCTGCGCGTGCTGGGGCCCGAGCCGTGGAACGTGGCCTACGTGGAGCCATCGGTGCGCCCCGACGACGGGCGGTACGGCGAGAACCCCAACCGCTGGTCGCAATACTACCAGTATCAGGTCATCCTGAAGCCCGACCCAGGCAACCCGCAGGAGTTGTACCTGGAAAGCCTGGCGGCGCTCGGCATAGACCTTCGGCGCCACGACGTGCGCTTCGTGGAGGACAACTGGCAGCAGCCCGCCCTGGGCGCGTGGGGCCTGGGGTGGGAGGTCTGGCTGGACGGGCTGGAGATCACCCAGTTCACGTATTTCCAGCAGGCGGGCGGGTTCGTGCTGGATCCCGTCGCCGTGGAGATCACCTACGGCCTGGAGCGCATCGTCATGTTTCTCCAGGGCGTCAAGAGTTTCGTGGACATAGACTGGGGCGCGGGCCGCACCTATGGCGACGTCCTCCTGCGCCAGGAGATAGAGCACTGCACCTACAACTTTGAGCGGGCGTCGGTGCCGCGCCTGCAGGAACTCTTCCGCCTGTACGAGGCGGAGGCCCAGAACGCCCTGGAGGCGCGCCTGGTCATCCCCGCCCACGACTACGTCCTCAAGTGCTCGCACACGTTCAACGTGCTGGACGCGCGCGGGGCCATCGGCGTTACCGAGCGCGCGCACTACTTCGCGCGCATGCGGGATCTGGCCCGCGCGGTGGCCGAGGCCTACGTGGCCCAGCGCGAGGAGATGGGCCACCCGTGGGGCGTCCTGAAGCCCGCGCCCGTTCCGCCGCCCGACGTGCCCATGCCCGCGCCGACCCAGCCCGAGGACTTCGTCCTGGAGATCGGCGTGGAGGAACTGCCCGCCGCCGACATCACCAGCGCCATCCAGCAACTGGAACAGGCGATGGCGGGCATGCTGGCCGACGCGCGCCTGTCCTATCGGTCCCTTCGCGTTAGCGGCTCGCCGAGGCGCATCGCGGCCTTTGTGGAGGGCCTGGCGCCGCGCCAGCCCGACCTGGAGCAGGAGATCAAAGGCCCGCCCGCCAAGGCCGCCTTTGACGCCGAGGGGAAGCCCACCCGCGCCGCCGAGGGGTTCGCGCGAAGCCAGGGCGTGGCCGTCGCGGCGCTGCAAGTGCGCGACATGGACGGCGGCCGCTACGTGGTCGCCCGCACGGTGAAGCCTGGACGGGCGGCGGGCGAGGTGCTGGCCGAGCGCCTGCCCCAGGTTATTGCGGGCCTGAAGTTTGAGTTGTCCATGCGGTGGAACGCCAGCCAGGTGTACTTCTCGCGGCCCATCCGCTGGTTCGTGGCGCTGCTGGGCGATGCGATTGTCCCGTTTGTCTATGCCGATGTGCCCAGCGGGCGCGTGAGCCGCGGCCTGCGCTCGGAAAACTCGCCCGCGTTTGAGATTCCGAGCGCGTCGGCGTACTTTGACACGCTGGCGCGCCAGAACATCGTCGTGGACGTGGCCGAGCGGCGACAGCGCATCGCCGCGCAAATCCGCGCCCTGGCCGCCGAGGTGGGCGGGCACATCCCCGAAGACACGGCCCTGCTGGACGAAGTTACCAACCTGGTGGAGCATCCCACGGCGCTGCGCGGGTCGTTTGACCGCAAGTACCTGCACCTGCCGCAGGAGGTGCTCATCACCGTCATGAAGAAGCACCAGCGTTATTTCCCCGTCCTGGACGAGAGCGGCAAACTGCTCCCCTACTTCATCGCGGTGCGCAACGGCGACACGCGGCATCTGGACGTGGTGCGCGAGGGCAACGAGGCCGTGCTTACGGCGCGATACGCCGACGCCGAGTTCTTCTTCGCCGAGGATCGCCAGAAGCCGCTGGAAGCCTTCTTGCCCATCCTGGACACGCTGACGTTCCAGGAGAAGTTGGGGTCCATGCTGGCGAAGGCGCGGCGCATTGAGGCGCTCACGCAGCGCCTGGCCGAGGCGCTGGGGCTGGCCGCGCCAGAACGGGACGTAGCCGCCCGCGCTGCGCATCTGTGCAAGGCGGACCTGGCCACCAAGATGGTGGTGGAGTTGACCTCGCTTCAGGGCGTGATGGGACGCGAGTACGCCCTGCTGTCGGGCGAGAAGCGCGAGGTGGCCGTCGCCATCTACGAGCACTACCTGCCTCGGTACGCGGGCGATGCCCTGCCCGAGACGATGCCCGGCGTCGTCGTGGGCCTGGCCGACCGGCTGGACTCGCTCGTGGGGCTGTTCGCGGCGGGCCTGGCGCCGAAGGGTTCCGCCGACCCCTACGGCCTGCGCCGCGCCGCTCTGGGCGTCGTGCAGGTCCTGACCGAGAAGGGAATCTCGCTGGACTTGCGGCAGGCCATCCGCTGGGCCGCGGAGATCATGCCGATTCCGGCGGACGAGGCGACGCAGGCGGGCGTGCTGGACTTCATCGCGGGCCGGCAACGCGCCGCCCTGCTGGACGACGGCTACCGCTACGATGTGGTGGACGCGGTGCTGGCCGAGCGCGGCCACGATCCGGTGAGGGCCGCGCGCGCCGTCAAGGCTCTTGCGGCGTGGGTAGAAAGGCCCGACTGGCAGGATGTGCTCAACGCATACGCACGCACGCGGCGCATCGTGCGCGGCCTGGCCGAGAAGCACCCGCTGCGCCCGGAGTTGCTGGCGGAACCTGCCGCGCAGGCGCTGTACCATGCCTACCAGAAGGCCCGCGCCCGCGTCCGGCCCGATGGCTCCGTGGACGACCTGATGGAAGCCCTTGTGGAATTGAAGGACCCCATCAACCGCTTCTTTGACGAGATTCTGGTCATGGCCGAGGACCCGGACGTGAGGGCGGCGCGACTGGGCCTGTGCCAGGCCGTGAGCGCGCTGGCCGACGGCATCGTGGACCTGAGCAAGGTGGAGGGGTTCTAGAAGCCCGCCCGACTGAAGCATCGGGCGGTGCAGACCTCCCCCCCTCGTTCCCCCTCTCCGCGCGCGGAGAGGGGGAAGCCGAAGGCTGGGGGTGAGGTGCGCGCCGCCACGCCCGACGCTGAAGCGCCGGGCTGAAGGGGCGAAACCTACGGGCGCATGTCCGGCCGTAGGGGCGACCCGCGGGTCGCCCCTACGCGGTGCATCGTGCGGGCGCGGGCGGCGCCCCTGATATGGAAGGGCGTGTCAAGTAGCGCCAGCTGTTCATCGCTTTCTTTGGGCAAGGGTGATCGGAAACCCCCAGGGGAGACTGGAGAGGAACTCGGCGACGATGTGTCAACCTGATATTC
>DAOTVT010000269.1:0-11834 GCA_034436295.1 Anaerolineae bacterium | reverse complement strand
AAGTATGCACCAACCTTGCTCAGATGGCTATTCGGGTTGTTAAGGTGCCGGTGTGAATATGCGGTGTGAATATACAAGAGGGGGAACGAGGGGGTGAGGTCGGCATGCCCGCAGGGCTTCGCCCGTTTAGCCCGATGCTTCAGCGTCGGGCGTAATGCTTCGGATAGCCGCCAGCCCTTGCGCAAAAGGGGTTCTTGGAGTATAATAGAGTCGTCGGTAAGGTGCCTGAACAACATGGAGGTGGGTGCCATGACGGAAGCGAGAGAGAAGGAATTCGTGTTTGAGGACTGGGTGCGCGAGGGCATCCGGGGCATTCGGCGAAGCCGGAAGACCCTCTTCCCGGAGGAGTTCCACAAGCACATCCGGGCCGCGCGGAAAGAGGCGCTCCTGGCCTACCGCAGCCTCATTGACGCCGCCATTGAGCGCACCGAGGAGACCCCCAAGAAGAGAACCCAGATCAAGGTGGAATAGCCGAGTGCCCTGGCGCTGACCACAACGCACATTGGGCCGTTCATCGGGGAGCACACCCTGCGATACGGGTGTGCTTTGCTTTTCCGGAGGGCTACGGGACTCGGTTCCGAACTCCGTTGGCCGCGGCATGGGTACAGGAGCGACGCCCATCCGGAAGTGCGTTGCTCCTTGCTCACCAACACAAAATGGAACCGGACCGGCTACGGCGAGGTCTGGGCTGCGTCTTCCGGCAGGGAAGCCGGAACCACAAGCGTCTGCTCATGGGAGTACGTTACCAGGCCGGGCCTGCCGCCGGGCATCCGCCGCACATGCTTCCGCAGCGTCCAGTCCACCTGGGCCGACGGCTCGCCCCGCGCCGTTGAGTAGTAGGCCGCCAGTCGCGCCGCGAAGGTCAGCGCCGGCTCCGACACAGCGCGCCCGCCGCTGCGGATGATCACGTGCGCCCCAGGCAGCCCCCGCACGTGGAGCCACACATCCTCCGGCGAGGCCATCTTGAACGTAACCTCTTCGTTCTGGCGGCTGTTGCGCCCCACCAGCACCGCGAACCCGTCCGGGGAGCGGAAGGTCATCGGCCTTGCGGGGCGCGGTCGGGAACGCGGCGCCGGGCGCTCGCGGGCGTAGCCGGCCTCGGCGAGGGCCGCCGCCACCTCCTCTATCTCCGGCCGCGACGAGGCAAGCGCCAGGTCGGCGCTCAATTGGGCCAGGTAGGCTTCCTCCGCTGCCAGCGATTCCAGGCGGCGTGGCACTTCCTCGGATGCGCTGCGCGCTTTGTGGTACGCTTTGAAGTAGCGCTGCGCGTTCTCCAAGGGCGTCTCGTCGGGGTTCAAGTCAATGGTCATCTCCTGGCCCGACAGCCCAGGCAGAGTAACGCGGGTTTGCCCCTTGCGGAGTTCGCCCAAGTGGTTGAGCAAGACCTGGCCGCATTCCAGCAGGCGGTTGATCTCGTCCGGCGACATTGCTTCGCGCTCCAGCGCCTGCCTGCGTCGGGCGAGCGCCTGGGCGGCGTCGGCGATGAGGCTTCGCACGGCCGCCCGCGCCGCCGCATACGGGTCGGCCGTCTCCTGGGCGGCGCGGTACGCCTCAATCGCCTGGCTCATGGATGGCGCGGGCTTCCACTCGCCCAGGTGGGTGAGTTCGTAGGGGGCGTAGGCGACGACGGTTTCGGCCTGGATGCCCACGCTCGGTGCCCAGCGGGCGGTCTCCAGCGGGGCGAACAGGTTGGCGAGTTCGCGCAAGATGCGCTGCGGGTCCGCGCTGCCCGCCCGCGCCAACGCCTCGCGCGCCGCCAGTGGGCTAAGCCCCTGCACCGCGCCCACGAGCGCCCGCTCTATTGGCGTGTCGGCGCGCTCCTGGAGCAGCCGCGCCAGTCGCTCCTCGCTCCATTCGGGCAGGGGGACTCGGTTCTGCGCGGGCGGGGGCACGTAGGCGCGGTTGGGCAGCACCACGCGGTAGCGATTCACATCCGGCCCCACGCGCTTGACGCATTCCAGAATCACGCCATCGGAGGAGACCAGGACGATGTTGCTGTGCTTGCCCATGATCTCGGCGATGAGGGTGAGGGATTCGCCCCCGCGCTCAAACCGCAGGTGCAGGATACGCTCCCAGGCGGGCTGATGCACGTCGGCCAGGCGCGCGCCGACCAGAAGTTTGCGCATCTGGAGCAGCAGGGGAGAAGGCGCTTCCGTGCCGCGCCGAGGCTTGTCGGCGGCGAAGTGGACGCGCGGATGGGAGGGCTGCGCCGAGAGCACCAGGTCGTGGCGGGACTGCCCCGCGTACAGTTCCAGGGCCACGGTCAGCCCGTCGGGTTGCACCACGGATTGGACTCGCCCACCCAACGCGCGCGCCCGAATCTCCTGCACCACGGCCGCAAGCGTGAGCGCGTCAAAGAACATCTCACCAATTCCAGATCAACTTCTGGGCGAATTGCTCCAATGTGTCCGATCCGCGAATCCGCACCCGCCGCAGGTGGAACATGCCATCGGAAGTGTGCGTCGCGCCCCCTTGCGACACCACCGCGCCCCAGAAGTAGGCCGACTTCAGCACGTCCACGACGGCCTGGTCGTACTGCCCCGACGGATAGGCGAAGAAGCGGCACGTCTTGCCGGTGCGCTCCTCAATGGCCTCCTTGGAGCCGATCACCTGCCACACGATGTAGTCCACCGGCTTGTTGGTGAGGTCGGCGTGCGTGTAGGTGTGCGGCTCCATGTCCATGCCCATCTGGCTCATTACCATCACCTGCGGCCAGGTCAGATAGGCCTCGTCGCCCCGATCAATCGGTTCCGTTACCAGGAAGAACGTCCCCGTGAATCCGTATTTCACCAGCAGCGGGAACGCATTCTCAAAGTTGTCGCGATACCCGTCGTCAAACGTGAGGATGACGGGCTTGGGGGGCAGCGGGTCGCCCCGTTGCAGGTGGCGGTTCAGATCGTGCAGGCTGATGGACTGGTAGCCGTTCTCCTTGAGGTAGCGCAGTTGCTGCTCAAAGGCGGCGGGCGACACCGACAGGTCGCGGCGGATCGCATCCGCGCCCTTCGGCGGGACGGAGATGTAGTGATACATGAGGATGGGCACGTAGGCGGTGCGGGCGATGCCGTCGGGCGTGGGCCACGGCGTTGGCGTAGGCGTCGGCAAGGGCGTGGCCGTGGGGACGGGCGACGGGCACGGCGTGCACGTGGGGGCAGGCGTGGCCGTGGGCGGGGCCTGCGTGGCCGTCGCCGTGGGGGTGGGCCAGGGCGTGGGCGTCGCCGACGGTCGGGATGCGGCACTGCAAGCGGCCAGCAGCGCCATGCAAAGGATGGCCGCCACCAGCGGCCGCCTGTGGGTAGATGACTTCATGGCCTCCTGCCTCCAAGTGGTAGGTGAGGGTATCGCAGGCGGCGGCTTCTGTCAAATCGGGCCGTGGCGCGTTCCAGGTGCTTTTGACACCCGCGCGGCCCGAAGGTACAATGCGTCGCTGTTGCGCACCCCAAGACGCTCGGAACGCGAGGAGGCAACCATTCGCAACGCGAAACCGAACCGCACGCGACGGACCATCACGCTGATCCTGGGCACGCTGTTGAGCCTGCTGTTCTTGTGGCTGGCCTTCAGGCAGGTGCACCTGCGCGAGGTGTGGGACGCCCTGCGGCAGGCGAACCCATGGCTGGTGGGCGCGGCGCTCGGGGCGTTTCTGGCGACGCAGGGGGTGAAAGCCGCCCGCTGGAAGGCGCTGTTCTACCCTGAACACACGGCGCGGCGGTTCGGAAAACTGCTGCGCGTCATCTACATTGGCCAGATGGTGAACGCGGCCCTGCCTGCGCGCCTGGGCGAGATCGCGCGGGCCTACCTGCTGGCGCGGATTGAGGCCATCAGCGCCGCCTACGCGCTCGGCACCGTGGTGCTTGAGAAGGCGCTGGACAGCCTCATGCTGCTGCTGGTCGTGCTGGTAACGTCTATCTTCATGCCGTTCCCGTCCTGGGTCAAGGGGTCATCGCTCGTCGTGAGCGGGGGGATGGTAGCGCTGCTGGCGGCCATGACGGTGCTGTCGCGGTGGGAGGGCCGCCTGCCCGCCTGGGTGGTGCGGGTGGCGGGGCCTGACTCGTGGCTGGGGCGCATGGGGGTGATGGCTGCCCTGCAGCGCGCCGCCTTGAGCCTGCGACCGCTCAAGAGTTTGCGGATGAACCTGATCCTTTGGGGCTGGTCGGCGGGCAATTGGGCGCTCATGATTCTCACCAACCTGCTGGCCTTCTGGGCGTTCGGGCTGCGCCTGCCGTGGACGGCCGCGCCGCTTCTGCTGGCCATCCTGAACATCGGCATCATCGTCCCGTCGTCGCCCGGGCGAATCGGGGTGTTCCACTACCTCTGCGTCCTCACGTTGGGCCTCTACGGGGTGGATCCCGCGTTGGCGCTGGCCTGCGGGATCGTGCTTCACGCCCTGGTGTATGTCCCCATCTTCGTCCTTGGCGCCTACTTCCTGTGGCGCGAGAACTACGATTGGTCCAGGCTGGCGGAACTCGCCGCGCTGGAAAACCCGTAGGGCCTGGCGATAGCGCGCGGACAGCAGTCCCCGTGGGCCTCGGGTTGAGCGGCGCGCCCTCGCATAACGGGCATCCGCGAACCTCGGAGCCGCGTCCTGGCCGATGGCGAACTTGCCAACCGCGCCCGCTAAGGTATAATGGAATATGCTGCGGCAGGGCTGCCCGCGCCCCCGGCGCCGCCGGAGGTATGCGAAGAGGCGGCATCAGCCGTCGCGCAGACCTGCAATCCGCACGAGACCATAACCGCCCCGCAAACGGGGGCAACGGGAGTCGGATAGATGACAGCGAATAACGAGACTGCGTGCGATCCCAACGGCACGCCCATTTGGCATGCGCAACCCATCGGCGCTGTGGCCGATGCGCTGGGGACGAGCCTTTCCTCGGGCCTGTCGCCGGAAGTGGCGGCGGCCCGCCTCAAGGAGTGCGGGTACAACGAACTCTCCGAGAAGCCCCGCCCCAGTTTCTGGAAGCGCCTCTGGGAGCAACTGACCAGTTTTCTGGTGATCATCCTCATCGTGGCCAGCCTCATCTCCATCTTCATCGGCGAGTACGTGGACGCGGCGGCCATCCTGGCCATCGTGGTGCTCAATGCTATCCTGGGCGTGGTCCAGGAGTCCCGCGCCGAGGAGGCGCTCACGGCCCTGAAGCGCATGGCGGCGCCCGAGGCGCACGTCATCCGCGGGGGGCGGCTCATCACTATCCCCGCCCGGGAGTTGGTGCCCGGCGACCTGGTGGTGCTGGAGGCGGGCAACTATGTCCCCGCCGACCTGCGTCTGGTGGAGAGCGTCAACCTGCGCATAGACGAGGCCTCGCTCACCGGCGAGTCCACGCCCGCGGTGAAGCACGCCGAAGTCGTCCTGGACCGCGGCCTGGCGCTCGGCGACCGCGACAACTCGGCCTACATGGGCACTCTGGTAACCTACGGGCGCGGGCGGGGCATCGTGGTCGCCACGGGCATGCACACGGAAATCGGCCTCATCGCCGACATGATCCAGAGTTTTGAGGAGGAGCCGACGCCGCTCCAAATCAAGCTGGATCAACTGGGGAAGTGGCTGGGCATCGCGGCCCTTGTGGTGTGCGCCATCGTGTTTGGCGTGGGCGTGGCGCGGGGCATCCCCCCGCTGACCATGTTCATCACCGCCATCAGCCTGGCCATCGCTGCCGTGCCCGAGGGCCTGCCCGCCGTCGTTACCATCTGCCTGGCGCTGGGGTTGCAGCGCATGGTGCGGCGGCACGCCCTGCTCCGCAAACTCCCCGCCGTGGAGACGCTGGGCAGCGCCACGACCATCTGCTCCGATAAGACGGGCACGCTCACCAAGAACGAGATGACCGTCGTGCGCGTGTACAGCGACGGCGAACTCATCACCGTAACCGGCGAGGGGTACGACCCCAGGGGCGAGTTTCGGCAGAACGGGCATGAGGTGGACGTGCGGCGGCCGGGGGGCGTGCGCGATGTGCTGCTCGCCGCGGCGCTGTGCAACGATTCGCGACTGGAGACCAGCGGCACCGACGCCGCAGGCCAGCAGACGTACCGCATGGTGGGCGACCCCACCGAGGGCGCGTTGGTTGTGGCCGCGGCCAAGGCCGGGCTGTGGAAAAGCGACCTGGAAGAGCAGTACCCCCGCGTGGCCGAAATCCCCTTTGATTCCGACCGCAAGCGCATGACCACCATCCACAAAGACGCCAACGGCTATGTGGCGTTTACCAAGGGCGCGGGCGACATCATCGTTTATCTCTGCGACACCTACGAGCAGGATGGCCAGGTGTACCCGATGACCGACCAGGCCCGCGAGCGAATCCTGCGCGTCCAGGAGCAAATGGCCAGCGACGCTCTCCGCATCCTCGGCGTGGCCCGCCGACATTTGGACGCCATCCCGCCCGAAGACCGCATGCACGAAGTGGAGCGGAACATGACCTTCCTGGGCCTCGTGGGCATGATAGACCCCGCCCGGGCCGAGGTCAGGGATGCCATTCGCGTGGCCCGCAGCGCCGGCCTGAAGACGGTGATGATCACCGGCGATCACGACCGCACGGCCATGGCCATCGCGCGGCAGTTGGACTTGCTCACCCCCGGCCGCCAACTGGTTACCGGCGTGGAACTGGAGCAGATGTCCGACGAGGAACTGTCGGAGATGGTGAACGAGATTGACGTCTTCGCCCGCGTCTCGCCGCACCACAAGGTGCGCATCGTGGAAGCCCTCAAGAGCCGCGGCCACATTGTCGCCATGACCGGCGACGGCGTGAACGACGCGCCGGCCCTCAAACGCGCCGACATCGGCGTGGCCATGGGCATCACCGGCACCGACGTCTCCAAAGAGACCGCCGATATGGTGCTCACCGACGACAACTACGCCAGCATCGTGGCGGCCATAGAGGAAGGCCGCATCATCTACTCCAACATCCGCAAATTCGTGTACTACCTGCTGTCGTGCAATGTGGGCGAAATCCTCGTGGTCTTCCTGGCGACCATCTTCAACTGGGGGCTGCCCCTGAGCGCGATCCAACTGCTTGTGCTCAACCTGGTTACCGATGGCGCTCCCGCCCTGGCGCTGGGCCTGGAGAAGGGCGATCCGGACATCATGGACCGCCCGCCGCGCCCCGTCAACGAGCCCATCATCAACCGCCCCATGGTCATCGGGATCATCACCCAGAGCATCGCCATTGCCGCCGCCACGCTGGCCGTGTTCCTCATCGGGCGCATGTGGTTTGGCGGCTCCGAAGTTCACGCCCGCACGATGGCGTTCACGACCCTCAGCATCTCGGAACTGCTCCGCGCCTACACGTCCCGCTCCGAGCGACACCCGCTCATCTCCATCGGCATCTGGAGCAACCGCTTCATGCAGTGGGCCGTGCTGGCGTCGCTGTCGATCATCATGCTTATCATCTACGTGCCGTTCCTGGATCCGATATTTGACACCACGTTCCTGACCCTGCGCGAATGGGAGGTCATCCTGCCCCTGGTGTTTGTCCCGGCCATCGTCGCCGAACTCACCAAGTGGGTGTGGCGGCGGCTGGATCAGCGACGCAAGTTGTCGTCTTCTTCGCCAACGTAGCCGTCTAGGAGGAAAGCGGGAGAACAATGGAGCCAAACAACGACGCAGCGGAGCACGAGCGGTTCCTTCGTTGGGCGCAACTCACCTGCGCGGGCGAAGTTGCCGCCATGGTCGCCCACGACATCAACAACGCGGTAACCGGCGTCATGAGTTATGCCGAACTGGCGCAGATGGACCTCCCGTCCTGGAGCGAGGCCGGGACCTACCTGCAGAAGTCCCTGGATCAGGCCAGGCGCATCAGCAATCTGGCCAACCACTTGCTGATGATCTCGCACGAGGCCGCGTATGTGCCGGTTAGCGAGGATATCCGCGGCAGTTTGGAGGCGGCGTGCGCGCTGGTGCAGCGGCGCTTGGAGAAGGATGCCATCGCCTTTGAGCGTCGCCTGGACATCGCCGATGCGCGCGTCGTCGCGGACAGCGCCCGGCTTCTGCTCACGTGGCTCGGGCTGATTCTGGCGGCGCGCTCTGGGCTGCTCCAGTCGCCTGCCGGGTCGTTCCGCGCGCTGCAGGTCAGCGCGGAGCCGATGCGCCGCGGGGAGAGCGCCGCCGTCCGCGTGGTGGTGGATGCCCGCGCCGACGCCCCACCGCCTGCCCAGTTCCTGGAGCAACTCCGTCGGGCGGAGACCGACGGCCCGCCGCTGTGCCGCGAGGCGATGCTGTACGCCGCGGCCAGGGCGCACGTTGCCCGTCTGGGCGGCACCCTGGGCCTTCGCGAGACCGACGAGGGCTTTGCGTTTGAGGTGGAGTTGCCGTTGAGCGCTTGAGGTGTGCGGTCGTGAAGCGTATTCTGGTCGTAGATGACGAGGAAAGCATCCGAATCACCTTGTCCACCATCCTCACCAGAGAGGGCTACACGGTGCAGGCCGTGGGCAGTTTTGACGAGGTTACGCAGATTCTCCCTTCCTTCCCCCCCGATACCATCATCCTGGACGTGCTCCTGCCCAAAGTCAGCGGCCTGGACATCCTCAAGTACCTCAAAGAGCAAGGCGTAGACGCCCCCGTGATCATCATCACCGGCGCGCCCGACCTGCAGAGCGCGCGCGAAAGCCTTCGGCACGGCGCCTACGATTACATCGCCAAACCCTTCACCCTGGACATCCTGCGGCAATCGGTCAGCCGCGCCATCAAAGAGAAAGAACTCCTGGACGCGCGGCGCGAACTGGAGGAACAGAAACGCCGCTACCAGGAAGACCTGGAGCGCCAGGTCCGGGAGCGCACCGCCGAACTCCAACGGCGCAACGCCGAACTGGCGGCGCTGAACCGCCTGGGCGCCATCCTCGCCGAATCGCTGTCGCTGGAGGATACGCTCCAGGGGGCATTGGCGGAACTGGTGGCGGCAGTGGGTTCGCCGCTGGGGGCCGTCTATCTCCTGCGCGACGGCTCGTTGTGGCCTGCTGCCGCCGTGGCCCAGAACAAGGCCGTAGCCGACCTGCTGCCGCCGTCTCTGGCCGCGTCCGTGCTGGAAGTCTCCGCGCCGGGGCCTGCGCGGGTGGCCCCGGAGGTGCTGCCCGACGGTCTGCGCAAGGCCGTGGTGGCCGCGGGCGCGGACTCGGCATGGCTCACCGGCCTCGTCAGCAAAGCCGAGGTGGAGGGCATCCTGGTCATCGCCAGCGGCGCTGAGCAGCCGGACGCGTCGCTCCTCTCGGCCTCTGCGCGCCAGATCGCCGTGGCGGTGCAGAACGCTCAACTGTTTGAGGAATCGGTAGCCCGCCGCCAACACACCGAGGCCATCATCCAGAACATGGCCGATGGCGTGCTCGTGCTGGACAGGCAGGACCGCATCTCGGCGTGCAATCCCGCGCTGCGCAACATCTTGGGCATCCTGCGCGAAGACCTGCTGGGCCGCAGCATCCACGATTTTCGCGGATCGTCCGACCCTGGGCTGGCCGCGCTCTGGGAAATCGGTGCTCCGTCCGCCGACCTCATGGAGCAGTTGCAGGCCATGTCGTACAACAGCGTGCACGAGTCGGACATGCCGTTTGTCGTCCGCAGGGAGGTGAGCCTGTCGGACCCCCTCAATCGCATCGTCATGGTGTACACGACCCAGTTGCGCGACCTTGCCCACAACCCCATGGGGCAGGTTCGCCTGGTGCGCGACATCACGCGCGAGCGCGAATTGGAGCGCATGAAATCCGATTTTATCTCCATCGTCTCGCACGAGTTGCGCACTCCCCTGTTCTACATCAAGGGATTCATAGAACTCCTCCTGCACGGCAAAGCGGAAGATCCCAAAGTCCGCACCGAGTTCCTGAACATTATTCGCGATCAGACCGACCACCTCAGCAGGCTGGTGGAGGACATCCTGGACACTGCCAAGATAGAGCAGGGTAGCCTGGTGCTCAAGCGCGAGCGCGTTCCCGTGGAAGACCTGATTCGGCAGGCGGCGGCCGATGCCGAAGGGATGGCCGCCAATGCCGGCGTGGCGCTGCGCGTGGAGATTGCCGAGCCGCTGCCCGAGGTCATCGGGGATTTCGTGCGGCTGAAGCAGGTAATGGCGAACCTGATCGGCAACGCGATCAAGTTCAGCAAGTCGGGCAGTGTGGTCATCGTTCGCGGCTTGCCCAAGTCGGGCGAGGTCTGGGTGCAGGTGGAGGACCAGGGGACGGGCATCCCTTCCCAAAGCCTGCCCCATGTCTTTGACAAATTCTTCCAGGCCGAGCCCTCGCAGACGCGCACGGCGGGGGGCGTGGGCCTGGGATTGTACATTGCGCGGCAGATCGTGGAGAACCTCGGCGGCCGCATCTGGGCCGAGAGCGAACTGGGCAAGGGCAGCACGTTCACCTTTGCCCTGCCGGTGCAAGGAACCCCGACGGACGACGGCGACGCGAAAGGCACGTGAGGAGGATGACAAGATGGCCAAGCGGATTCTCGTGGTAGATGATGACCCCACCGCGCTTCGGCTGATCGGCTACAGCCTGCAACAAGAAGGATACGATGTCCTGACGGCTGCCAGCGGGCTGGACGGCCTGGCCCAGGCGCGCCAGTTGCACCCGGACCTCGTCGTTCTGGACATCATGATGCCGGACCTGGACGGATTTGAGGTCTGCCGCAGGTTGAGGGCCGACCCCGTAACGCGCAGACTGCCCGTGCTCATGCTGACGGCCAAGGGCCAGGTGGCGGACAAGGTGGCTGGGTTCCGCGCGGGCGCCGACGACTACCTGGTGAAGCCGGCCGACCCGGGCGAACTGGTGGCGCGCGTGGCGGCGCTCCTGACCCGCGCGTCCTACGCCGGGGCGCAGGAGGCGCGCGTGTTCGCCTTCGTGGGGGCCAAGGGCGGAGTTGGCACGACGACGGCCGCCGTGAACGCGGCGGTTCTGCTGGCGAAAGGCGGCCACCTGGTGGTGCTGGCCGAGTTGCGCAACACGTTCGGTACAGCGTGCCTGCAACTGGACCTGAGGCCGCGCGTGTCGCTGGGCCGCCTGTTCCGCGAGCGCGACGCCCGCACCGGCCGCGAGATCACCGGCGCGTTGATGTCGCACGCCAGCGGGTTGAAGGTCCTGGCCGGCCCCCAGCAGCCGGAAGAGTATCTGGAACTGACGCCGGCAATGGTTTCCTCCATCCTGGATGCACTGCGCTACTCGTCGGAGATGGTGGTGCTGGACCTGCCAGGGGCTTTCTCGCCTGCGTGGCGCGAGGCGGTGGAGCGCAGCGATTTCATCGCGCTGGTTACGGAGCAGGACCCCACATCCCTGGCCGCCGCCAAAATGCTCCTGATTCTGCTCAAGGGGTTTGGGATTGCTCCCAGCAACATCGGGGCGCTGATTGTGCATCGCGCGCGATCCTCTACGGAGATGTCGGCGCTGCAGATTTCCAACTTCCTGGAACTGGGCCTCTTGGGGGTAATTCCCAGCGCGCCGGAGGAATGCGCCAGCGCCGCGCGCCTGGGCAGCCCGGTGGTGTTGACCCAGCCGACGGCCAGCGTCTCGCAGGCGTTCGCCCAGGTGGCCGAGCGCCTCGCCGCCGAGCCGGTCATCCTCCAGCAGTTCTGACCCTGCGCCCCGCGCGCAGCGATTCAGGTCCAGTTGTTGGCGTCTGTCATGGCGAGGGGGCAAAGCCCCGAAGCAATCTCGCATTACCTGTTCGCGTAGATTCGTGTTATTCGTGGATAGGTTACGTGCGACGCACCTTGGAGGTGCGTCGCACGTCGGGATGCCCGCCGGGGGCTACGCTCTATTGTCTATTCGCGTGGATTCGTGTTATTCGCGGTTACAGGGGCAGGTATGGAAACCTGCCCTACACTCGGTCGCATTTCGTGTTATTCGTGGATAGGTTACGTGCGACGCACCTCGGAGGTGCG
>DAOTVT010000268.1:0-5473 GCA_034436295.1 Anaerolineae bacterium | reverse complement strand
TACGTGTCTACATCCGTTCCATTCGTGTGGATTCGCGGTATTCGTGGATAGCCAGCGTAGGGCAGGTTTCCATAGCTGCCTCGGCCTTCGGCGGCTATGGAAAGCCGCCCTACGTGCCTACATCCGTTCCATTCGTGTGGATTCGCGGTATTCGTGGATAGCCAGCGTAGGGCAGGTTTCCATACCTGCCTCGGCCTTCGGCGGCTGTGGAGAGCCGCCCTACGAAACTTTCGCGCGCGTCAGATGCCGAGGTAGGCGCGGCGCACGTGCTCGTTCTTCGCCACCTCGCGGGAGGGGCCTTCCAGCGCGATGCGCCCATCGGCCAACACGTAGGCGTAGTCGCTGACGGCGAGGGCCAATTGCACGTTTTGCTCCACGAGGAGCATGGTGAGGCCTTCGGCCTTCAACTGCCGGAGGATTTCAAACAGGCTCATGACGAGCACCGGCGCCAGGCCCAGCGACAGTTCGTCAAACATCAGGATTTCGGGCTGCGCCATCAGCCCGCGCGCCACAGCCAGCATCTGCTGCTCGCCGCCGGAGAGCGTGCCCGCTTTCTGGCTGCTCCGCTCCTTCAGGCGCGGGAACAGGCTGTACACCTTGTCCAGGTTCTTCCGGAAATGGGGTTGGGCCCGTTTGGTGTAGGCGCCCATCTCCAGGTTTTCCAGCACGCTCATGGTGGTGAACAGTTGGCGGCCTTCCGGCACCAGGACAATGCCCTGCGCGGCCTTCACATCCGGCGGCGTGCGGGTGATGTCGCGGCCGTCGGTGCGGATGGAGCCGCGCCAGGGCCGTATCAGCCCGGCCACGGTGCGCAGGAGGGTCGTCTTTCCGACGCCGTTGGAGCCTACCAGCGCCGTGAGTTTGCCGCGCTCAAGGGCCAGGGAAACACCCCAGAGGATTTGAACCTCGCCGTATCCCGAATCAACCTCTTGGATCTCCAGAATGGCCATGGTCTCTCCCCCGAGAACATGCTCAAGCGCCGAGTAGGAGCCGCTCGGCGACCTTCGGGTCGCCCAGGTACGCTTCAATGACTTTCGGATCGTGAGCGACCTCTTCGGGCGTGCCCTCGGCAATCTGTATGCCGTAGTCCAGGACGATCACGCGGTCCGAGACGTTCATGAGGGCGTGCATCACGTGCTCAATGATGAGGATGGTAATCCCCTGGTCGCGGATGCGGCGCACGACCTGAACCATCTCCGCGATTTCGGTCGGATTGAGGCCGGCCAGGACTTCGTCCAGGAGCAGGAGGCGGGGGCGGGCCGCCAGCGCGCGCGCCAACTCCAGCCGCTTCTTCTGCGCCACGTTCAGGGTGGAGGCCATGGCCCCGCGCCACGGGGTCAGACCGAGAAAACCCAGCACCTCATCGGCGATCTTCTCCGCTCGGGCCAGGTTGTGCTGCTCGTGGCCGAAGCAGGCCCCGGCCATCACGTTCTGCAACACGGTCAGTTCGTTGAGGGGTCTCACGATCTGATGCGTGCGGGCGAGCCCCAAACGCGCCACCTGATAGGGCTGCCAGCCCGTGATGTCGGTGCCGCGAAAGATCACCCGACCCTCTTCGGGGGGATAGACGCCGTTGATGCAGTTGAAGAGCGTCGTCTTTCCCGCCCCGTTGGGGCCGATGATGCCGAGAATCTGACCCTGGGGCAGGTCAAACGTAACGCGGGACAAGGCTTGAAGCCCGCCGAAGCGCTTGGAGACACCTTGCACCCGGAGGATGATGTTGGGTTGCACTTGTTCGCTCATTCCAGCACCCTCCGCAGTTTGGGCAGGCGGCTTCTCATCCACCCCACAAGTCCCGCCGGCACGAACAGGACGATGATCAGCAGCAGGAAGCCGGCAAAGGCCAGGTGGAGATTCTTGAAGATAGGGCTTGTGAGCAGGTAGCCGCGCAGGCGTTCGTAAGCAGCCGACCCGATGGCAGGGCCGAGCACCGTCCCCGATCCTCCAAGCATCACCATGACGATGATCTCAATGGACATTTGGAGACGGAAGGCATCTCCTGGCTCCACGTTGCCATTCTTGAAGAAGAACAACACCCCCACCATGCCCGGGAACAGGGCCGACAACACGAAGGCCCACGTCTTCAGTCTCGGTGTTCGGACGCCCAGCACCATGGCGGCATCCTCGTCCTCGCGGATGGACATGAGGCCCAACCCGAAGCGGGAGAACTTGACCAGGTAACTGATGAGGATCACCAGCAGCGTGAGGCCGAACATGGCGCCAAACGTCCACCACAGCGCATTGGCCGGGCCGCCGTACTGGCGATAAACGGCGAAATTGAGCGACATGCCGGTGGGGCCGCCGAAGGGTCGGAAGTTGTTGACGAAGGCGCGCACCGCCTCGTTGACGCCGATGGTGGCCAGGGCGAAGTACGCGCCGCGCAGGCGCAGCGTCGCCGCGCCCAGCAGCCACGCCAGCAGCGCCGAGGCCAGGCCGCCCGCCAGGGTGGCCCACCACAGCGGCCACCCATGTTGGCTCATCAGGTAGAAGCCTACATAGCCCCCCAGCCCGAAGAATACGATATGGCCGAAGTTTACATAACCCGTGAACCCCAGCAGGATGTTCAGGCTGGATGCCAGTGTTACGAACATGAGCAGCAGGAACATTTCCTCGCGCAGGGTTGCGGAGCGGGTGGCAAACACGACAGCGCCCGCGGCGGCCACCAGCCCCAGCGTTAGCCAGAATGCAGGGTATCGCCAGGCTCTCATCTAGCGCGCTCCCAGTAGTCCGCTGGGCTTGACCAGCAGGATGAGTACGAATAGCACGAATTCAATCACGGGCACCCAGTTGACCGCCATGAAGACGGGGATGATGCCCTCCAGCGCGCCCAGGATCAGCCCGCCAATCAGGGCCCCCGTTGGGTTCCCCAAACCGCCGAGCACGCAGATCACGAACCCCTTGGTCTGATAGCCGGCGCCCGACAGGATGGTGAAGGGGAAGAAGGTGGCGATCAAGGCTCCGGCCGCCGCGGCCAGCATGGTGCCCAGGCCGAAACTCAGCGCCAGCGTCCGGAAGGCGGAGATGCCCATCAGCCTTGCCGCCGCGCGGTTGTTGGCCACGGCGCGGATTGCCTTGCCCGGCCTGGTGCGGTACAGGAGCAGGTACAGCCCGGCCGTTACGATGACGGCAATCAGCGTGGCCACCAGGCGCGTGCTCAGCAGGGTAACCGGCCCCGCCTGGATGCGCCCCACCGGGATGTCCACGTTGCGCGGCGTCGTCGTGAAGACGGCAGTCCCGATGCCGATGATCATCATGTTCACCGCGAACGTCGCCAACAGGGTGGAGAGGTACGGGGCGTTGATCACGCGGTGGACGGCCGTGGCGTACACCAGGAAGCCGAAGAGCAGACTGAGCACGACGATGATGGGCAAGGCCACGTAGGGATGGATTCCGAAGGCGCTGAACAGGAGGTATGTGGCAAACATGCCCAGAACCATCGTCGCGCCGTGCGCCAGGTTGATGACGCGCATCACGCCCCAGATCAACGACAGGCCCATGGAGGCCAGGCCATACACAAATCCCAGGAGCAAGCCGTCCGTAAGGGAGGCGAGAAGTTGCTCGGTCATGCAATCCCCCTGATGGTTATGGCGATTCTGTCGGAACCGGAGGGCGGAGCGGCGGCCCTGCCCTCCGGTTTTCCGAGTTTGGGCCTATGCGCGAACTAGCGGCTCAGCGGGTAGATGGCGTCGGCCGATTTGCCTTCGGCAGGCCAGACGACCTGCTTGACCAGTTTGCCCGACGCATCCTTTTGCCACTGGATGTAAACCATCTCGTGGGCCACCTGCAGGCCATGCGCCTCGGCGCTGGTGTTAAACTTGACGCGGCCGTAGCAGGTCAGCACATCCATGGCGTCCAGGGCGGCCTTGACCTTGGCAGTATCCAGCGAGCCGGCGTCCTCAATCGCCTTCTGGAGGATGAGGCCGGCGGCATACCCGCCTGCGGCGTGGTAGGCCGGGTCTTCGCCGTACTTGGCTTTGTAGGCGCTCACGAAGTCGGCAACGCTCGGCCCGTACCACTGAACGCCCGCGGCTTTGGCCGAGGCCTCGGAGTAGGCTGCCTGCGGTTCCCACTGGCTGGGGCCGATGATGCCGAAGGCCGCCTCGCCGATGTCGGCGAATTTCAATTCCGGCGGCGCCACCAGCAGGGCGATGAACTTGGCCTTTACCTGCTTCTCGTACATCTGCTTGGCGAAGGTGCTGCCGTCGGCGAAATGCCCGCCGCCCATGATGGCATCGGGCGCCGCGCCGATGATCTTGTTGATGAAGGGCGCAAAGTCCGTCGTGCCGCTGTCATACCCCTCAAACAGCACGATCTCGTAGCCCTTGCTCTCAGCGTAGGCCTTGGCGGCGTTCACCACGTCGGTGGAGAACTTGTCGTTCTCGTGCACGATGGCGATTTTCTTGGCGGTCGGGTCCAGTTTCGCCAGCAAATCCACCGCGCCGGTCAAGTAGCGGCTGGCGGGCGTGTACAACTGGAACACCAACTGGTAGCCCTTCTTGTAGGTGGCGTCCGACGCCGCGCCGGTGGTGATCATGATCTGCCCATACTGCTCGGCGATCACCGCTGCGGCATCGGTCAGGCCGCTGGAGTACGGGCTGATGAGGAAGTTGGTCTTGTCGTCGTTGATGAGTTTGGTGTACAGTTGCTGCACGCGCTCCTTGTTGCTTTCGTCGTCGTAGGTCTTGAACTCAAACTTGACGATGGTGCCGTCGGGGAGCGTAACGCCTTTGGCGTTCACCTGCTCCAGCCACAACTCCAGGCCGCGCGTCTGACCGGTGGAGGGGACCTCCTGGCTGCCGGTCTTGGACGACGTGAAGCCGATGACCACGGTCTTGGTAACAGGCGTGGGCTTCGGGGTGGGTGCGACGGTGGGCTGGGCTGTGGGCGGCGAGGTGGGCTTCGGTGGCTGGGTGGCTGTGGGGGCCGGCGTTGCCTTGGCGCAACCGCTCAATGCAAGCGCGGCCAGCATGGACAGGACAAGGATCACTCTGAAGGCTCTGGTCATCTCCCTTTCCTCCTTTGCTGTTTGGACTTCTTACGGGAATACGCGAGGGCCGTTCGGCGGTAGAGGAAATCGCTCGGTCTCACCTCCTTTCCAGACGTTCGTCATGCTGGGCAACAGCCGACTTGGGCCTGCAGGGCGCTATGCCCACAACCCATCGTATCTAGGACGGTGCCGGTCCTCTCGGATGGGCCTTTTCCCATAGGCTGGATTGGGCTGGCGACTGCTACGCTCCGGGGGCTTGCGCCTTGTGCCGCGCCGGGCAAGCCACCCGGTCATTCCGCTTGGGCGCTCTGTCGGGGATGGCGAGGCGACGATCTTGACACGGCCCCGGTGCGGAACTCATCATCTGCAAACGCCATTGTACATGTTTTTCGTCGCAAAGTCAAGAGGTCTCGCGACGATTTCGCAATCCGCGCGCCGTGCTCACGCGCTGGGCGGCAGGAGCACCAACTGCGGGCGGGGACGCAC
>DAOTVT010000267.1:0-33586 GCA_034436295.1 Anaerolineae bacterium | reverse complement strand
CTTACGAACCTGACGCATTGTGCCCTCCGTCGCCCTGTCTTGCACGGTTTGCCAAAACTATAGCAGATTCGCGCTTATGCGGCAAGACGCCCTGCCCAGGAGTCTCTCCCGCCCGAGAGCCGATTTGACACCATGCGATCGCCCCAGTATAATAGAACAAAGGTTCTAGTACCAGGAGCAACCGCAAATGAATCAAACAGGTGTTCGCCACGAGATTCTGTTCCGCGAGGACATCAGGAATCTGCTGCGCTCTATTGATGCCGCCAACGCCTCTCTGGCTGTACATCTTCCGACTTCCGAAATTGCAATCTACCGCGCAGGGTTCATCGCTGCACTGCAGGCCGTAGCGCTCGCGTTTGACATTCCGCTTGAAGTGCGGCCGCCACGCCCTACGCTTGGCCCGTTGCTGATTCCAGATGTGCTGCCGGAGGGCGAGTAGCCCAGCCCCGCACTCCCTACGGCGCCAGGCCCGCAGACCTGCGCAGTGTGATGAGCGCACGTTCCACCTCGGGCTCCAGCAGGAGGCCCTCCGGGATGCTCTTGCTCATGCGCTCAATGGCCCGACACCAGGCTTCCTTGTAGATCGCTTCCTGCGTGAGGCCCTTGTCCTTCGCAATTTGCAGGGCACTGGCCATATGGTCCACCCAGTCCGCCAGCGACTCCGCTCGCCGAAGCTGCGTTACTCGCTCCACGCCCGCGACCCAGAGTTCTGTATTCGCCCCTGTAACCTCGGATGCCGGCTGCACGCTCTCAACCCGCAACTGGTCAAGGTACACCCCCTGTTTCAGAACCCGTTGCCGCGCTTGTTCCAGGACCAAATCCGCCAGATCATCCAGGTTTGGCAGACTCATCAGGTCGGCGAGGTCGCGCGCGCGGAACGCGTCCCTCACACTCCGCTCAATCGCGCTCCGCACGCCGTCCTCCCAGTCCGGCGTGCGCAGGTCAATCTCCTGCAAGATAGCCCGATCCGCGGCCGTCATCTTCCTCTGCCCCACCTTCGCTGCCCGCGAAACCCCGATGCTGTAGGTAGCCGACACCGCAACCGACGTGAGCAACCCATCTTTGGTCAGCACGTCGCCGAATTGCATGGCTCTTTGCCGCGGCCGCAGGTCGTAGATGCGCTTGACGAACTCAAACGCTCGCGTCCTGAATATCCCAGGCCCCTGGATTCCGGTCTGCTGGGAGCCTCGCTCCAGCACCACGGCGTTGTACGGCGCCACGATTATCAGTCGCGGCCCAAGTACAGGGCCTTTGGCGTCCTTCGGCAGCGTTGTCGTACCGTCCTCAATTTTATGGAAGCCACGTACCGTTCCCACCAGGGCGCTCCAATGATAACGGAGGGCTGTCCACGGATCGCCGTAGAACTCTTGGTACGCAAGTGCAGAGGCCAAAAACACCGTCGCCGAAGCCGCAACGGCGCACACTGCCGCCCACGGCCCGAAACCGACAGCCGTTACCGCTAGGATAAGGGAAATCCCCACAATGGTCGCCACCGGCCTGATTCGGAACCGCATCATCGCAAACCCTCCGCCGTGTTGAATCTTGCGGGCGATCGCGCCGTGTCTGCAATGATAGCACCGTGGCGCTTCTGCCTGACCCTCGGCTCGCCACGCCCCACTGCCGGCGTGCGGCAGTGGTACCGACCCCGGCAAGCCCGGCCAACTGGCCAACGAATGGAACGCACCCTCGGCGTAGAAAATGGTAGCACAATTCCCTCAAACGTCAAACTGCCCGCCAAGTCTCAGGGCACCTGCGGCTCTGGCATCCGGTGAAATCGGCATCCCGCGCATCCGGTGCCGGCCGCCATATCAGCGCGCTACGGAAGCCGGGCACTTGGGCGCCAAGCCACCGACGCTGGCGAAGGGTCTTGGGATTTGCTACCAAACGCTGTGGAACCGGCCACAGGGCACGCGCATAGGCCAAGGTTAGGCTGCGGAGACTGTTCCGAGGCATCAACGATTCCCTGAAACCCGGGCTACCCGAGTCAAGGGGAAACCCAAGAAGCGGTGATGCGCGTTCCGGCGCAGGCCACGGGCCACCGCAACCATGCCCTTTCGGGCATTCGCTGTCTTTCGTCAGCCTCTATTCCCGCACGAAGCGCGCAATGCGCCTATTGACCTTCGCGTTGCGATACGGACGATTCTCGGGTATAATCTGGCTCATGAGGATAAAAGGAGGTGCAGAGGCATTGGAGATGCGCCGAATGATCGGCGCCAGACTGTCGCAAGAAGGCAGAATCAGCGCCGGAGTTGAATCCGGTGGCGAGGGTGTGGAATTACAGCAAGTACAGCCTTTGGGGCAACTTCATCCCTCAGGACGCAGACGATCTGCGCAAGGCAGTGAAAGCATCGCTGATGGCCACGGGCGAGCAGCCATCATTGTTGCGCGCATTTTCCGGTAGCCGCGCTGGAGTCGTGATCGTTCCTTACGAAACGCGGGTCAATAGGATTGCTGTGAACCTCTAGCAGCGGAGTCGCACATGGACGTGATCAACTGGCTTGCCGTGAAACCGACCGACTCTGATCTCAAGCGAGCAGCGGACAAACTGGATGGTTCAGCCCACATGCGCGTTCTGCTTCAGTCTCTGGTTCGCGCCATCCTTGAGTCCTATCCCTGGTCTGGGCGTACCGACCTAGTTTCGGCCTTTGACCCCTCGCGCCGGTACGACGTCGGCCAGCAAGTAGCCATGTTTGTCCACGATCCTCAGGGCTTGCGACCGGACACCTGGCGCATCGCCCGCGTGAAGGCGGTCGCTGATGCCGAGAATCCCGTGCAGGGCGCGTTCCAGGTCGTAACTCTCAGCATGGACAGGCGCGACCGTATCTACGCGGGCGGCGTGTCCGGTGCTCGCCCTTCCTTCCCCGCGTTTCCTCCCGCTGATGACGAGAGCATGAGTTGGCTTGTCGCCGACATCGCGGACCATTTCTACGAGCCTCTCGCTGACGTTGTCCGTCGGGCTGCGGCGGCAGGGCGGCTGAACATTCGTGTGGTTGGCGACCAGGTGAGCAGACTGGATACCCAGCCGACGTTCGGCGAAAGGGAGGCACTGCTCGTTGCCAGACTGTTTCGCGATGTCGCTAACCGCCCTGTCCCCTATCGGACCACCGACGAGATTCTGGAAGCCTTGCGTGCGGATGGACGTTGGCGGGACGTTCCCGACGACGTGGCGAGGACCTCGCTTGGCGATCAACTCCCACGGCACGGGTATTGCTCCGTGGGAAACGACCGCTGGATGACCGCCGAGGCACTGGCTTCAGCGCAGCGTGATGTCATCCGCCGGCCGATGGTGCCTGTAGTCCGCTCCAAGTTGCTGCAAGAGCAGGGCATGGACGACAGCGCCGACTTTGACGATTATGAGGGAGCGCCCCTGCGCGATCGGGAAATGGCAGCTGCGTTAGAAGAGTTGGGCGAGATCAAGATTGAGAAGCCACCCGCGGGGCGATGGCGTCCTCCGGCTGCGCCCATCGCTGTAGGCGCCCTTACATACCAGCACATTGTGCAGGGGTTTCTCCCTCTTGGACGCTTCGCCGATGCCTTTCCCCCTGAGCCGGACCCTCTACTAGTGGATGTTGCCCTGGTAGAAGGCGACCCTATCCCATGCTGGATTTCCCGCCAGGAAGGCGTGCTGAAGGCCACGGACGCGGAGCAATGGCGTCGGCGGTTCCTGGAGTTGGGAATCCCCGCGGGCACCAAACTGTGGCTTGAATACAAGGGCGGCACATCCTACCGGATCGCGCCGCGGCCGCTCACCCGCCCCCAATCTGTGCGCTGCAAGTTAGCCTGTCTGGAGGAGGGCAGACTCCACATCACTGAGGCCGACATTGAAATACGCTACGAGAGCGATCCGTGTGTCTTCAAGGCAGAACTGCGCTTTGAAGACGTTGAGGCGTTGTTCCGCGAGGCCGAGGTGTGCGGCTACAGCATCTTTGACATCATGTATCAGGAGTTTTGCAGACTCGCGGCCCTTCATCCCGAGAGGAAGGTGCACCAGCGCGACCTCTTCAACGCCGTATTCCTATGCCGCATGTGCTCTCCGCGCTCAGTGGTCACCGAACTGTACACCAGGGCATGTTTCGTGCGGGCTGGCAATGGGTGGTTTAGGCTGGATGAGTCTCAGGGATACGGGCGACGCTACGGCAAGAAGGTGCGGCAGCCACGGCGCAGGCCCCCCACGGCAATTGTTGGGACCCCAACAACACCCCACATGCACCCTACTGCCGGTGCGGCGCCAGGCGCGCAGCAACCGGTGCCGCCACCCGCGCCCGAACCCGTCGCCACGCCCGAGACCGACGCGCCCGAGGCCGCCGCGGAAGCGGAAGCGCCGCCCGAAGCCGCCGCGGAAGCAGAAGCGCCGCCCGAAGTTGTGGCTGCGCCCGAACCCGTAGCCGCGCCCGAGGCCGCCGCGCCGGAGCCTGTCGCTGAAGCAGAAGCGCCGACCGAAGTTGTGGCCGCGCCCGAGGCCGAGGACACCTGGAGCCGCGCCGCCCGCTTGGTCGGGCGCGAGTTCCATACCCCGCGGACGGGACAGCCCTTCCGCGTTTCCAGGATCACCGACGTTGCGCTCCACATCGCGTTGCCCAATGGGCAGGAAAGGCACTTGAAGCGGGTGGACATAGAAGGAGCCTGGCAGCACCTGGCGAAGCACAGAAGCATTACCAAAGGCGAGATTCGGCAGTTCTGCACCGAGCAAGACGCCTGCTATCTCGGCCCGATCCTGGCCGCGCTGGCGGGCGGCACGCTTGTCGTGAGGCGCGATTGCTCCCTGTCGCCCGCGCCGCCGGCGGAAACGCCCACCCCGCCCCCCGAACGCACCCGCAAGGGCCAACTGGTCATGAGCGATGTAGTGGCCGCGGGGCCGCTGTTTGAGCCGCCCGCCGAGCCCGCCCCGGAGTCGCCTCGGTCGCCGCTCGCGCAGCAGCCACCCCACGTGCCCCCAGAATCTCCCGCCAACGTGGTCTCGGAGTCGCCCATACCCCCGCGTGCTGCGCCTGCCAGACCCGCGCGGCCACCTTGGGCAAAGAGGAATGATATGCAAGCAAAGACCCTGTTCTCTAGCCACTACCTGGAAACCCGCCTGCCCGAGCATCCTGAGTGGCGGGAAGACCCGCGTCCCGTCTTTGACGCCGTGCGGGCTCTATGGCAGAAAGCGCAGAAGTACGGCGACTCGTGGAACGAGGCCCAGACCGAGCAAGAGTTCGTGAAGCCCGTGCTGGACATCCTGGGCTGGGCCTACGTCGTCCAGGCCAAGTCGCAGAGGGCGAGCAGAACTTCTAGGCCCGACTATGCGCTGTTTGCGGACGAGGCCCGCAGGGATGACGCTTATCCCTATCAGGGGCGGGACGACGCCTTCTACTCGCGGGCCTTGGCCATTGCCGAAGCCAAATATTGGGGCCGCCCCCTGAGCCAGAAAGACGCCGAGCGCGGCGAGACATGGAAGGAAGGCAACCCCAGCCACCAGATGGTTTCCTATCTGGTCGGCACGCGCGCGCCTTGGGGCATCCTCACCAATGGGCGCGTGTGGCGGCTCTACTCACGCGAGGTCTCCAGTACCGCCAGCGAGTTCTACGAGGTGGACCTAGGAACCATCTTTGACGTGATTCCGGCGGGCACTGAGCCGGACGCCGCCACCCTGGACGCCTTCCGCCGCTGGTGGCTGTTCTTCCGCCGCGATGCCTTTGTGCCGGATGCCCAGGGCAAATCCTTCGTCCAGCGGGTGCACGAAGGCTCCGCGACCTACGCACGCCAGATCAGCGACAAGTTGAAGGATTTGGTCTTCCGGCAGGTGGTGCCCGAGATTGCCGGCGGGTTCGTCGCCTACCGCTACCACCAGAAAGGCATCCGCGAGGAAACCGACGCAACTCTCCGGGAAATCTACGCGGCCACGCTCAGCCTGCTGTACAAACTTCTGTTCCTCCTCTACGCCGAGGCACGCAGTCTGCTGCCCATCAACGACCCAGGCTACCGCGGGCAGAGCCTCACGGCCCTGTGTGAGTGGGCGGCAGAATGTTTGGACAGGGACCAGCCCCTCTCGGATGCCACCCACGCTACCCCGAAATACGACGCGCTGCTGGCCCTTTTCCGTCGCATTGACCAGGGCGATCCCAGTCTGGGTATCCCTCGGTACAATGGCGGCCTGTTCAGCCCGGACAGCCCCGAGAATCACTTCCTGGAAACCCACCGGTTGAGCGACCGCGCGGTTGCTCGCGCCATAGACACGTTGCGGCGCGACGCCGGCCAGCCCGTGGACTACGCCTACATTTCTGTCCGCAACCTGGGTGCTATCTACGAGGGCCTGCTAGAAAACAGATTGCGCGTTGTGGACGCCGAGCGCGGCCAAGTGGAACTCGTCAACGACAAGGGCGAGCGCAAGGCTACCGGCTCGTACTACACCCCCGACTACATTGTGGAGTACATTGTCCGGCACACGTTGGATCCCATCCTGGACGAGCGCAATGCTGCCTTCCGCGCGGCCATGGATCGCATTGCCAAGGTGCGCGGCGAACTGGCCAAGACGTTGGACGCTGACGCCAACCGACTGCTCCGCGATCAACTGGAAGATGCCGAGCGCGACGCCCGCGAAGCCTTCCTGGGCATCAAGGTCCTGGACCCCGCCATGGGTTCCGGCCACTTCCTGGTCAATGCCGTGGACCATCTGACCGACGGCATCATCCAGCGCATGCAAGCGTACCACGACGAGCACCCTTCGGTACCCTGGGACTGGAACCCCATCCAGCGGCTGATTGACAGTGTGCGGCGAGAGATTCTCGCGGAGATGGAGCGGCAGAGCATTCGGGTGGACGCCAGGCGGCTGGATGACACCGCCATCCTGACGCGAATCGTCATGAAGCGCTGCATCTACGGCGTGGACCTGAACCCGCTGGCCGTGGAACTGGCCAAACTCAGCCTGTGGCTCCACTCGTTCACCGTGGGCGCGCCGCTCAGTTTCCTGGACCATCACCTTCGCTGGGGCAACTCCCTCATCGGTACCGACGTGCGCACCGTCCAGCGCGAGATTCAGATGAAGCGCGCGGGCGAGGCGCAGCAGTACGGCCTGTTTGCCGGTCCGTTCTCCGGCCTGCTTGACCTAACGGCCATGATGCTGGACGTGGCCGAGCGCGCCGACGCGACCCTGGCCGACGTCCGCCAAAGCGCCGAAACCTTTGAGCAGTTCCAGAAACAACTGACACCGTACAAGCAGGTGCTGGACCTTTGGGTCAGCCAGTATTTCGGCAACAAGGCCGCGTATGAGTTCCTGACGGTGTACGGCGACGATGTCATGCCCGCCCTCCGCGACGGCAAGGGGGTGGCCCCTCAATATGAGGATGCCATCGCGCGCGCCAGGGAACTGTGGAAAGAGAAACGATTCTTCCACTGGGATCTGGAGTTCCCCGAAGCGTTCGTGGATTTGCGCAAGCGCAACTGGGCCGAGAACCCCGGCTTTGACGCGGTGATCGGGAATCCGCCGTATGGTCGGTACGGCACGATGGACGAGGATTCCAGAGGCTGGATACGCGAACTCGGCCTCGCTTTCGGCAGCGGAGATACGGCGGAAGCATTTACATCGCAGGGCCTTAGGATAACGCGGCGTTCTGGTTGGTTGGCCTTTGTCCTGCCAAAAGTGATTACCTACGTGGTCAATTGGGAAGCAGTTCGAGCGGAGATTCTCACAAAGGGCACGCTGCAATCTGTCCTTGACCTGGGAAAAGCATTTGAAGGCGTGTTATATGAACAGGTTGTGCTATGCATACGGCTAGACAAACCGATCTCAGAGGAGCCCCTTGTGGTAACCGTGCCTGATCAAGAGCAATTCGTCAGTTACGTAGTTCCAAGAGATCTAGTTAACCGCCGCATGTTCAGGATCGCGGCGGACACGTGTGAACAGAGCATCATTCGCAAGATGGACAATGTTTCCGATCTCTCCGGGACCATATACGAGGTCTGGTACGGGAAGGGCGGTGCCGTTCCTCACTTGCGCACCACCGGTGAAGTGCGGGTTCTGCAAGGACGGGACGTGGACAGGTTCGGTCTACTCCAGGGCGATCTTCCCACGACATTTCTTGAATCCAGACAGGTCCTGCCGGATGAACTTAGATCTCACAGAAGACGAAAAGTAGTGGCCCAGGACATAGTGGCGCACATTGAGAATCCTTTTCCCCACATAAGGCTCGCGGCGCACCTGGATGAAGACGGCCTTTTCTGCCTTAATACATTGACGTGCTTTGCTCCAAGAGAAGGGCAGCCATATGATCTCGGGTACCTCCTTTCACTGCTTAACAGTAAGCTAATTTCGTGGTATTCTTACGTGGCGCTCTTCAACCGCGCGGTTCGGACTATGCACTTCATGCCAGGGTATGCAGACCGTGTGCCCATCCGCCGCATCTCTTTCACCACGCCGCCCGAGCGCCGGGCCGCGCTCGTGGACGAAGCCCGGCGGCTGTACGAGGGCTATCTGGCCTCAGGCGACCCGGCTCCAGTGTTGAGTTTTGTCTCCGAACGGCTGGCCACCCAGCCCGAGGAATCGGACGTGGTCCACGACCTGCTGGCCCACCTGGCGGGGCAGATGATAGAACTGAACAAGCAGAAGCAGGCAGAGATGAAAGAGTTCCTGGGCTGGCTGGAGCGGGAATGCGGCGTTGGCGTGGACGCCCTCACGGGCAAGAGCCGAATCCGGAACTACCTGGGCGATTACCAGAAAGGCGAAGACCCGCTCTCGTTGCAGGAATTGCTGGACATCCTGAGAAAGAACGCCCGGCGGCTGAAAGTTGACCCCTCAGCGCGGAAGTTCCAAGAGGCGCTGGCGCGGGAATACCAGACGAGCCTGGACCAACTCGTGCCGGTCAAGAAGCGCCTGGCTGCCACCGACCGGCTGATTGACCTTGTCGTGTACCGCCTGTACGGCCTGACAGAGGAAGAGATCGCCATTGTAGAGGGAAGAGCGACCTGACCAGGGGGCGCGGGGCCTGGGGCCGAGGCTCCGGACCCCGTCCGTGGGGCAGGGAGCGAAGAGCCGAAAGGAGGAGTGGACGTGAACACCGCAGAAGCACTGGAAACTCTGCTCGCCCAACTCCGCGCTGCGCTCAAGGACGCGCAGCAGGAAGGAGCGGACGCAATGCGACGCTCCGACTTCGCGCGTGCCCGCAAGGCCGCCGAGCGGGGTGAGGCCATTCAGAAGCACGTGGACCACCTGGAAGCCCTGCGCAGGGATTTGCCCAGACTGACCGGTGAGCGCCCTTCGGAGCCAGCAACTCCCGCGCGCCCAGCCAAAGGGACAAGGACGCCGGGTTCGGCGTATCGCATCCCCATTCTGCAGGTGCTGACGGAAATGGGCGGCAAGGGCAGGATGGCGGACGTGCTGGACAGGGTGTACCGCATCATGGAGCACCGCCTCACCGAAGTGGACCTGCAGCCGGTACCCAGCGGACGCGATGTACGTTGGCGCAACGCGGCAGCGTGGGAGAGGTTACACATGTGCCATGACGGGCTTCTCGCATCCGATTCGCCACAGGGCATCTGGGAGATCACGGACCAGGGCCGGCAATACTTGCGGGAGTACGGCGGCTGACCACCATATTGCCCTCTTGAACGCAGCGCAGATACCGACTGACCTGCGCGATTGGGGGAACAGACGACATGAGCGACGTGCTTTCAGAAGCGTACTGGCGCGAAGAATTTGACATCACGCAGGATGACCTCCATCGCCTCGCCGAGTTCATCCGCGAAACGGGCCAGGCCCAGGATCTGACGACGCTGGCCCGACGCATCGTACGCGGCCGACTGCGCTACGGGCCGGACATGAGCGCCGCCGTCCTGCCGGGCGCTACGGGCGGCGAGCCGGTCCGTCTGTGGGATCCCGCGGGGGCTTGGAAGGTCGGGGATCGGGTGCTCGTGGCGCGCAGGGTTGGACCCACGAAGCGTATCGCTGCCTTTGTCGGCGAGATCGTCGGCATGACCGCGCGGGAAGTCACCGTGCAACTGGACGGAGTAGCCGAGAAAGTTACTTACGAGCGCGCGGAGGAAGATACCGAAAAGGCCAGAAAGTGGCGGAACAAGGTTCGGGAAGTGGCCGCTCAGATGCGCGAGGCTCCTGAGACCGAAGACAGGGTTGAAGGAGTGCTTCTAGAGCATGGCGAGCGCATTTTTGCTCGCCTGCTGCAGGCACTGCAATCCGACGACCGTTTTCTGACGCTGGACAGTCGTTGGTTCGTGCGAGATTTGACCAGCGCGCTCAGCGCCCATCAGATACGGTGGGTCGTCGCGAGTCTGGCGCAGCGACGCGAGCCAGCGACCACCCCGGACCTGCTGCCGCTGGTGCCGCCGCCTTTGCCACCGGGCGATACGGGCCTGTTCTCGCTGCACGCGGCCTTGCTATCCCACCGCGATCGCTTCGCCAACGTGGGCAGCCTCTCTCGCCCCCTGTGGAACGTTGTGCCCGTGCCATGGAGTCGGGCTGTTGGGGCCTTTTACGCTTACGACCCGGATACCTACGAGATCCTTCTGCAGCCCGGGCAGCGGCTGAAAAAGACCCAGGCCGAACGGCTCCGCGCACTTGGGCTTTATGACGCTTTGGTGGAACCGGCGACATGAGTCCTGGGTTCAGTCGCGAATCCCCACTGGTTCAGGCAATCATGTCGCTCCTGCGAGAGCATCCGGATGGCCTGTCGGCGCCAGAAATCCGGCGGGCGCTGGTGCGCAAAGGGAGACCCGGCGTCCTGGAGTGCGACATTGACGCGATTGCCCACCTCCCCGAGTTTCGCCGCCTGCCCAACGGCCGGATCGTGCTGCGCGAGATGGAGCGTGAGACATCAGAGGAGGTAGAAACTTCTGACCAAGACATGGGCGAAATCGCCCAAGGCGCCAAGTCCACGCTGCGCGAACTTCCACCCCTTGATTCCCACGTCCTCTTTGACCTGGAGACCAACGGTCTAGACCCAGCGACAGCCGACTTCTTCCAACTCAGCGCCATCAGAGTAGAAGGCGGGCGCCCCGTCGCCGCAGCCAACTGGTATGCGCGGGTGGCCACCAGCGGCATTCCCCGCGCGATGCGAGACCGCCTGCACTTTGACGAACTGAACTTGGAAGCGAAGATTGACGCAGCGGGAAGCCAGGCCGAGGCTGTAGCAGCGTTCCGCGAGTTCGCTGGCACACTTCCGCTGGTGGCGCACAACGGCACCTTTGATATAGCCTTTCTACGCAAACACGCGCCCGATCTGTCCAATTCACTCGTGGATTCGCTGGAACTCCTGTGCCTGGCATTTCCCGCCGAGCGTTCGCACTCGCTAGAGCATCTAGCCGAGCAGTTCGGCCTGACCGAGAAGGGGTGGCGATGGGACGAAGTGCGGGCGCTGGACGAAGCGCTGGGGGTATCGGCGAGTATGGGGGTTTCGCCAGGCGCGCTTTTCCACACCGCGTTGTTTGACTGCCTTGTGCTACATATCCTGCTGCAAGACGCTTTGGCGAAATTGCGCAGTCTGAACCCCGCATTTCGGGCACAGATACGACGGCTTTCGGCGGGTGTTGGTTACCTGGTTTGGGCGACTGAGGCCCCTACCCAGCCACCCGGCGATCTGCGCGAGGTGATCGGACTGCGCGACTGGGGCTCTGATATCCCCGCTGTGCGGCTTCCCGAGCCGGGCCTCACGTTTGATGAGAAGACAGTTATCGGGTTGTATGACCGGCTCGTAGAGGCCAACGGCTGGCAATCCCGTGTCGCCCAGCGTCAGATGGTACAACACGTTACGCGCCTTTTTGCGGATGGCGGGACGGCCATGATAGAAGCACCCACCGGCACCGGCAAGACGATCGCCTACGCGCTGCCTGCGCTCATCTTGGCCCGCGCCACAGGGCAGCAGGTCGTGCTCTCCACCAGCACGAAGGCGCTCCAGGATCAACTGCTCAGCGATTTGGAGACGCGGGTGAAGCCCGCGATGCCGTTTCCGTTCCGCTTCGCCGTACTCAAGGGCCAAGAGAACTACCTGTGCCTGACCAAACTCTGGACGGCCTTCCTTGAAGCCTTCTGGCCGGAGGAAGGTGTTCAGGCCCCGTTTGAGGAGAGATTGTCGCTCCTTTACCTGCTGCGCTATGCCGAGGAATCGCCCGACGGCGACCTGCAGAACACGAGTTACTGGTTTCAGCAGCGCTTCCCGGTGATGAACTATCTGAAAGCGAGCCTGGCGTCAGAGCGCGAAACGTGCGGTGGCGCCTGCCGCTACTTCCCCTACTGTTTCCACCCGCGTGCCAAGGCGCTTGCCGACGCGGTAGACCTGCTCATCGTCAACCACACGTTGCTCCTGGTGCGCAACTGGGACGAGAAACGCTTGCAAACCCTGGTTCTTGATGAGGCCCATAACCTGGAAGACACGACCACGGGAGTACTCACGGAGGAGGTATCGCGAGAACAGATTGAGAGGCTGCTGTTGCGGCTGCTCAGGACCGACGGCAAGCGCGGCGCGCTGATCCGCGCAAAGGCGTTTGGGGCGGACGCGCGCACGGCCCAACTGGCCATGGGCACGGTGCGGCGGCTTCGGAAACGCGTGCGGGAGTTCGGCGGCTACTTGCGCGCATTTCTCGTGAAGCAGGGCGTGCGCTTCCATCCGAGATACGGGGCCAGTTACCGACTGCGCGCAGACCCGCGGCGCGCTCGCTATTTTGCATGGGACCAGGTGCAACAGCCCTTGGAGGAGATCACCCGTGAGATGACCGCCCTGGGCGACGCGCTTGACGACTTGATCGGTCAGTTGGCGAAGCGGCCGAATGATGAGCGAGCGCGGGGATTGATGTTCGAACTGCAAAGCGTGCGCAACCGCCTCATCGGCGGTGCTGAAGAGGCAGGCCAGTGCACTTTGCTGAACGCAATCCCACGGGTGGGGTACGATCCGCTCAAACTCGTCCACTGGGTTGAACTAGGCGTCCGCAGCAACGGACAAGAACAAGAGGAAATCCCACCCCACCGCATTGATTGGGCCTTCAAACGGGCACCGGTGCGGGTCTCCAGCCACCTACAGGAGAACCTGTACAGCCATACCCGCGCACTGCTCCTCACGTCGGCGACGCTGGCCCTATCCGAGGGTGCTTTCAACTTCTTCCTGGATCGGCTTGGACTGGACGCGCGGATCCCCCTTGAGAACCTCATTGTGCTGCCTAAGGAGTTCAACTATGCCGAGCAGGTCATGCTGGGTATGCCTGGATATCTAAAGGCAAGCGCTCGGTATGATGAGGTAGAGCGATTCCAAGAGGAGATGGCGCGCGAATTGGACTGCCTGTTCCGATTCACCGAGGGGCGTGGCCTGGTGCTCCACACGGCGCGCAGCCGGATGGAGTACGTGGCGGAGCAATTGGAGAAGTCGCTCACGCACCTGCCCGTGTACTGGCAGCGTGAAGGTGTCTCCAAGCAAATGCTCAAAGAGGAGTTTGCCAGCCGCGAGGAGTCGGTGCTTCTCGGTGTACGGTCTTTCTGGGAGGGCATTGATGTTCCCGGGCCGTCGCTCAGTTACTTGATCATAGAGAAACTTCCGTTCCCCGTGCCGACTGACCCCATCATAGAGGCGAGGCGCGAAGAGGTGCGCTCGCGCGGCGGCAACGAGTGGATGGACTACCTGATTCCGTTGGCGGTCTTGCACTTCAAGCAGGGTTTTGGCCGCCTGATGCGCAAGCGCGATGACCGAGGCGTTGTTGTGTTCATGGACAAACGCCTCCGCACCGATGCCTTTTACCGCGAGGCTGTTTTGAGTTCGTTGCCCGGCTACAAACGCACCGATGACCTTATTGAAGCCGAGGAGAATCGCGCGACGTTCTACGAGGCCATCGGTAAGCACATGACCCAGGTCTTCCCCTGGGACTGGGCCGAACGCCTGAATATGTTCCCCTGCATCCGAGAGGAAATCCTGCCCGACCTGGAGCGCCTACTGGTCAATCTGCGCATCCCTCAACGGATTGCAGCGGAAGAATACGACCGATACCGCGAAAACCTCGTCGCGCTGGCCCGGGAACTGATCCCCGGTTTCCAGGATTTCCGACCCGAACAGGACGAGGCCATGCGGTCCGTGTTGGCTGGCCGGGACACGCTGGTGGTGCTCCCCACCGGTTCGGGCAAGTCGCTCACATTCCAACTCCCCGCCTTGCTCCGCGAGGGGGTTACGTTGGTCTTCTCGCCGCTCATCGCCCTGATGCGCGACCAGGTAGACCGCCTACGTGGCAAGGGGCTAACAGTGGTGGACTACATCGTCAGCGGGCAAAGCGGCGCTCATCGGGATGAAGTGTACAGGAGGATGGCAAAGGGCGAGTTGCGGTTGGTCTACATCGCACCGGAGCGCATTCGCGATCCTGCCCTAGCACACGCTTTGCGACAGACCAGACTCACCCAGGTTGTGGTAGACGAGGCCCATTGCGTGCACATGTGGGGCCCGAGTTTCCGGCCCGACTTTCTCCATATCCCAGACCTGCTCGGCGAGAAACGTCCCCCCGTCGCTGCCATGACCGCCACTGCAACCCCGACGACGCGCGCCGCGATTGTGGAGGCCCTACGGCTGGACCGAGATTTCGTGACGGTTACGCGATCGGTGAACAGGCCCGAACTGAAATTCATTGTGTACAATCAACGTTCCTCGCCGGAAAGGATTCGCACCAAGGACGACAAACTCCGCGTGCTGGTCAAGATTCTGCGCGCAGCCCAGCAGCGCGACGAGGTCGCATTGGTGTACACGTCCACGGTGCGCGAGGCCGAGAGACTGGCGCGAGTTTTGGACTTGCGAGGCTTTACAGTGCGCCCCTATCACGGCCGCATGCCAGCCCAGGTTCGCGAAGAGGTTCAAGAGTTGTTCCGCGAGGGCATCGTCAAGATTATCGTAGCAACCAAAGCATTTGGTATGGGCATAGACAAGAGCGACATCCGATACGTGATCCACTACGATGTGCCTGGAGACATGGAGTCCTACTTTCAGGAGGCCGGCCGTGCTGGACGCGACGGACTCCCCGCATATTGTGTTCTCCTGTATCACAAGAGCGACCTGGCTACACAGAAGTATTTCATTGAGCAGGCGTTCCCTTCACAGGCCGAACTCGGGAACCTTGCCGCGGCATTGGGACGGCAGGCGGTCGGGCAGGCTCGGATTCTCGTCCGGCCTGATGACTTGGCGGCGGAATCCGGAGTAGAGCCCGAGAGGCTGGCCGTGGCGTTGCACCTGCTGGAGCACATGGGCATCGTGCGGCGACTTCAGGACTTCACTCTGCTGGCAAATGTACTTCTGAACCATAGCCCCGTTTGGATAGAGGAGCGCTTGCCCGAAAATGACGCAAAGACCTTTCGCAGATTGGTGGATGGGGCAGGCTTGTCCGAGAGTCGGGGAGTTCAACTGGATCTACTTGCAATCTCCCAAACCCTTGGTGTGAATCCCCTGGAGGTAGACGCCCAGCTCACCGCACTTTCCTCGCGAGGATGGGTTCTCTATCGTCCTTGGGAACGGGGCTACGCGTTGGAACCCCTGGAGCGATTGACCGGGGGCCCATTATTGGGGCCTACCGAGTCAGAGATGGAGTCCGTCACCCGTGCGATGGTCCACAAGTTGGAGTGTATGATGCGATACGCCGAAAGCCTGGGACCCGGGGATTGCCGACGGAGATTCATCTTGGAATACTTCGGCGAGCAGGGAATCCATCAGCAAGTTGCGTGCTGCGATTTGTGTGATCCAGACATGGATGTACCCTGGCAGCAGGTCCCTTCAGAGGAATTCCTCGATCTCACTGCCGTGGTGGATCCGGCGTATGTAGTGCTGCGCGCCGTTGAGTGGAACGAGCGCCTGCGAGACATTCCTTACAGGCAGCCATATGGCTTGGAGACATTGGTACACATCCTGTCTGGGAATGTTTTCGCCGCCGTTCGCGAAGAGAAAGACCCGCAGCGCCGCCAGCGCCGCATGAAAGGGATGGAGGACTCCCCGTATTGCGGCGCACTCAGAGGCCTGAAGGGAGGCGAGCGGGTTATCGCAAGGATCGTTGAGCAGCTTCGCGACGGAGGGTATATCCGCTTGCAGGATGTTCCTTTCGCGTCCACAACAGACGGTGCGCGAACCTACCGTGCGTGCTTCTTGGATGATAAGGGGCAGCGCCAGATTGAGAGCGGCGAGTATCTGGATTTGCAGTAAATGGCCCTCTCGCTAATAGTCAGGATATCCTGTGAGCGACCAATCCCCAAGCCTCCCAGCACAAACTGCTCCTGGGGCACTTCTCCCACACATAGGGGTGCCCATGTGCGTTCCAGCAGCCCTCGTCACAAAACAGACATCCCGCGAGTTCGTCCAGGGTCTCGCAACAGCGCCTGTGGGTCGTGATTGCCTTTCTGGAACCGACTTTGCTTGCGTTTCCATTTGAACGCCTCTTCCTCCATCCATGTCCAGATGGCGGAGTCAGAGAGAATGTGCGGCTCAACGCCCGCTTGCTCGCGGCCGTGTCCTATGCCCTCGTTCAGAACCACCGTTCGGCGTCGGCACATTCCCAAACCTCAGCGCGGTGCGCAGGTATTGGCACAGGCGGCCGGAGGCAGCAACGACCTTGAGGCGCGGCTTTCGCGTGGCGACAATCCGCCGCGCGGTGAAGCAACAGTTCCCAACGTGGAAGCGCACGAATTTGCGGACGACGGATCATCCGGAGAGGTTCAATCGCCAACTGCGCGCAGGCTGCGGATGGCCCGTGCCCGATCGGACTCGTCTCTACCACAGGAGATACACGACCCCGAAGGCCGTCTCTACGCCAAATGGCAGGCCACGTAGCGCCCTTCGCTCACTTCCACCAGGGCGGGCTCTTCCAGCGCACAACGTTCCACGGCCCTAACGCATCGCGGATGGAACGGACACCCCGGGGGCACGTTGATGGGGCTAGGCGGCTCGCCCTGGATGGATGGCGCTTTCCCCTTTACTCTCGGGTTCAGTTGCGGGACCGCTTTCAGCAGCGCCTGGGTGTACGGGTGGATCGGATCGGCGAACAGTGCTTCGCTCGGCCCCAACTCCACGATGCGACCCAGGTACATGACAGCCACGCGATGGCTCACGTAGTGGACCAGACGAAGGTCATGGGTGATGAACAGCAGGGTCAGGTGTAGCCTGTCTTGCAGCTCCATGAGCAGGTTCACCACCTGGGCCTGGATGGAAACATCCAGGGCCGACACCGGCTCGTCGGCGACGATGAACTTCGGCTCCACGGCCAGCGCCCGCGCCAGGCCGACCCGTTGCCGCTGGCCGCCGCTCAATTCGTGCGGGAATCGTTGGGCTATCTCCGAGTCCAGGCCCACCGTGCTCAACAGATACGCCACGCGGCTGGGCACTTCGGAGGGCGCGCACATTTCGTGAACCGAGCATACCTCGCCCAGAATCTGACCCACCGTCTGGCGCGGGTTCAGCGACCAGTACGGATCCTGGAACACGACCTGCATCTTCCGCCGCATCTGGCGAAGCGCGCCCCCCTTGAGGGCGAGGACATTCTGGCCCTCAAAGACCACTTCGCCCTCATCCGGCTCGTATAGCCTCAAAATGCATCGGCCAAGCGTTGTCTTCCCGCAGCCGCTCTCTCCCACCAGGCCCAGCGTCTCACCCGGGTACACGTGCAGATTCACCTTGTGCACTGCGCGCAGCAGGGCTGGTGGCCGGCCCAGGGCCTGCTTCACGATGGATTTTCCCAGAACGAACGTCTTGGAAAGCCCACGCACCTCAAGGAGCGGCTGACGTGTTTGTTGAGCGACCGTTGCCGTCTCGTTCATCATATCTCGTTGCTCCTTATGCACGCGCTGTAGTGGCCAGGCGAGACTTCCTGCAGGGCAACCTCGGCGTTGGCGCAGTCCTCGGTCGCGTATCGGCATCGGGGGGCGAAGGGGCACCCACCAGGCAGGTTCAGCAAGTTCGGTGGTTGGCCCGGGATGGGCACCAGGCGGGACCCCCGCGCTGCGCTTTTCGGAATGGACTCCATGAGGCCGATCGTGTAGGGATGGCGGCTGTTCTCAAACAGGTCCACAACATCGGCCAGTTCCATGATCTTGCCCGCATACATCACCGCAACGCGGTGGCACAGTTGCGCCACAACTCCCAGGTCATGCGTAACCCACACCACGCTCATGCCCAGGCGCTCTTGGAGTTCCTGCACGAGGCGGATGATCTGGTCCTGGATGGTAACGTCCAGCGCGGTGGTCGGCTCATCCGCCAGCAGCACCTTGGGCGAGCAGGCCAGGGCGATGGCAATCATCGCGCGCTGCCGCATCCCTCCGCTGAACTGATGCGGATAGTCGCCTAGCCGTCGCTGCGGTTCCGGAATGCCGACCATTCGGAGCAGGGCCACTGCCCGCTCGCGCGCGTCGTTTGTGGACACATCCTCGTGCTGGCGAATCGTCTCCACGATTTGCTCGCCGATGCTCAGAACCGGGTTTAGCGCGGTCATAGGCTCCTGAAGGATCATGGAGACCTCGCGGCCTCGGAATTGGGACAACTTCGCTTCGGGCCACTCCAGTACATCGTCCCCGCGGTAGTACACGTGGCCGCCGACGATGCGCCCTGGCGGAGGAACCAGGCGTATGATGGAGCGGCACGTCATGCTCTTCCCCGAGCCGCTCTCTCCCACCAGTCCCAGCACCTCGCCCTCGCCCACGGAAAACGAAACCCCATCCACGGCCTTGACGATCCCATCTGGAACGGCAAAGTGCGTCTTGAGATTCTCTATCCTCAAGAGGGTAGCGTCATTGGATTGGCCTGCTTGTGGCATCCGCTTACCTCCCTCAGCGGTCTGAATGACGGAGCAGGCTGGACAGCCCGTCGCCCAGGAGACTGAACGCAATACCGACGACGGCGATGGCCAGGCCGGGGAACACCGAAATCCACGGGGCCGACTGTACGAATTCTCGCCCATCGGCAATCATCACACCCCACTCGGGCGTCGGCGGTTGCACGCCGAGGCCGAGAAAGCCAAGGGATGAGCCTGCCAGGATGCACATGACGACATCCGACATGGCGAAGATGATAGCCGGATTGATGACATTGGGCAGAAGGTGCCGCAGCATGATCCGCCAGTCGCTGTAGCCCAGGGCTTTGGCGGCAAGGGCATATTCCAGGTTCTTCGCGATCAGAATCTCCCCGCGGATGATCTTGGCATAGGCAATCCAGCCGACCAGCGAGAGGGCGATGTACATATTTCGCACGCCCGGGCCCAGGATGGCAAGGATAGAGATCACCAGGACGTAGAACGGGAACGCCACGCTGATGTCCACCAGCCGCATGAGGAGCGAGTCCACCAGCCCGCCGTAATACCCCGAGATACACCCAACGATGACGCCAAAGATAAACGGGAACACGACGCAAATGACCCCTATCTGGAGGTCAATCCGAGTTCCCACAAGGATGCGGGACCAGATGTCGCGCCCGAATTTGTCGGTCCCAAGCCAGTGACTCGCGCTGGGGGGAAGTAGCCGCTCGGCGTAGTTCTGCTCTATGGGGTTGTACGGGGCCATCCGCGGGCCGATGATGGCCACAACCACGATCAGCGTTACCAGCACGATGCCAGACACGAGCGACGGGTTTCTTGCGATGAATCGGCTGATGCGGGCCCAAGCGAGTTTCCGTTGCGCCGGGCCTCTGTGGATTTGCGCCGCAGATACCATGGGTCTCTCCTTGGGACAGAATCACAGACTCACACGCGGGTCCAGGAATGAATAGGCGATATCCGTAATCAGGTACACCAGCGAGACCAGAATGCCAAACGTGAAGGTAAGCCCCTGCACCACCGGATAGTCGCGCCCCATGATGGCTTGAACCATCGTCCACCCCACGCCCGGAAGCGCGAAGACGGTCTCCACCACTACGGACCCGCCTACCAGCCAGCTCATGTGGATGCCGATGATGGTGAGCGCCGGGACCATGGCGTTGCGAAGCACGTGTTTGAGCAGGACCCACCTTTCGCGCAACCCCTTCGCGCGCGCGAATACCACGTGCTCCGAACTGAGGGCGGCGATGATCCCGTCGCGCAGGTTGCGCGTCAGGACCGCGGCCAGGTGCAAGCCGAGGGCGAGCGCGGGAAGGAACAGGTAGTACAGACGCTCCGTGAATGTACGCCCTGCTCCACCCACCGGGAAGATGGGGATCTTGATGCCCAAGAAGATGAGCAAGATAATGCCGATCCAAAAAGCCGGCGTGGACAGTACGGTTACAAAAACAGCCCGAATGACCTGATCTATCCAGGTGTTTCGCTTCAGCGCAGCCAGCAGGCCCAGCGGGAACGCGATAATCACGGCCAGCACAGCCGCGTAGGTCGCCAGGAACAGGGTCAGCGGAAGCCTCCGCTTGATGAGTTCCACGACGGGAATTCGGGACACCAGCGAGTCGCCCAGGTCGCCGCGAATCAGGTTCTTGACGAAGATCGCAAACTGCACGGGCAGCGGCTTGTTGAGGCCCAGATGCTCGGTGAGGGCAGCGATCTTCTCGGGGGTGGCTTTTAGCCCCAGCATGATGGTGGCGGGGTCTCCTGGGATCAGATGCACCATCAGGAACACCAGCACCGTGATTACGATCACGGTCGGAATCATTTGCAGGAACCTACCCAGGATGTAGGCCGTTCTATCCACGGTTGCCTCCTCGCGAAGGGTGATGTGTGCTCAGAGGGCCAGGCATGTGGCCCTCCGAGCACACACTGTCGCAAAGGCGATGGCCCGCCCTAGCGGTCCAGCCAGGTCTCGCGGAACACCAACCAGCCGAGCGGAATCTGGTAGAAGCCCTTGACATCCTTGCGGATGAAGGTCGTGAACGGTGTGTGGTACAGCGGGATCTCCACTGCCTCGTCGTTGTAAATCTTCTGGATCTCGTAGTACATCTCACACCGCTTCTGGGGGTCCAGTTCCACGGCGGCCTTCTTGGTCAACTCCACAGCGCGGTCGTTTTTCCACCCCGAGTGAACCGCCGGGTCCACGACAAACCAGGCCACTTGCTGCGCCGGGTCAATGACGTCGTTGGTCCACTGGTACCCCGAGATGGCTTCAAACGTGCCGTTGCGGAACTTGTCGCCGAGCAGCCCGCCTTCAATCTCGTTGACCTCTACCTCAATGCCGATCTTGGCCCACATCTCTTTGAGGACGGTGGCCTGGTCGCGCCCGATCACGCGCCCGCTGGGCACTTCCAGTTTCACGCCCTTGTAGCCATTGGGGTATTTGGATTCGGCAATGAGTTGCTTCGCCTTCTCCAGATTGTACGGGAAGCCCTCCAGATTCGGGTTCCAGCACGGCGAAGCCTTGGGCATGAAGGATTTGGCCACCTCGCCGTTGCCGTGGAGCACGACGTCCAGAAGCGCCTGCCGGTCAATGGCGTAGTTCAGCGCCTGGCGCACCTTGACATCGTCAAAGGGCGGTTTGGTGTGGTTCAGGAAGATGTAGTAAGTCTGGGTAGATGGCCACAGCGTGAGGACGGCGTTCGGATCGTTCTTGAGCGAGGCCACCTGGCTGAACGGAATGGCGTCGGTGGCGTCAATCTCGCCCGATTGCACCTGGAGCACACGCGTGCTGTCTTCGGCGACCTGGGTCAGCCGAATCTCGTCCAGGTAGGGCAGCGGCTTGCCATCCACGCCCATCTCCCAGTAGTAGGGGTTCTTCTTCAGCACCATGTACTCGCCGACAACCCAGTCGGCAACCATGAACGGGCCGGTGCCGATGGGTTTCTTGAAGAACTCCTCTGGGGAGCCCGCGGCCTCAAAGGCTTTCTTGGGGAAGATGCCGTTGCTGAACAGGGCCAGGCCGGCGAGAAAATCAGCCGACTTCTCTTTGAGTTTGATGCGGACGGTGGAATTGTCCACGGCCTCTATGGTCTCCACATTCGCGAGGCTCCAGTTCCAGGGGCCTGTATCCCGCGCGCGAAGGAGCGAGTAAACGACATCTTCCGTGGTAACGTCCGTGCCGTCATGGAACTTCAGGCCGGGCCGCATCTTGAACGTGTAGGTAAGCCCATCGTCGCTCACCGTCCACGATTCGGCGAGTGCCGGCTCAATCTTGGTCCCCGTGCGATCCACCCGCACCAGCGGCTCAAAGACGTTCACCATGATCCAGACATCCTGGTTGGCTTCCGTCCAGGCCATGTCAAAGTTCTCGGGGATCGCATTGCGCGCCCACTTCAGGGTCCCCCCGCGCTTGACGGTAGGGGTGGGCGGTTGGGTGGGCACCGGCGTTGGCGTGGCCGGCGCGGTGGTCGGCGCTGGGGCCTGCGTGGGGGCCTTGGTCGGCTGTGGCGCGGTGGTGGGCGTAGCCTTCGGCCCACAACTCACCAGCACCATGGCCACCAGGACCAGCGCGCTGAGAACGGCGAACAGTCTCCTTCCAATCATCTTGCTCCCTCCTTCTCACATTTTGATGATGGATCACTCGTTTGACAAACGTCGGTTTGCATTGTGCCAGGCAATCCCCCCTTTCTGTTTGCCCATGATGGTTCGGCTAGGCGTCCCATGGGCCTCTCAGGATTTGCACGACGTCTCGGACGGCGACCTGGAAGTACTCGCGCATGGTTTTCTCGTCGCGTGCGTATTCGCCGCCGCCTGTACCATCGCCTAGCCTCTCTCGGATTTCGCGCGGTGTCAGGCTGTGATAGTCGGTCCAGTCCACATCGGGTTTGCGGCCCTGCGGCAGTGGCGCAACCTGATTGATCCACGGGAAGCCCTCAATCCAGGCGCCGTGGTGATTCTCCTTGCCGCCAAGGCGCTCCATGAATTCCAGCACGCTGGGCAACAGGTACCACGAGCGGAATTTGATCATCACGCCTGGGTTCTTCTGTCGGAGAATGCCCGCCAACCGTTCGGCGATCTTGTTGCCGCCGTGCCCGTTGAGAATCAGAATCCTGCGGAACCCGTGCTGAATGAACGACTGGAGAATCTGCTCCACCAGGTTCAGGTAAGTGTCGTACTCTATGTTCACGGTGCCCGGGTACGCCATGAGGCCAAAAGAGGGGCCATAGGGAAGAGCAGGCGCTAGGACTACGTTCTCCTGCTCGCAGGCAGCCTTGGCGATTTCCCAGGGGCACTGCGTGTCCGTGGCCACGCTGTAGTACCCGTGCTCCTCAGTAGAGCCCAGCACCAGCACCAGGCGGTCGTCCTTCTTGAGGTATTGCTCCACCTGCATCCAGTTCATTTGTTCCAGCAACATACAGCGCCTCCTTGTTGTCTTCAGTGCATGATGATTGTATCCTGTACGCGGCGACTTATGCACCAACGGCCAGCAACGGGTCGCCCTTGTTGATGGCCAGCGATGACACCAGGAACAGGATTCGCCCGTCCGCCGGCGAGTCCACAGCCTGTAACACGTTCCCCTGGTAGTCGGTGATTTTGCCGAGCCTCTGGCCCTTCGCGACCACATCGCCCACGGACACGTCCAGGTAGTAGTAGCCGTCGTGCTCACTGCGCAGCCAGATGAACTTGTCCAGCACCTGCGTGGGCACCGGTTCCGGGGCCGGGCCGTCCAGCATCCCGATGTGGCGCATCAGACGGTTCACGCCGTTGGTCAGGAGGGCGACGGCTTCGCGCGGCCACAGGCCCTGCCCGCCCGCCTCGGCCAACATGCTTGGGATGCCTTCGTGCGCGGCCGCGGAGTAGGTGGACCCGCGCGTTTCGCTGCGGACCACATACGGGATGCCGAACACCTGCGCCAGTTCCTTGGACCTCTCGTCCACCTTCGCGTTGCCGGAGACATTGAAGATTGTGAAGGGGATCAGGGCTTCCACCAGGTCTCCGCCATGCAAATCTACATAGTAGTCGGCGCGCTTGAGCAGGTTGTGGAACAGCCAGTATGCCAGTTGCTCGGACGCGGAGCCATTCTTGTCGCCGGGGAAAACGCGGTTCAGGTTCTTGCCATCCAGCGGGCAGACGTAGATGGACCGCGCCCGGAACGCGGGCATGTTCACCACCGGCGCCACGACGACGCTGCCATGCACGGCCTTCGGCGTTAGCGTCTGGCCGATTTCCAGCGCGGCAGCGATGCTGGCGTACTCCGCCCCGTGGACTCCCGCCGTGATGACCAGCGTGGGGCCGGGCTTCGCGCCGTGAATCAGGAACAGGGGAACCGGGACGGTATGTCCGTCCACCTGCACTTCCTGAACCCCTGTAACCTTCTCGCCCGTGGGCGCGGAGAAATTTCCTACTCGCAATTCGGTTGCCATGGTGAAACACCTCCACAAGAAATCGGCTACTTCGCCAGCGGGCCCAGCGAGTCCACGGGCGGCAGCGTAACTTTGCGGAACTCCTCAACAAACTTCACCAGGTAATCGGTGATCCCCTGGTAAATCTTCTCGCCCATCTCCTTGGAGCCGGCGGTTGGCGGGATGTCGTAGCGGGTGGCAGCGGACAGGCCGAACTCCAGCATGTCGCCGCTGTCCGTGATGTCGGCCGTGATCAGGTTCACGAAGACCGAGCCGCCGTTGAATCGCGCGTCGTGCGGCGTGTCCAGGGCAATGGTGTCGCTGAGGTTCTTGCTGGTCGGAATCTTGGCGACCCGCATGTTGGGCAGCGATTCGTCCAGCGCCAACACGAGGGACGTCTCAACGTAGTCCCCGTGGCCGATGGGTAGCCAGTTGGGATTCACCGTCTGGATGACCTTCCAGTACACGACAGTGGCCATGGGGATACACATCTCGCGCAGCATCTCGCCGCACTGGCGGATGGCTTGCATGTTCCCGCCGTGGCCGTTGACGAACAGGATGTGCGTGGCGCCATAGGCGACCAGGTCTTCGCAGATTTCCATGAGCATGTTTGCCAGGGTGTCTTCGCTGACGGAAAGGGTGCCAGGAAAACTGGTATGGTACTTGGCGTAGCCGATGGGGATCGTGGGTGTAACGATGACATCGGCGCGTTCGCCCAATCGCCTCGCGAACTCCTCCGCGGTGAGGAAGTCGGTGCCCAGCGGCATGTGCGGGCCGTGCTGTTCGGTGGAGCCGATGGGGATGACCACAACGCACGGCTTGCGCGAAAAGGCCGCCTGGGCTTCGGGCCAGGTCATGTGCTCCAATAGGTATTTTTTCTTTGCCATTTCATTACTCCTTTGTACGTTTGTACATGGTTGGATTTCGGTACGGTCCGTTGGGTTGCCTTGCGGTGTTGCTCTTTCGCTCTATACCATCCCTCCTCAGGCTTTGCTCCGCGCTTTGATAATCCATGTTGCGGGCAGGCGCACACGCCTCTGGGAGACGTGTGCCAATCATGAGGGCTGTGGAGGATGCCTAACGGCCTCTGAGATAGGGGTCTAGAACATCGCGCAGCCTGTCGCCCAGCAGATTGAACCCGATAACCGTGACTACGATGGCGAGGCCGGGAAAGGTCGCAATCCACCAGGCCGACAAACTCGGGTGCACAAACCGGCACTCAGATAGATGGGAGCACCAGCCTGGAAAACTCCTTCCACATGAGCCAGGCGTAGAATGTCTTCTGATAGATTGCCACTTACAAGCACAAGATCAGCCACGAGACCAGGGCGAATTGTCCCACACTGGCGATCTAGACCAAGCACGCTCGCACCTGCCCCTGTTGCTGCATGGACGGCCTCTATGGGCGACATGCCGATCTCGACGAGCTCTGCCAATTCTTTCCAGAATGTGGCGAAACTGGTCGCTCGCCAACCCGCATCTGAACCGGCTATCAACCGAACCCCTAATTCCTTAAGGCGGGTCTTGATCTCACGGTCGCTCTGCAGCATGCGTTGCCAGCGGTCGTGCTCCGGCACTTCCATGCCCAGATCGACAAGATCCCGCGCGACCTGCATTGTCGTAATCACAGGGATACCCGACTCAGCCAAACGCTCGCCCACACAGGGGTCGTACCTGGATATGCCATCGGGGGCCACAAATAGTGCATGCTCGATGAGATCTACGCCAGCCTCTATTGCATTGGAGATAGACTGAGTGGCTGTGCAGTGGGCTGCCACAGGTCTTCCGAGACCGTGAGCAGTTTCAACGATCGCTCTCAACTCAGCCGCGGAGAAGCTCGGATACTGACTCAGACTTCCTGGCGTGCCCCCGCCGGAAGCAAACACTTTGACGAAGTCAGCCCCGCAGCTCACGATCCGGCGCACTAGTCGAGTCAGCGCATAAGCGCCATCTGCCTCGCCACCGAAATATCGCCCATGGCCGCCGGTGATCGTAATAGGCCATGCTGTCGCAAATATGCGAGGTCCCGGTATGTGTCCCTTAGCCTGTGCATTGCGCATGTCTACGACCGTTGCACCGCGGCCACCGCAGTCCCTGACTGTTGTCACCCCTGCCCTAAGAGACTCGCGGGCGTTGTACGCAGCACGGAGCGCCAGCTCGCTATCGGATTCCGTCTGCAACGTCGTAAAGGGTGTGTTGTCACCAGGAAGTTCCAGGTGCACGTGGTTGTTAATCAACCCTGGAATCACTGTCACGCCGGGTAGATCGACCACGACACCGCTCTCGCACGGGAGTATCTCGTTGGAAGGGCCGACGGCCTGGATGTGCTGGCCCTCGATGACAACTGTTTGCCTTGTCCTTGCTGGCGCACAGGTCCCGTCGATGAGCCACTCTGGACGCAGATATAGTCTCATACCACCTCCTGCCTATGCTCGCGCGTATAGTCCATCCAGTGATCTGCCTTCAACATCGATGCTCCCTCAGACAAAGCACAACGTCTTGATCGCACGCGGTGCCGACACGAGTGAGTATTGCACTGGGTCCTCAACTCCCCATTCGCCCTGTGCCTACCAGGCGCGCCGACGCTATCCCAGATGCTCCGCGAACTCGGCAACCCTATTTGACTCTCACGCCGCCCTTGAACACGTGGGTTATCTTCGTCTTATCAGTCAATATCGATATGTCTGCCAGTGGATCTCCGGCAATGACAACTATGTCAGCGTACTTTCCGGGCTCGATCGTTCCAATCTCATCCTCCATTCCTAGGCATTCCGCGCCGGTCCGTGTTGCTGCAACAATGGCCTCCATTGGCGTGAATCCCCCCCTCACGAGTTCGCACAGCTCTCTTGCGTTCTCGCCATGATACACCAAGAAGCCGGCGTCGGTACCGACCGCTATCCTTACCCCGGCTCTGCGGGCACGGTCGAAACTAGCCCAGCGGTCCTCCTCAACTTTGAGAAACCAATTCCACAGCTCGGGGCTAGTGCCCGGCCTGTCAGGGCCGAGATCCAAAGCCCTTGTGTGCGTAATGAGGGTGGGCACGTAGAAACAGCCCCGTTCCGCCATCTGATCAACCTGCTCGTCGGTCAACCAGGGAGCGTGTTCAAAAGAGTCCACGCCAGCCTGAATGGCATCCGTGATCCCGTGCCCGCCGTGCGCATGCGCTGCGACTCGTAATCCCCCCCAATGCGCTTCCTCACAGATCGCTCTCATTTCCTCGTACGTCATCTCTTGGTGGAATGGTGCTACGGATTCGTACTTAAGACTGTAGCGAGATACCGCCGCGTTTATCTTAAGCACGTCGGCTCCGTTCTTGATCTGCTCACGGGCAGCCTTGCGACAACCCCAGGGGCCATCGCCGACACCCGTTCGCCCGAACACGTTGACTTCCGGCGCCCACACCCCCGGGTCCATGTGTCCACCGGTGATGGTTAGCCCCTGCCCCGCTGCTCGCATTCGAGGACCTTGAAGCAACCCTTGCCTGATCGCATCGCGCAGGGCAATGTCCACATAGGCAGGTGAACCGAGCGATCGAACAGTCGTGAAACCACTTTTCAAGTCTTCCATAGCATTTCGCGCCGCACGAAGAGCAAGGAATCCCTGGGAATGGGATACCTGGTCCACCTGATACAAAGTACCCGACATGGGTCCTCCCGTTGAGTGGACATGCACGTGGCAATCCACCATCCCCGGCATGACTGTTGACACTCCCGTGTCAAGGCACATTACATCGGGTGGGACATCCACCTCGGCAACCGTGCCTACACTTACAATTCGTTCTCCTTCTATCATGATCAGTGCATTACGAAGGGGTTCCTTCCCAGTTCCATCAATAAGCTGATATGCGCGTATGGCAAACATCTTCTAAATCCTCCTCAGCCCATGTCAAGTCTGAATCCTTGGATACAAATGCTTCAGACTAGTGCATGCATCGGCGGTGCTGAAGCGCCAGTCTCCGCGAACGCCGTTCTGTTCCGTTCACCCGCGCAAGGCGGCCTGGTCTGGAATACGGCGACTCAAGCGGGCCCTCACCAGGACATGCAATCCGATCCCTGCCATATTCGGCCAACTTGGTCTCATACGGAACGTGTTCACACTAGAGACCTACTTTGACAACCCGAGACTCAGTAGCACGCCACAGCGCGCAGGGCACGCGCTAGGCCCTCAATCGGGGATCTAAGGCATCTCGCAGGCCGTCCCCCAGCAAATTGACGCCAAGCACCGTTATCATAATCGCAAGGCCAGGAAACGTTGCTATCCACCAGTGATCCCTCAGATATTGACGGCCCTCACTAAGCATACGACCCCATTCGGGCTCTGGTGGCTGACTGCCAAGGCCCAAAAAACTGAGCGCTGCTGCCCATAGAATAGACGTGCCGATACCTAGGGTAGACGCCACGATAAGCGGTGCAATCACGTTTGGGAATACGTGCCGAAGGAGTATGCGTGTATTGTTCACGCCCACAGATCGGGCCGCTGTTATATATAGTTGCTCACGCACGGCCAGGACGGATCCGCGTGTGAGGCGAGCATACGTGGGGATTGCCGAAACCCCAACGGCGACCATCACGTTTCGTAGGCCTGGGCCTAAGATGCTTACGATGGCTAGGGCCAAGAGAATGCCAGGAAAGGCAAGCAAAACATCGACAAGCCTCATCAAGACGTTATCTACCCAACCACCGTAGTATCCTGAAACAAGCCCGGTGATCGTGCCCAGGACAGAAGCAATGCCTACTGCCACGAATCCAACTGTCAAGGAGATCCGTGCACCAAACACAACTCGGCTGAATACGTCGCGACCAAACTGGTCCGTACCAAACAGGTGTGCTGCTGACGGCCTTTCAAGAAATCCTCCGACATTGATCTTGTTCGGAGGGTACGGCGCAACTTTAGGAGCCAACAAGGCTGTCGCAAAGAGTATCATTGTGAGAACCAGTCCAATCATCGCCCCCTTGCTTTGACGCAAGCGTCTTACTGCATCCAGCCACAGTGAAGAAGTTGCTCTCCAGGCTCGTCTGGATGGCAAAGCGTCAGTTTTTGCACAAGTCCTCATAGGGGCACCCTCAGTCGTAACGAATGCGCGGATCGAGAAAGCCGTATGCTAGATCGACTATAAGATTGACCAAAACGTACGTGCAAGAGACGAGAAGGACAATCCCTTGTACCAGTGGAAAATCCTTGTTGATGATGGCTTCGACGATAAGACGTCCTATCCCAGGGCGGCCGAAGACCGTCTCAACGACCACAGCTCCAGCCAGCAGCCGCCCAAACTGTAGTCCAAATATCGTGACTACAGGGATCAAGGCATTTTTGAGCGCATGCCGCAGCAAGACCGCAGATTCTCGCAAACCTTTCGATCGCGCTACGACGATGTACTCTTGCCGGAGTACCTCAAGCATACTAGAACGAGTGAGCCTCGCGATAATAGCTGACTCGGTCAAGCCCAACGTCAGAGCAGGCAGCACCAAGTGTTTGAGGTCCCCCCCGCCAGTGGCGGGGAAGAGTTTTAGATGCAGGGAAAAAGCAAAAATCATGAGGAGCCCCAACCAAAAACTAGGCATTGAGATACCTAGGAGTGCGAAGACCGACGAGCTAGCATCTACCCACGAGTGAGGTTTCAGCGCAGCCAGTATTCCGAGACCAATTCCCATAATCGCGGCCACAAGCAGACCCAGCGACGCAAGCTCGAGCGTTGGCAGCAAGTTGTCGGTGATTTCGCGGCTAACTGGGCGCTTGGTCCGAATTGAATATCCCAGGTCCCCATGAAGAGCACCCCAAACAAAACGTGCGTATTGTTTGGGCAGCGACTCATCCAAGTGCAACTGTGAGCGGAGTAAATCCAGCTGTTCCTGGGTTGTCTGGAACTCACTAAGCATCATTTTGACTGGATCGCCGGGAACTAGGTGTAACATCATAAAGACCAGTACCGAGACACCGAATACTACCGGCACTGCCCACACAAACCTTCGCAAGGTGTAGATGCCCACGTGCACGAACCTCCTCGGGTGGCAGGTCTCCCCCGTCGACAGCCTACGACTGGCGACGGGGGAGCAATTGCCGACAGCCCCGCGCCTCTATCGTACGAAGTATACGTCAGCCGCCACTGGGTAGGTGAAGCCGTTGAATTTGAGCCCAGTGACTTCACTGCGTAGGGCCCAGACGGAGAGTTCGTCGACTAGAGGCACAATGTAAGCATTCTCCAAGACCCTCTTGGAGAGTTCTACGTACAGTTGCGTGCGCTTCTGAGCATCCGTTTCGACGCGGGCTTGCTCGATAAGCCTGTCAAGCTCGGGATCTTTCACGCAAGACCAGTTGGCAAATCCCCCAACATTCTTCGAGTGAAAGAGAGCCTGAAGGCTATCAGGGTCTCCGAAACGATACAACATGATGGGGCCATTTGTTGCACAGGCGTAGTTGTCTTCGTACCAGGGTGGACGGGCTTGAGCCTTGAGCGTAACCGCAATGCCTATGGCCTGCAATTGCGCCTGCACCCACTGATCAATTTCCCTTGGCCCCGTGCCATAGTCTATGGAGTTTATCTGAATCTCCAGACGCTTCCCCTGGTCGTTCACCAGGAAACCATCGGCTCCCGTCCTGTTCCACCCGGCTTCAGCCAACAGCTGTCTCGCCTTGTCTGGGTCATACGGGTAGTAAGAGGAGAGAAGTGGGACATCAAGGAGCGCTGCAGTAACGATTCCCACCGGCGGGCGACCTGTCCCTCGGTAGATGGTATCAGCAAGCGCTTGGCGATTAATGGCGAAGTTGAGCGCCTTACGTACCCGCACATCATCTGTGGGAGGCTTTGTCACGTTCAGAAGCCACTGCAGCGGGGACCCAACCCAAGCAGCGTTTTGGATCGTGATGTCTTTCGAGGCTTGCAAGCGTGGAAGGTCCGAGTAGGGCACGTCGGCTATCACCTGACATTCGCCGGACTCAACCGTTGCCACTCGCGTGCCAGTCTCTGGAATAACCTTCCAGATGATCTTGTCCACATATCCCGGTCCTACATGGTCCGCCCAGGGAGGTTGCCGATTGTAGCCATCCCACCGCTCCATCGTAGCGTGATCGTTTGCCACAAACTCTGTAAGCCGGTATGGGCCAGTGGTCACGGGTGTCTCGTTGACCTTCGCTCCCTGTTGCTCGGTCGCTACAGGCGATATCATCGAGAGTACAGGGCTAGCCGCATTCGTCAGGAAGGGCACGTACCCATTCCTGAAATGAATGCGCACTGTATATTCGTCGACCACCTCCGTATGGTCGTAACCCACAACCAGCCCAGCCGCAGCGCCAGCGTGGAAATCCGGACTCGTGATCCGATCGAAATTCCACTTTACAGCTTGAGCATTGAAGGGCGTGCCATCTTGGAAAGTGACATCCTTCCGCAGTCGGAAGGTAAATACCTTCGCGTCAGCGCTCACCTCCCAAGATTCGGCGAGCCAGGGCTTCAGTTGTCGGTCGGGCGTGAGATACAGCAGTGACTCTCCTGTCGAGGAGAGAATATAGAACGTGATGGCCGACGGTGAAGCATGGGGGTCAAGCGTGGGTGGGTTCTGATTAATGCCGATGGTCAGCGTGCCCCCTCTCTTAGGTGCCGCCGGTGGCTGGGTGGGCGGAGGCGTCGTGGGCTGGGGTGCCGTCGTGGGTTGGGGCGCAGTCGTCGGCTGCGCGGGCGCCGGTGTAGGCGTGGCCGCCGGGCCGCATGCGCCGAGTACCAGCGACACCAAGACGAGCATGGACAGTACCGTAAACACTCGCTTGCGCATCTCTCTTCCTCCTCAAGGATTCATGTGAAGTTACGCTGCCTGGAAAGACGCTCCGTACCGATTTGAGACCCTATGCCGATCTGTGATCACCCCCTTTCGGCGTACTGGCGGCGAGGCGGCAACCAGGGTACGATGGCTTCAGCAGTTCTGGGCCACCCCGCCAGGCATGAACTCTACACGTATGGTTTGAGATTCCAAAGAGCCAGACGACCTCCTCGTCGTCCGATGTGGTCTTGTCGCCCGGGGTGCGGAGCGCTCCGTTGCGCCGCTTGGGCCTGGATCAGGGCCGGACCGGGAGCATTTGCGCGATAAGTGGGCGCAGCCGGCTCACCGAATCCGGCTCGGGCTGATACTGGTATTCAATGGCCTCAATGTGCGGCGGAACCCATTCCAGGACCTTGTCGCTGCCGCTCGCGTAGATCAGCACGTCAATATGGGACAACATGCCCCGAATCCGTTCTTCTTGATGGAGAACGGCCGAGAGGACCGGAGTTCGGGCCAGGGAATACGACGCGACCTCATCCAGCAGGGATTGCAGGAATTCCGGATAGGTTGCCACAACCCCGATGCGGCTGCGGGGGTCAATGGCGGCGATCCTGCGCTGCGTGTCGGGGCGCGGACGGAAAGCCACAGCGACCACGTGGTAGGCGCGGGCCTCCAGCAAGGCGCGCACCTGCTGCAGACGGGAAGGTATGGTAACCACAAGGGTTACATGGCGAAGGCGCTCCAGGCTACCCGCGAGATCCCGCTCCAGGTCGGCGAGCAGGAGCGGCACGACATGGACGTGCAGGTCCTGGAGCATGGCCTCTATGTCGCGCGCGTACAACTGGGTTGCCTGGGCAAAATTGCCGACAAGGCCAATGTGCCGCTCATCAGCATTCCTCTCGTACGTCTCCAGGCGTGCCAGGAATTGCTCGCGAATCTCCGGCAGGGGATGTCCCAGAGAAAGCGCGTGGCGCATGTACATGTCCACAATCTGTTGCAGGTTGCTCAGCGCCGCCTTATGGCGGTGCCTGCCGTTGGTGCGGGAGATGTCGGCGACGCAAGTGCCGGCCCCGGGCTTCGCGACGATCAGTTCCTCTCTGGACAGTTCACGATACACCCGCGCAACGGTCGTGAGGGATACCCCCAGGGTCTCGGACAGGTCGCGAACAGACGGCAGCGCGTCGCCGGGACGGAGCATCCCGCACATGATCGCGTATGAGATCTGGCCCTTGATCTGCTCGGAAATGGGTACCGGCGCGTTACGGTCTATGTGCAATTGCATCAGACCGTTGCTCCTTGGGATTCTCGCGATGCTCTACGACAAAGATTCGCACAAAAGCCAACGCCGCGATGGATTTGCGGGCGCATTATTCCAGTGTAGTACAACACTATTATAACACAGAAAATCACGCTTGTCAAGGGGTTTCAAAATCCAAACAATCGCTCAAAGGAACCGAGTGCCCGCGCTCGCCCTACCACGCTCTGCGCGTAGGTTGCAGGACAACCTTGCCGCCCAGGTGCCCCGCTAGTGCCTCCAGAACCCTTCTCTGCGAGTGCGAGACCTCTTCGTGTATGAAGTGCAGCGCCTGTTCCATGTCGCGCGCCGCGATGGCCTGCGCCAGGTTCACGTGATCCCGCACCTTCTCGTCGGCGCTGTCTCGCAGGTCCAGCGCCATGTGGAATACCCGAGTCAATTCGTCCAACACTTTG
>DAOTVT010000266.1:0-18835 GCA_034436295.1 Anaerolineae bacterium | reverse complement strand
CGTCGGCGTCGGGGTTTCGGTTTCGGGCGGCGCGGTGGGCGTGTCCGTCGGCGTCGGGGTTTCGGTGGGAGTCGGGGTCTCGGTCTCGGTTGCGGTCGGCGAGGGGGTGCGCGTGGGCGTCGGCGTGCACGTAACCGCGAGATTGGGGCCGCCAGGCGAAGGCGCATACTCCCACGTCCACGTCCCATCGGCCTGCTTGCTGTATGCGCGGTCGTAGTCCGCTTTGCCGTAGGTTACCTTCTCCACGAGGACGTTGTCCGGGCGCAGGAGGTGCACCTCATCGCCATCGTTGTTCAGCGCGATGCCCGACTGTTTCTTGTAGATGACGAGATAGCCCCTGCCCCAGATGAACGTATAGGGCGGGATGCGGTACTCCTTGGAGCCGCCATCGCGACGGTCGTCCAGTTTCCACCCGCCCACGTCAACCGGATACCACGCGGAGTTGTAGATTTCAATGTACTCGTCGTTGCCGAGCACCCCATCCCCGTCCCAGTCCACCCAGCGAGGGGCGGGCATGATCTCGTTCAGGTGGAGCGTGGTGGGATAGGGCGTCTTCGTGAGGGTGGGTGTGGCCGTGAGCGTCGCCGTCCTGGTGGGAGTGGGCGTGCGCGTCGGTGTGGGCGTCTTTGTCAGCGAAGGCGTGCGCGTGGGCGTGGCGGTTTTCGTGTCGGTAGGCGTCCGCGTCGGCGGAGGCGTGCGCGTGGGCGTCTGGGACGGCGTGTCGGTGATAGTCGGCGTGGGCGTCGGGGTAGCAGGCCGGTTGGGCCCGCCAGGCGACGGCGGATATTGCAGCGTCCAGACTCCGCCTCCGTCCGTCGTGCGGCTGTAGGAGGCATCGGGCAGGGTGGTGTAGTACCTGTGCGCGTCGGCGACGGTGCCGTCGGGCCGCAGCAGCCGCACCGTATCGCCGTCATTGTCCAGGCCCACGCCGGTGGTCTTGCGGAAGAACACCAGGAAGCCGCCGGGCTGTATCCACGTGCCCGCGGGGATGACGTAGGGGGCAGAACCGGCGTTCTCGGCGTCGTCCAGCATCCAGCCGCCCAGGTCCACCGGCTGGTCGCCTGGGCAGAACAACTCCACCCACTCGTCCAGGCTTCCCGCGACGCCATCCCCGTCCCAGTCCACGTTCAGGGGCGCAGGGAGGTACTCGTTCAGGAGCACCGGCGGCGGCTGGGCGAACGCGAGCCACTGCTGGAGCGCGCTCACGAGCAGCAACGCAAGCACGGCGGAAATGGACAGCCCCAGTCCCCGGCGCCGCACGCCCCCACCTCGTCAACGATGGCGTCGCCCGCCGCCCTGCCCGTCGGCGGCCGGCAACCGCAAGCCTGTCGCGCTGGCCTACAACCGAATCAGGGGTTCGCGCCCTGTAGATACGCCACCCACTCCTGCCAGTGGGACGGCGGATTGCTGTCGTTCGCGCCTGTGGAAGTTGCCGCAGCAGTGCCGTTGGGTTGCGATGGGGTTACAACGACGAGGACTTCGTTGGGCCGCGTCCAGTGGAGCCACTTCCTGGCGGCTTCGTCGGCCCAGTGCGGGCGCGCCAGGGCTTCTTTCTGGGAGCGCAGGTCGGCGATCTCGGCCTTCAGCGCCGCCTTGCTCTGCTGGAGGGTCTCCACTTGGAGAGACAGGGTGTGGAGTTCGCGCGCGTCGGCGGCCAGGTTCGTCAGCGTGAGCACGCCGAACGCCACGAGGAACAGCGCGAAAATCTGTTGGAGACTCAGAAGCCTGTTCTTCACCGTTCTGCCTCCCGCGCCCGCGCCCCCCACATGACCAGCATACTCCCATTGCGTTCCGCTGTCAAGCCGTTCAAGTTCGGTGCCAAATAAAAAGGTGCCGAAGGAGGGATTTGAACCCACATGGGCGATTGCCCACTGCGCCCTGAACGCAGCGCGTCTGCCAATTCCGCCACTTCGGCACTTCGCCTATAATCCTAATGCGTTTTGGCCGATTTGTCAAACTGCGCGGCGGCGCTGAAGCCCCAGGGCCTAGTACGCGTTCTCATCTTTGGCGAAATGCACCACGGTCCGAATGAGAATCTTGATGTCCAGCCAGAGCGACCAGTTCTCAATGTACCACAGGTCGTACTTGGTGCGCTCCACGATGGAGGTATCGCCACGGAGGCCGTTGACCTGCGCCCAGCCGGTGATGCCCGCCTTCTCGCGATGGCGCTCCATGTAGCGGGGGATGGCCTGGCGGAACTGCTCCACGTACATGGGGCGCTCGGGGCGCGGCCCCACCAGGCTCATCTCGCCGATGAGGACGTTGATGAATTGCGGCCACTCGTCTATGGAGTAGCGCCGCAGGAACTTGCCCAGGCGCGTGCGCCGGGGGTCGTTGGCCACCGTCCACCCTGGGCCGTTGGCCTCGGCGTCCTGGCGCATGGTGCGGAACTTGAGCAACTGAAACGGCTTGCCGTCCAGCCCCACCCGCTCCTGGACGTAGAAGACCGGGCCGGGCGATTCCAGTTTGACCAGCGCCGCCACCAGCAACATGAACGGCGACAGCAGGATGAGCGCGATGGCGCTGCCGACGATGTCCATGGCCCGCTTCAGCGTCAGTTTCCACCCGCGCAGGGCGATGTCCCGCACGGTCAGCAGCGGCAGGCCGTTCAGGTCGCCGATGCTCATCTCCGACGCGATGATCTGGAACACGTCGGGGAAGACCTTGATCTCCACGCGGCCCCTCTGGCACAGCGCGATGATCTCCAGCAGTTCCTGGTGCGAGCGTTCGGGCATGGCGATGATGACCTGGTCAATGGCGTGCGCGTCTATCAGTTGCGGCAGGTCGGCGGTGGCCCCCAGCACCGGCACGCCCATGACATCGCCCTGCGCGGGCGATTCGTCCACAAAGCCCACCACCCTGTAGCCCAGCGCGGGCGACTGGCGAATCTTGTTGAGGATCATCCGCCCCACGTCGCCGGTGCCCACGATGAGCGTGTTGTACACGGCCACGCCGCGCGCGCGCAGCCGACCCTCCAGGTAGTCGTGGGCCAGCCTGCCCGCGCCCACAAGGACGATCGTCAGCACCCACGAGTACACCAGCATCAGGCGGGGATAGTCCAGTTCGTTCTTGTACAGAAGTGACGTAAGCGCGCTGGTGAGCAGGATTCCGATGGATGCCGCCCCCACCAGCGCCGTCAGCACGTCTAGGCGCGAAACGCCGCGTTTCAGGTGGTAGAGCCGCGCCAGGAGAAACGACACCAGCAGCGACCCCACCTGGATGAACAGCATCCCCACGTAGCCGCGGAACGGCAGAATGTTGACGGCGGGCGGGTTCTCCGTGCGCAAGCGCCACAGGTACGCCAAATAGAACGCCAACGCCGCCAGCGATGCGTCCAGGAAGACCAGCAGCGCCTTGAGGAGCCACTCGCTGCGCCTTGTCATGCGGGCGTCTCCTTGGTTGTCGCGGCCTGGGGCCTGCCCAGAATCTCCCGCAGCATGGGAAGCCCGCCCCGCAGCACAAGCCCGCACAGGATGAGGAAGTGGAGCACGCGGTTGGTGCTGGCCGCATAGTGCTTGCGGTAGAAGATGTACATGGCGCGCTGGAACTCAAACTGGGCGCGGCGGCTGTGGCGGCTGGCCGCCCGCTTGTAGTGAAGCACGGTTACGGCGGGGTTGTAGTACACCTTCCACCCCTTCTGCCGAATGCGATAGGCCCAATCCAGGTCCTCGCCGTACATGAAGAACGTCTCGTCCAACAGCCCCGCCTGCTCCATGGCCTCCGCCCGCACCATCATGAACGCCCCGACCACCGAGTCCACCTCGGCCTCGTCATCGGGGTCCAGGAACGTCATATTGTAGCGCCCGAAGCGCCTGCTCTTGGGGAACAGGCGGCTAAGCCCGCTCAGTCGGTACAGGGACACGGCGGGCGTGGGGAAGCCGCGGCGACAGGCCAGGTCCAGGCTCCCGTCGGCCAGCACCAGGCGCGGCCCCGCCACCCCCGCGTCGGGCCTGGAGTCCATGTAGGCCACCATGTCGGCCAGGGCCGACGGCGGCACCACCGTATCGGGGTTCAGCAGCAGGTAGTAGCGCGAGGGCGGGGCCGCCCGCAGGCCCAGGTTGTTGGCATACGAGTACCCGCCGTTGACGGGGCTGGCGATGAGATGCACCTGCGGGAACTCCTGGCGCACCATGTCGGCGCTGCCGTCGGTGGAGGCGTTGTCCACGACGATCACGGCAAAAGCGTCCAGCCCGCGGCTCCCCAGGACGGAGCGCAGGCAGTCGCGCAGGAGCGCCTTCGTATTGTAGTTGACGATCACAACAGACAGGTCCATCACGGTTCCTATCCGGCTGTTGGCTGCGGCGTGATTTTATCACGAGCGCCCCGCCGCGTCAATGTGAGCCGCCCCGCGATTCGGCTCCGCCTCGTGTTGGCGCAGTGCCAAGACACGTAGGGCGGCTTTCCATAGCCGCCAAAGGCAACAGGCACGCTTGGAAACCTGCCTGTTGGATGGGCGGCGCAGTGCCAAGATACGTAGGGCGGCTTTCCATAGCCGCCAAAGGCAAGAGGCACGCTTGGAAACCTGCCTGTTGGGCTGGTGGCGCAATGCCAAGACACGTAGGGCGGCTTTCCATAGCCGCCAAAGGCAACAGGCAGGCTCGGAAACCTGCCCGGCAGGTATGGAAACCTGCCCTACGCTCTCCGTCCCGTGTCGGCGGCCGAGGTGCGACGCACTTTCGGAAGTGCCAAGACACGTAGGGCGGCTTTCCATAGCCGCCAAAGGCAAGAGGCAGGCTCGGAAACCTGCCCGGCAGGTATGGAAACCTGCCCTACGCTCTCCGTCTCGTGTCGGCGGCCGAGGTGCGACGCACTTTCGGAAGTGCCAAGACACGTAGGGCGGCCTTCCATAGCCGCCGAAGGCAAGTGGCAGGCTCGGAAACCTGCCCGGCAGGTATGGAAACCTGCCCTACGCTCCTTTGGAACCGAGTCTTCCGCGCTGCCGAGTTGCCAATTCCACCCCGCGCGGGTATAATGTCCTCGCTCGTGCGCGGAGAGGTGCGAGAGTGGACGAATCGGCGCGATTGGAAATCGCGTGAGGAGCAATCCTCCGTGGGTTCGAATCCCACCCTCTCCGCCTTTTCATTTCATTTGACATTCCCGACGCCATCGGGTAACATGAGCCTGGGTCGTGCTAAACGGGGAGCTAGCGGTGCCCTGTACCCGCAATCCGCTACAGCGGGGTTGAATGCCCTTTTGCGGCCTGCGATTTCCTGGGACTGCTTCGGTCAAGCGGCGTTGAAGGCTGGGTCCTGTGCGGCAGAAACCTCCGAACCCCGCCAGGTCCGGGAGGAAGCAACGGTAAGGAGTGCTTTCTGGGCGACACAGGGTCGCCTGGCTGGAGTTGGCTGATCGGGCAAGCCGGGGGATGCAGGTCAAGGAAGGGTGCACGACCCTTCGTTTATGGCCGGGACACGGCCAGGGGATTTCACAGGAGGATGATGTACCCTCTATCCTGCGACCAGGCAATGAGGCAGGATGCCACAAAATCGGCGCGTGGGCTGGGGCATGCGGCGCGGGCGGCCGCGCTCGCGATGTTCGTCATCCTGCTGGCGGCCTTCGGATGGCGCGCCTACGCGCAGACGGCCACGCCCATCACGCTGTGGGTGGACGGGCAGTGCCACCCCGTTACCACGCACGCCGCCACGGTGGGCGCGCTCCTGGAACAGCAGGGGATTCGCCTTTCGGCCGCCGATGCCGTGTGGCCAAGCCTGGAAACCCCGCTGACCCCGCAGATGGCCGTTACGGTGCATCGGGCGCGCACGGTTACCATCCGCGCGGACGGCCGCACCTTCACCGTCCAGACGCGCGCGGCCACCCCGCCGCAAATCCTGGAAGAGGCCGGCATCCACGTGGGCGATGGCGACCTGATCCTGGTGGACGGCCAGGTCGCAGCCCCGCCGTCCGCGTCGGCGGCGAACCCGCGCGCGGCATCCAGCCGAGGCGGCCGCGACATCGGCCAGCGGGCCACGCTGACGGTGGAAGTCCGCCGCGCCGTCCCCCTGACCGTGAGCGACGGCGGCGTAACGGCACAAATCCTCACCACCGCGCCCACCGTAGGCGAGGCGCTCGCGGCCGCCGGGGTGAGCCTGCTGGCAGGCGATGCGGTCTTCCCCGAAGCCGACTCGCCCGTCGCGCCTGGAATGGTCCTCTACATCCGCCGCGCCATCCCCGTGGACATAGAGGTGGACTCGCGCCTGGTTTCGGCCCGCGTTCAGGGCGCGACGGTCGGCGACGCGCTGGCCCAGGCGGGGATTGTCCTTGTCGGCATGGACTACACCGACCCGCCCGCCGACACGCCCCTGCGCACGGGGATGCGCATCCAGGTGATTCGGCTGCGCCAGACGTTCGCCATTGAGCAGGAGCCTATCGGCTACTCGGTCGTGTGGCAGCCCGACCCGACGCTGGAGATTGACCAGCGGCGGCTGCTCCGGCCCGGCGAGGACGGCCTGCGCAAGCGCCGCGTGCGCACCGTTGTCCGCGATGGCGTGGAGGTGCAGCGCGACGTCATGGACGAATGGGTGGCGCTGGAACCGAAGGACCAGGTCTTCGCCTACGGCACCAAGATCGTCATCCGCGAGTTGGAGACCCCCTACGGCACGATCCAATACTGGCGCAAGTTGCGCGTGCTCGCCACGTCGTACACGGCGGCCACGTCGGGCAAGACACGCAGCCACCCCGAATACGGCATTACGCGCGTGGGCTGGCGGGCCAGGAAGGGCATCATCGCCGTGGACCCGGCCGTCGTCAACTTGAAGACGAAAATGTACGTTCCGGGCTACGGCATCGGCGACGTGGCCGACACGGGCGGCGCCATCAAGGGCCTGCGCATTGACCTGTGCTACGACGAGGACAACCTGGTGCTGTGGAAGAAGTGGGTGGACGTGTACCTGTTGGCCCCGCCGCCCCCGCCCGACCAGATTCGGTACGTCCTGCCGGACTGGCCGGTAGAGTCCAGGTAGGCGCGCCATGGCCCGGCTGCAGGGCATCCTGGACGAAGGCCCTGTGCGCCCGAAGAAGAGCCTGGGCCAGAACTTCCTCGCCGACCCCGTGTACCTGCGCAAGATTGTGGAAGCGGCGGACCTGTCCCCCGACGACGTGGTGCTGGAAATCGGGCCGGGGACGGGCAACCTCACCGAGCATCTGCTGGCCCATGCGGGGCACGTCGTCGCCGTGGAACTGGACCCCCGCATGGTACGCCTGCTAGAGGAGCGGTTCGCGGGCCATCCGCGGCTGTCGCTGGTACACGCGGACATCCTGGCCACCGACATTGGGCAACTTCTCCGCCCGCACCTGGCGCGCTCCCCGTCGTACAAGGTCGTCGCCAACCTGCCGTACTACATCACCTCGGCGGCGCTCCGCCTGCTGTTGGAGGCGGACGTGCGCCCCTCGCTGGCCGTGCTGACGGTGCAGTGGGAAGTGGCGCAGCGAATCTGCGCGCGGCCGGGCGCCATGAGCCTGCTGGCCGTGGCGGTGCAGTGGTACGCGGCCCCGCGCATCGTCGCGCGCGTCCCGGCGGGCGCTTTCACCCCCGCGCCCAAGGTGGATTCGGCCATCCTGCGGCTGGAGACGCGACCCTCGCCCGTGGCCCCTGTGGCCGACGAGGCGCTGCTGTTCCGCGTGGCAAGGGCGGGCTTCTCGCAGCGGCGCAAGCAACTGCGCAACGCCTTGAGCGCGGGGCTGGGCATCCCGCCGGAGCAGGCCGAAGCCGCGCTCCGGGCCGCGGGCGTGGACCCCAAGCGGCGCGCCGAAACGCTGCGCCTGGACGAGTGGGCCGCGCTGGCCAATGTCGTCGCGGCCGGCGGGCATCCGGTTATCCACGAATAGCGCGAATCTACACGAATAGAGCCAAACGATTCGTGGATTGCGCATTGGCCCAGATTCGCGTCCGTTCGTGCTGTGGTGAACGGCTACTTCGCGTCGGCGGGCGGGGGAACGGGCCGCGCAACGACCACGACGCGATGGGTGTTGCTGGTGTAGGGCCAACAGGTTACCAGGGTCAGCCGCTCGTCGGGGAAGTAGCCGATGAGTTCCGCATTCTTCCGCCGCTGCTCGTCCGAGGCGTACTTCTCGGGCAGAATCTGCTTGCTCTCCACCCGGTAGTAGTAAGCCCGGCCATCGGCATACAGGATGACGAGGTCGCCCGGGTTCACGTTCACCAGATACCGGAACACCTTGCCCCGCACGTTGTGGTGGCCCGATAGGACCGTATTCCCGACGTTGCCCGGATAGGCCGAGCCGATGTGGAATCCCGCCGCGTAGTCGGCCACCTCCCACTCCGTTGTCGTCTGCCCGTCGCGCTCCACCACTTTCCAGCCGACCTCCACCACGGGCGCGTCCAGGTTGATGGCGGGGATGACGATTCGGGTCGGGGGCGATGTGGCCGGCGCGGGCGTCGCCACCGCAGGCGTGCTGCGGGGTATCGTGGGCAGGGCCACTGTCGCGGGCGCGCCCGGGACGGGAGTTTCGGTCGGCGGGGGCGTCGGGGTGGGCGTGGGCGGCGCGGCCGTCGGGAACGGCGTGGGCTGCACCGCGGCGGGCAATCCCGCGTCCTCGTGGCCCTGGCGCGCCCACAGGACCGCGAACGCGACGATGAGAACCACGCCCAACACCATCAGCGCCTCGGGGATGTGGAAGCGGCGCAACACGCCCGCCTTCCACGCAGGGCCTTCCCCGCGCTCCGGGCCTGCCGAGACTTGATGGACTTCCGAGATTTCCGGCTCTACCACAACGGCGTTCCTCTGGCAAACGGTAACGAGTTTATGCGCGTAACTCCGACAACACTTGGAGCACGAAACCCGCGACTTGCCTTTCTCGTGTCCTCTGCAACGCTCATTCGCCGAGACTTTCCCCCTGCGCCTGCACGCGGCAGCGGTCAACGGCCGCCCCCAGCGGCGTCAGGCTCACGCGGAATTCCCCCTGCTCGCCCGGGCCGAGGACCGGCGGGTCGGTGGGCACTTCCCGAACCGCGACGGGGAGGCCATCGGCGTCGTAGCACGTTACAACGGCGAAGGGCCTGGCGATGGCCGCGCCTTCATTGCGCACCGTCCCCGCCACCTCAACCGACCCGTTGCGGGCGGTCCGCAACTCGTGAGAAGGCACGCCGAAGTCCAGGTACAGGTGGCCCAGGTGCTGGAGCACGTCCGCGCTCACGACGGCGACGCGGTAATTCGCGAAGGTCGGCGCATCGGGAAACAGGACCGCAAAGGCCGCCGACTCGCCCGCGGGAAGGACCTCCAGCAAGGTGGCCGCCTGCTCCTGGGCGAGCACGCCTCCCGCGCCGTCCAGCAGGGTTACCTCCACCGCCACGCGCTCCACTGCCTGGGGCAGCGGGTTCACCACCTCGCCCAGGACGCAGAAGCCGCCGGTCGGCAGGGCGTGCGCGCCCAGCCGCTCCACGCGCACGGCAACGGGCGTGGGCGTCGGCAAGACGGGCGCGGCGCCCTGCTCGGGCGGCGGGATGAGCAACTCCTGGCCGATTTGCAGCCGCCTGGGATCCACGATGCCGTTGGCCGTTTGCAACACGGTGGCCGAGACGCCGAACTGCCTGGCGATGCCAATGAGCGTGTCGCCCTTCTGCACCACGTAGATGACGGGCGTCGGGGTGGGCGCGGGCGTGCGCGTTGGAAGCCATACGGGCTGCGGCGGGCGGGGGGTGTCGGTGGGTGCGGGCGGCGTCGGCGAAGGCGCGATGGCAGCCGCCGACGGGATCGGCGCGTCCGTCGGGAGCGTCCACACGTGCCCGCACGCCCCAAGCAGCGCAAGCGCCAGGCACAGGACTACGGTAGGGGCGCGTTGCAACGCATCCCTCCGTCCGCGGTGCCGCTCCGTTTCAGGCCCAGGCGCGCCCGACATCTCCACATGCTCGCTCATCGCCGCTGATTATACCGCGGTCGCGCCAAAATCCGAATTCGCTTATTGCCAAATGGACACTTGTGCGCTATAATGGATTGGCAATCGTAACCCGTCTTTTCCTGTAGCGACCACGGATAGGCGGTGTAGATGAGCGCTTCGGGGGAAAGGTGAGGCCGACCTCCACGGGCAAATGCCACAGGTCGGCCTTTGTCATGGAGCGCTGGACACATCCCGAGTTTCTCGGCACGATATCCTAAACCATAAGGAGCAGGGAGATGCAACTGATCATCACGGGCAAGAACGTGGAGGTTACGGACTGGCTGCGGTCATACGTGGAGAAGAAGATCGGCAAACTGGATCGGTACCTTCCCACCATTGACGAGGCGCGTGTGGAATTGGCCGTGGAGAAGACCAAGAGCGCCCAGGACCGCCAGGTCGTGCAGGTAACGGTGCGCAGCAGCGGCACGATCCTCCGCGTGGAGGAGAAGTCCGCCGACATGTTCGCCTCCATTGACGCCGCGGTGGACAAGATGCACCGCCAGATCGCGCGGTACAAGGGCAAGCAGCGTCGCCGCGGCCGCCCAAGCCCAGGGGAGATGCCCCCGGTCCCCGTGAGCGAAGCGGAGGAGGAAGAACCCCGCATCGTCCGCACCAAGCGGTTCCGCGTGGACCGCATGGACGAGACCGAAGCCATTGAGCAGATGGAACTCCTGGGGCACGATTTCTTCATCTTCATGAACGTGAACACCGACCGCCTGAGCGTGGTTTACCGTCGGCATGACGGCGACTACGGCCTGCTGGAGCCGGAGGTCGTCTAGGGCCGCCTGTCGCACGGGCGCGCAACCCTGACAAGCGCCAAGCCAATGGGCGGGACGGGGCTAGGGCAGACGCTCTAGCCCCGCCGAATTTGGAGGGGCCGAATGTCGGCGCACGCGGAACTGGTCCTCATGGTGGGTGGAGACGAGACCACGCCCGAAGAGCGGATGATGGCCGAAGCCTGGCGCGCCGCCACGCTGGACTGGCTGGACCGCGCCGCCCGCGTGGGGAGCATCGGGCGGATGCTGGTGGCCACCAACTCGGCGCGTTTCGCCGCCAGGATTCGCGCCTCGCACCCCGACGCCGAAGTGGCCCTGGACAGCGGCTCCTTCCACTTCGGGCGGCGCCTGCGCGACCTGGTAACGGCGCACCGCCTGGCGCGGCCCTTCTACGCGGGCGGCGGCAGCGGCATATTCCTCACAGAGGACGACCTCCGCTGGATTTCGGACACCGTGGCGCAGGGCGAGAATCGGCTTGTGGCCAACAACTTCTACTCCTCGGACCTCGTCGCCTTTACCCCCGGCGAGGCCATCAGCCGCATTGAGCCTCCCGACACCGACAACGACCTGGCGTGGCGACTGGCGCGACAGGCAGGCCTGGAGGCGCTGGCCCTCCCGCCGAGCGCCGTCAGCCTGTTTGACCTGGACACGCCCGTGGACCTGATGATCTGCCAGGCGCATCCCGCTTGCCCGCCGCGTCTGCGCGCGTATCTGGACAGCGTCGGGCTGGATTTGTCGCCCATTCGGCGCGCGCTGGCGGTCCTGCGGAAGCCCGGCGCGCGCGTGCTGCTGGCGGGGAGGGTGGGCGCGGCCGCGCGCGCCTACATGGAAGCGCACACCCCGTGCACGGTGGCCGTCCTGGCCGAAGAGCGCGGGATGAGGGCCAGCGGCCGCATGGACAGGGGCGAAGTGCGGACAGTCCTGGGCTACCTCCTGGGCGAGCGCGGCCCCGAAGGGCTGTTCCAGGCCCTGGCAGAAGTGGCCGACCTGGTTCTGCTGGATAGCCGCGTGCTCCTGTCGCACCTGGGCAAATGGCCGACCAACGCGGACCGGTACCGCTCGGACCTGCTCCGCCCGGACGACATCGCCGACCCCGCGCTGAAGGCGATCACCCAGGCCGCCGCCGCTGCGCCCGTCCCTGTGCTGCTGGGCGGGCACTCGCTCGTCTCCGGAGGGCTGTACGCGCTGGTGGACATCGCCCAGAGCGCCCCAGAGCCGCAAGCCCGACAATAAGACGACCCGCCTCTGTGGGCGGGTCGTTCGGACATCTTGCGCAAAGCCTCGGCAACTCACCAGCCTTCAATGAACTTGCGCCATTCCTCGTATTCGTCCAGGTAGTGGCGGAACAGGTACAGGCTGTTGGCGCGCGGCTCAAACGCGGGCCGCAGAAGCCGCATCTGGGCCTCTTGGGGCGTCCGCCCGCCCTTGCGCCGATTGCACGCGGGACACGCCGACACCAGGTTGTCCCACGTGGGCGTGCCGCCCTTGTGGCGGGGAATCACATGGTCCACCGTGAGGTGCTTGGACGGTTGCCCGCAGTACTGGCACGTGTAGTTGTCGCGCCGGAAGATTTCCTTCTTGCTGAGGCGCACCCGCGGATAGGGACGCATCACGGTCCGGTGGAGCCGAATGACCGACGGGCGGGGCAGCAGGCGCGAGGGCGTGCGCACGTACCCGCGGCCATTCTCCACGACCTCCGCCTTGCCCAGGTAGAGCAGGGTCATGGCCCGGCGCGTGCTGCATACGTGCAACGGTTGGAAGTTGTGATTCAGCACCAGAACGGGGGTATGCACTGTTCTCCTCCCCCTCGGCACGATGAACGCTTGGCCCAATGTTACCGCATATTGTAGCACGGTTTGCGAAGGGCTACAAAATGGGGCGAGAGGCCGCGCATGGGCTGGCCCGGCGAGCCTACCCTTCGGGCGCGGGCGCTTCGGGGCAACTGAACACGTACCCGATGCCGCGCACCGTGCGGATGTACTCGGGGCGGCAGGGGTCTGCCTCCAACTTCTTCCGCAGCCAACGGATGTGCACGTAGATGGTGCGGACGTAGCCCATGTACGTCGTATCCCACACGGCCTCCAGAATCTGCTTCTTGGACAGCACCTCGCGGGGGCGGGTCATGAAGAACTCCAGGAGGCGGAACTCCTTGGGGGTCAGACGGCATCGCTCCTCGCCTTTCCACACGCACTGGTTCTCGTAGTCCAGCGTCAGATGGCCCACGTGAATGGGGCTGGGCTTCTGTTGCGCGAGCAGTCGCCGCACATGGTACAGGATTCGGCGGGTTGTGGTCGGACGATCCAGCACGCGCTGATTCTCCGCCGCCGGCACCTGAACGCCGACGGGCGGCACGAACACCAGCGGCGTGGAGCCGATGGCGCGCCGCAGCGAGTTGCCAAAGGATTGGGGAGATGTGGTATGGCCGTTCAGGCTGAGGACAACCAGGGCGTGCCCTTGCCCCTTCGCCAGGCGCACCGCCTTGCGGCTGGGCGGAGCCATCTGCACGTGAAAACCCGCGCGCTGCAAAGAAGCCTGGATTCGCTCCGCTTCCAGGAGGTCGTCGTCAATCAGAAGGATTTTGGTCTCCATAGGCGATGTCCGGAATTTGCCTGGCCACTATAGCGATGCTGCCTGGCCCGCGAGCGAAAAAAGCCCCCCGTGCCGGCAGTCGCTTCTCAATATCCCTGGTGGCAATGGAGGTGAAAAATGTGAGTCCCCTGTGCGTGCACACCTATTATAGCGCATTTGCGCGCGCTTGGCAATATGCCCCGACGACTTTCGGAGAGAATTCACGCACATGTCAGACAAACTCCGTTTGACCCGCCCCGCCGAAAGGACTATAATCGCAACACCACCCTATGCTGAGAAGGGATGCTTGATGACGGACGCAACCCGTTTGACCATGGTTGTCATACCGACCTACAACGAGGCCGACAACCTGCCCACCATTGTGGCGGAACTGTTCGCCCAGCCGGTGCAGGGCCTGGAGATTCTGGTCGTGGACGACGCCTCGCCGGACGGCACGGGCGAGGTGGCCGACGCACTGGCCGCCAAATACCCCGGCCGCCTGCACGTCATCCACCGCCCCGGCAAGATGGGGCTGGGCACGGCCTACGTTACGGGCTTCCGCTACGCCATGGCCCACGGCGCCGACTACATCATCCAGATGGACGCCGACTTCTCCCACTCGCCCAACTACATACCCGTGTTTCTGGACAAGATACGGGACTACGATGTCGTGGTCGGCTCCCGCTACGTGGAGGGCGGGCGGCTGGACGAGCAATGGGGCCTGGGCCGCTACCTGTTGAGTTGGTTCGCCAACAGCGTGTACACGCGGCTCATCCTGGGCGTCAAGACGCGCGACGCCACGGCAGGGTTCAAGTGCTGGCGCCGCGAGGCGTTGGAGCGCATAGACCTGGACCGCGTGCACTCCGGCGGGTACATCTTCCAGGTGGAGATGGCCTACCTGAGCGAGAAGTTGGGGCTGCGGATACTGGAAGTCCCCATCTTCTTTGAGGATCGGCGTATCGGCAGGTCCAAGATGACCATGCCCGTGAAGTTAGAGGCCGCATGGCGCGTGTTTGAGATTCGCTGGCGGTATCGGCGGCTCCGAGGGGGCGGGTGAGCGGCGTCAAGGCTGGTTTCGGCGCAGGGATTCGGTTTTTCCAGACTCCTCGCGGGCGCAGGCTTCTCCCTGTGCTCGGATTCGTGCTGCTCCCGCTGATCTTCTTCTGGCCGGTGCTCCTGGGCGGCAAGACCCTGCTGCCCGCCGACAATCTGTTCGCCTTTGAGCCGTGGCGCACCTTCGCGGCGTCGCTCGGCGTTCGCTTCCCCCACAACGAACTGCTGAGCGACCTCATCCTGGAGAACTACGTCTGGAAGCAGTTCATCCTGCAGTCGCTCCACCAGCGGCAGATTCCCCTGTGGAACCCCTACCTGTTCGCGGGGGTTCCCTTCCTGGCGGCGGGGCAGCATTCGGCCATGTATCCCCTGAGCCTCGTGTACTACGCGCTGCCGCTGCCCCTGGCCTACGGCGTGTTCACGTATATCCACTTCGTGCTGGCGGGGCTGTTCACGTACCTGTTCGTGCGGACGCTGGGGGCCAGCCGTGCGGGGGCGTTCGTGGCAGGGGTTACGTTCACCTTCAGCGCGTTCATGGTGGTGAGCGTGGACTTCCCCATGATCGTCGGCGCGGTTACGTGGTTGCCCTTCCTGCTGTGGGTGGCCGAGAAACTGCTGCGCCTGGCCGAAGCGTCTGCCGGCCACTGGAGGGCCGCGCTGTGGGTGCTCGTGGGGGCCGCCGGCCTGGGCATGCAGATATTGGCGGGCCACGTGGAGATCATGGTGTACGTGGCCATCATCCTGGCCTACTACACGGCGGGGCGGCTCGTCGCCCTGTGGGTGCGGCACCGGCGGGCCTTCTGGCCCATGGCGGGGCGGGCGGTGGCCTGGCTGGCGGCGCTGGGCGTGCTGGGCATCGGCCTGGGCGCGGTGCAGTGGATTCCCCTGTACGAACTGGTCCGCCAGAACTTCCGCCAGGGGGCCGTGAGTTACCAGCAGGTCGTGGGCTGGGCCTATCCCTGGCGGCAGATCATCACGTTCTTCGTCCCCGACTTCTTCGGCAACCCCAGCCATCACCAGTACTTTGACCTGTTCCGCTGGCAGGTTGTGCCCGTTACCACCAACGCCCTGGGCGAACCTATCACCGAAATCGCGTGGACGAAGGGGTTGCCCACGTGGAAGAACTACGTGGAGGCGGGAAGTTACGTCGGCATCCTGCCGCTCCTGCTGGCCGTCATCGCCGTCATTCGCAGGCGCGGCGCGGCCGTGTGGATTTTCGCGTCGCTGGCCGTCGTGTCGGTGCTGATGGCGTTCGGCACGCCGCTGTACGCGCTGTTCTTCTACCTGGTCCCCGGCGCCAACCAGTTGCATTCGCCGTTCCGCTGGGTCTTCGCCTACACGCTCAGCATGGCGGTGCTGGCGGGCCTGGGGATCACGGCGCTCTCCCGCTGGGCAGCCGATTCCGAGCGCGTGAACCGCGCGACCCGGCGGCTGGCCGGTTTCGCGGCGGCGGTCGGGGCGCTGGGGCTTGGCGCGCTCCTGCTGTCCCGCGCGCTGGGCGGGTTCACGCTCCGCCTGGCCGACCGCTTCGTCCAGACGCAGGGGCTGGCGCAGCGCGCCTTCGCCGACGGGGCCATGCTGTACTCGTACCAGTTCCGCAACTTCTTCCTGTTCGGACTGTTCCTGCTTCTGGCGGGGCTGGTGGTGCGGCGGGCGGCGCGGGCGCGCGGGCACGGGTGGAAAATCGCCGCCGCAGCCGTCGTCGCCCTGGACCTATTCGTGGTGGGCATCGGGTTCAACCCCAGGACCGACCCGGCGCTGCTGGAGTTCAAGCCGCCGGTGGTGGACTTCCTCCAGCGCGACCAAAGCCTGTGGCGGTTCACCACGTTCATCGCGCCCGGCGAAAAGCCCTTCAACGCCAATTCGGGCATGATCTTCGGCTTCCAGGACATCCGAGGGTACGACTCCATCATCCCCAAGCAGTACGTGGAGTACATGGGGTGGATTGAGGCGCAGGACGAACTGCTGTACAACCGCATCGCGCCGCTGTCGGAACGGAACTCGCTGGACTCGCCCTTGCTGCACCTGCTGAACGTGAAGTACGTCATCACGACGCAGGCGCTGGACCACGCGGGCTACAAACTGGTTTACGACGGCGAGGTGCGGGTGTACGAGAACCAGAACGCCATGCCTCGCGCCTTCGCGCTACCGGCCACCGCCGCTGTCGTCGTGCCCCGCGAGAAGGTGGGCGACGCGCTGAAGCAGTACGACCCGCGCGAGTACGTGGTGCTGGAAGAGGAGCAGGGGTTCCGCGCCCAGGCCGCCGCGCAGCCTGCCCAGTACGCGCCGGTGGCGGTGGAATCCTACGCGGGCAACGAGGTGTTCCTGAAGGCCAGCCTGGCCCAACCCAGCCTGGTGGTGCTCGGCGACAGTTACTTTCCGGGGTGGAAGGCGTATGCCAGGGCCGAGGGCGACGCCGACGAACGCGAACTGGCCCTCTACCGCGCCGACGGCAACTTCCGCGCCGTGTACCTGGAGCCAGGCACGTACACCATCCGCTTCAAGTACACGCCCATGTCGTTCAAGTTGGGGCTGTACGCCTCGTTCCTGGCGGCCATGTCCATGGTGCTGCTGGCGGTGTTTGCCGTGTGGCGGCGTTTCTACCGCGCCGACGCGGGCGACTCGGCGGTGAAGCGCGTGGCGAAGAACTCGCTGGTGCTGATGGGCATGTCGCTGCTGAACCGCTTCATTGACCTGGTCTTCGCCATGCTCATGTTGCGCATCCTGGCTCCGGTGGGCGCGGGGCGATACCAGACGGCCGTCAACCTCATCGGGTACTTTGAGATTCTCGTCCTGTTCGGCCTGGGGACGCTCCTGACCCGCGAGGCGTCCAAGAAGCCCGAAGAGCAGCGCCGCTACCTGGGCAACACCCTCGTGCTGCGGCTGCTGTTGTGGGCGGTGTCCTTGCCCATCCTGGCGGGCATCCTGGTGCTGTCGGCGCGGGTCGGCAATATGGCCATGGAGACCGTGTGGGCGGTGCTGCTGTTCAGCATCGGGCTCATCTTCAGCAGTTTCGCCGAGGCCATCTCGTCGGTGTTCTACGCCCACGAGCAGATGGAGTACCCCGCCGCCATCTCGTCGGTTACCACGATTCTGCGGGTGATGCTGGGGGCGCTGGTGCTGCTGCTGGGCTGGGGAGTGGTAGGGCTGGCGGGCGTGTCGGTGGTGGTCAACGTGGTTACGCTGCTCATCCTGGGCATCCTGGCGGCGCGGTTCTACTTCCGCCCGCGCCTGGAGTTTGAGCCGAGTTTCGGCCGCCGCCTCCTGTCCGACTCGTACCCGCTGATGATCAACCACCTGCTGGCGACCATCTTCTTCCGCATTGACATCCAGTTCCTCCAGCAGTATCGGGGCGACGCAGAGGTGGGATACTACTCGGCGGCCCACCGCTGGATTGACGCGCTGCAAATCGTGCCGTCGTACTTCACGCTGGCCATCTTCCCGCTCATGTCGCGCTACGCCGAGTCGGCGCGCGAATCGCTGGTGCGCGCCTACATCCTGTCGCTGCGCCTGCTCCTGATGTTCATCCTGCCCGTTACCGTCATCACGCTGTTCATCTCCCGCGAACTCATCGCCGTGCTGGGCGGCAGCCGCTACCTGCCCCAATCCATGATCGCGCTGCAACTGCTGATTCTCTCGCGGCCCTTCGGGTTCATCAACGCCGTTACCCAGTACGTGCTCATCGCCATTGACCAGCAGCGATTCCTGACCAAGGCGTTCCTCATCGGGATGACCTTCAACGTGGTGATGAACTTCCTGTTCGTGCCGAGGTACGGATACCAGGCTGCGGCGGCGATCCTTATCTTCTCGGAGATCGCGCTCCTGCTGCCGTTCTACTACGCCATCCGCAAGCACCTGACGCGCGTGCCGTGGGTGGGGATCACGTGGCAACCGCTGGTGGCGTCGCTGGCGTGCGCGGGCATCCTGTGGGCGACGCGCCCCGTGAGCCTGCTGCTGGGGCTGCTGCTGGCGATCGTCGCGTATCCGATCGTCCTGTGGCTCATCGGCGGGTTCCGCGGGAAAGACCTGGACGTGGTGTTGGCCGCCATTCCGGTGGGGCGATTCCGAAGCCTGCTGCGCGGGAAGGCTCCCGCCGCGGAGATCGCCGAGGGGGAAAGTGCTCCTTGATTCTCTGCGGTCTCTGTTGGGATATTTTTCTCACACAAAGGCACAAAGACACAGAGGGATAAAAGCACACAAAACGATCCCTTTGTGCCCTTGCGTCTCTGTGTGCAAGTTTCGTAGGGCGGCTTTCCATAGCCGCCGAAGACAGGGGGCAGGTATGGAAACCTGCCCTACTACACTCTTTGTGTGGAATATTTTTCTCACACAAAGGCACAAAGACACAGAGGGATAAAGGCACACAAAACAATCCCTTTGTGCCCTTGCGTCTCTGTGTGCAAGTTTCGTAGGGCGGCTTTCCATAGCCGCCGAAGACAGGGGGCAGGTATGGAAACCTGCCCTGGAGTTTGGCCTTTTTGAGGAAGGACTTGAAAATGGGGTGCCCCTTGGTGTAAAGTAGAGTTATACGAAACCACCACACGAAG